>JAQGLO010000118.1 GCA_028292825.1 Alphaproteobacteria bacterium | reverse complement strand
CACTTCCAGATCGAGCTTGGAACCGACATCGCCGGTCAGGCTTTCGACCTTCAGGACGCTGTCCTTGGCCACTTTATACTGTTTTCCGCCGGTGCGGACGACCGCGTACATGGTCTAAATCCTTGATTTAAAAGAGTTTTCACCAGACGCGAGTCCGGCGAGAGCGGCGGAATATACGCATCAAACGCCCCCGGTCAAGTATTGGCTTGCGCGCGCGCTTTTGCCCCTGCAACCCGGAGCCCCTTGCAGGAGTTCCCCTCTCACAGACCGGGGAACCCAATGCCACGTCACTTTGTCCTGACCGCCGCCCTCCTGGCGGCGCTGGCGCTTCCGGCTGCGGCCCAGAGCGTGCCGCAGACCAATGCGCCCGATACCGAAAAGGGCGCCTTCTCGATCCTGTTCGAGAACGACATCTTCTTCAACACCGACCATGACTATACCAATGGCGTCGAGCTGGCCTACACCACCGCGCCAAACGACACCCCCGACTGGGCAACGTCGATTGCCCATGCCCTGCCTTTCTTCACCAAGAAGGGTGATGTGCGCACCCGCTATGCGCTGGGCCAGGACATCTTCACGCCCAACAATCTGGCGGCGGTCAATCCCTCGACCCGCGACAGGCCCTATGCCGGCTTTCTGTATGGCTCCCTGGGCGTGGTGGCGGACAGCGGCGTGCATCTGGACCAGCTGCAGGTGACGCTGGGCGTGGTCGGTCCCGCCTCGCTGGCGCAGGATTCGCAGAACTTTGTGCATGACATCATCCATGACCAGGATGCGCTGGGCTGGCATCACCAGTTGCGCGACGAGGTCGGCGTGATCATCAATTATGAGCGCGCCTTCAAGATCATTGCGCCCCGCTCCTTCCTGGGCGGCGTCTTCGATGTCGAGCCGCATTACGGCTTCGCGGTCGGCAATGTCTATGACTATGCCAATGCCGGCGTCATGGCGCGTTTCGGCATCAATCTGCCCAAGGATTATGGCCCGCTGCGCATCCAGCCGAGCCTGCCGGGCAGCGACTATTTCGAACCCACTGCGGGCTTCGGCGCCTATGTCTTTGCCGGCGTGGATGGCCGCGCCATTGCGCGCAACCTGTTCCTGGACGGCAATACGTTTGAATCCAGCCGCAGCGTGCAGAAGATGAACCTGGTGGGCGATCTCAGCTTCGGCGCGGCGGTGACCTTCGATTCCTTCCGCCTCGCCTTTACCCGCGTCATCCGCTCGCGCGAATACAAGACCCAGGCCAGCCAGGACCAGTTTGGCGCCGTCGACCTGACGTTCCGATTTTGAAGTGGGCCGCTTTTGAAGTGGGCCGCTTTTGAAGCAGGCCGCTTCTAGCGCTGCAGCGCCTTGAGCAGCCAGGCCTTGAGCTGGGCGGCAAGCTGCGGCGTCATCCGCCCCAGCATGCCGCGATGTTCGGGCGCCAGGTGGGCAGCGGGATCGCCGCCGGTCTGGAAGACATAGTGATCGAAGATCTGCCGCCAGGCCTGACGCCGACTCTCCGGCATCTCGCTGATCGCCGCGATCCCGTGCACCAGCGCCGCAAAGGCCGAGCCGCCGCTGCGCTGGCGATCGAACCACCAGTAATTCACCAGGATGTTGAAAGGCTCCAGCGCCTCGACATGGTGCCACCACAGGTTTGGAATGAAGACCGCATCGCCCGGCCCCAGCTCCGCCGTCTCGGCCGCCGCCAGCGCCTGCGCGAAGCGCGGATAGCGCTGCAGATCGGGCGCGGCCAGTTCCACCATGCTGGTAGGCTGTCCCGCGGGTGTGAAGTCCAGCGGTCCGACATAGAGATTGGCCAGCTGGTCGGGCGGAAAGAACGTGAAGCAGCGGCGGCCCGCCACCACGCAGGCGATATTGTCGGACATGTCGTAATGGGTCGGCGCCGTCACCGCATTGCCGGCCCAGATGCGCGGAACCACGCTCTCGTCCAGAAGCGCGAGGCGGTTCTCGCCCGCAAAGCCGGGAAAGCAGTCGGCGGCGGACACCGCGCCGGCATAAAAGGCCGGCGGCTCGGGATCATCGATATGCGCCAGGATGCGCGCGGCGGACGCCTGGAAGGTCTCGACCCTGCGCTCGAAATTGAAGCCGCGCATGTCGGGGCGATAGAACAGCCGCCCCTGGATGGCGGGCGGCCCGATGGCGGTCTGGACCGGCTGGCCGGTATCGAAGCCGGCGATGTAATTGCACAAGGCAGCAGGTGAAACATGCCCTTCGCGCACCGCCGGCCAGTGGCCCACCAGGCCGCGCATCACCGCCGGGCGATCGCGCGGCACGATCTCGCTGCGAAAGGTGGCGGCATCGACATCACGCCATTCGGGTGTCTGTGCGACGACGTGTGCCAAAGCGGGCCTTGCAAAGGTGAGCGCGGGACGGTGGCACGGGCCCCGCGGTTTTTCAATTCCGCGCATGTTGCGCGGGCGCGGGCGGAAATGCTCTGATCGCGCGGATGCGATCCACCGGCGACCTTCTCTACAATTTCCACTGGGTGGTGCCCGGCGAGGCATCGCGCGCCATGCAGGCCTGGGCCGGCGGGGTTGGCGGGTTCCTCAGGCGCCGCGGCATCCGCGCCATCATCAACCTGCGCGGACGCAATGACGACCTGGACTGGTGGAAACGCGAAACCGCCCTGGCCGGGGCGCAAGGCATCGCCCATCTCGATGCCATGCTGGATTCGCGCAAGCTGCCCACCCGCGACATGCTGGTGCGGTTGATCGAAAGTTTCGACACCGCGCCCCGGCCCTTCCTGCTGAAATGCTCCGGCGGCCAGGACCGCACCAGCTTCGCCGCCGCGCTGTACCTGATCCATCGCGATGGCTGGCAGGCGATGGACCGCGCGAAGGAACAGTTCGCGCGGTTTCCCTATCTGCACTTTCCCAAGAAGCAGCAACGCTGGCTGAAAGCGTTCGTGGATTTCGCGGCGGAAGACGCGGGCGGGCTGCCGCTGGCGACATGGATCGCGGAACGCTACACGCCCGAAGGCGCCAAGGCGTGGCTGGACGCACACGGTCTCGCCGACGGCTATTCCGCGATCTTCACGGTGCCGACGCGCAGCCCTTACCAGTGGTGAAGCTGACGGTGGCGCCGGGCGTGACGCTCTGGCGCGAGAAATTCTCTCCCACGCAACAACGGGCGTTGCTGGACGATGTCCTGAAGCGCCTGGACGAGGCGCCGCTGTACAAGCCGGTGATGCCGGGAACCGGCAAACCCTTCTCGGCGGAGGAAAGCAATTTCGGACGGCTGGGCTGGGTGGCGGACAAGACGGGCTATCGCTATCAGCCGACACACCCCCAAACCGGCAGACCCTGGCCCGCCATCCCGCCGGTGCTGCTGGAGCTGTGGCGCGAGATCAATGACGGCCCCGCGCCCGACTGCTGCCTGATCAACCTGTATCGCGGGGCGGCCAAAATGGGCCTCCATCAGGACCGGGATGAGAAAGACGTCACCGCGGCCGTGATCGGGATATCGCTGGGCGATGAGGCGCTGTTCCGCATTGGCAGCCCCACACGCGGCGGCAAGACCGCCAGCGTGGCGCTGGCCTCGGGGGATGTCATCGCCTTTGGCGGGGTCGCCAGGCTGGCCTATCACGGGATCGACCGCATCCGGCCCGGCACCTCGCGGCTGGTCCCGGGCGGGGGACGGCTAAGCCTGACGCTCAGGCGTGTCGTCCGGTAAAAAAAAGGCCCCCGACCGGGGGGTCGGGGGCTAAATGCGCTTTATATGCGCGAGGAGCACCGGGAGGGGATGAACCGGGTCTCCAGCGAAGAACGGGGGCTGAAAGCGAGCGGGGGGCAGTGCCAGCAGCCCAAGGCCGTTCTTCGAAGATATAACTATGCTCAAATGCCACAGGTTTCAAGAAAATTTGCGAATTTGCAGGATTATATCATTTTAAGAGTGACAATTGCATTTCTGCCACATTTGGATTTGTGCAAATCGCCCCGCTTTCCGCGGGATTCGGCTCAGCCCCAGCTTTCCTTGACGCCCCGGCGCTTGCCGGGGGTCGGCGCCACCGCCGGAATCTCAAGCGCGGGCGCGCCCAGCCATTTTCCCTGGCCATGATCGAAGCCCAGGGCGCGGGCAGCCTTGGCCATGGCTTCATTCTCGATCCATTCGGCGATGGTGGTGACGCCCAGCTCGCCGCACAGCTTGGCCAGCCCCGACAGCAAGGCATCGTCGCGCTTTGACGTGCCGATCTTCTGGATCATGGCGCCGTCGAACTTCACGAAATCCACCGGGAAGGCATGCAGGTAATTGACCGAGGCCGCACCCGCGCCGAAATCGTCCAGCCCGACGCGAAAACCCATGTCGCGCAACACCTGGATCGCCTTGCCGGCGGCTTCAAGGTCATGGATCGTCGCGGTCTCGGTAATTTCGATCAAGGTGCGGGGCGCCAGCTTGCGGCGGCGGGCCAGCAGTGCCGCCAGCATGCCGAAACTGGCGGGCGAAGCGATGGTGGCGCCGGAGACATTGAAGGCGACATGGACGTCGCATTTTTCAATCTCGTTCAGCACCTTGGCAGCCACCGCGAGATCGAAGACATTGGCGATGCCCAGCGCCTCGATGAACTTGACGGTGTCGCCGGTGCCTTGCGGATTGGTGAAGCGCGCCAGGGCTTCGTAGTGCGAGACCTTGCCGGTGACCAGATCGCTGATGGGCTGGTAGGCGATCTCGAACGCGCCATGCGCCAGCATGCGGGTCATTTCGCCCAGGCGAATTTGCGTGTCGTCCATCAAGGCGGTGAAGGACGAAGCAATGTCGCCGTCACCCTCCAATTTTGCCTTTTGGGCGAATTGTTCCACCACATATCGCAGCGCCAGGATGCGCTGCTCGGCCGTCAGGCCCGCGCCGACCAGGCCGATACGGGTTTCCGACATTTTCGGGGCCTTGAGGCCGTCTGCGGTGATGGCATCGGTGATTTTCTGGATCAGGCCCAGGCCGCCGCGCGCTGCGGGGGCCAGGGCGCCGAAGCTGGTGTCGGAGATCTGGCCGGTTGCGCTGGCGCCGGCAGTCTTCAGGGTTTCGCCGATGCGCTGCATCAGTGCGCCGGCGGTATCGGGCGAAAGCTGGGCGCAGAGCTCGGGAAGGCCCGGCACATTCACCAGGGTCAGGGCGTCCTTGTCGCTCGCGCGCTCCGCCGCGGCCATGAAACCGTCGCGCGAGGCCAGTCCGGTCCTGGGATCGATCTGCGGCTTGGCGGAATGGCCGCCGGGACGCGCCAGGGTGCAGGAGATGTTGGCGCCGTTTATCGGCAGCCGGAACATGGAGAGATTGGCTTCGGTGCCGGTGGCCAATGTCAGCTTGAAGGGTCCGGCGCGGCCACCGGATTTCAATGCCTTGGCGAAGGTGGCGAACTTGGCGCCTTCCGACGGCTTGAACAGCTTGCCGGCGGGGTGGCCCACCAGCGTATCGCCATCTTCCTTCACCAGGTCATTGGCGGCCCCGGCCGCGAACAGGATGGTGCCGGCGGCGTCCATCTCGAACAGGAAATCGGCGTTGGTGAAGGCAAAACCCAGAAGACGCGCGCGATGGGGCATGAAAAACCAGAAGGAAAGCGCCGCCAATCTGTCAGGCAAAGGTTAGTTTGCTGTAAAGTTCCATGACATTACAGCGACGCGCCAAAGCTGCGGAAAATCGCCCGGCTGAGATCGTCCTCGGCCCAGCGCCATTCCGGATGCCATTGCACGCCCAAGAGGAAACCGGGCGGGCCAGGCAGGGAAACGGCCTCGATCTGGCCATCGGGCGCGCGGGCTTCGACAAACAGGCCCGGCGCAAGATGATCGATGCCTTGGGCATGCAGCGAATTCACCCCCGCCCGGGTGCGGCCGCTGATGCGGGCCAGGAAGCCGCCCGGTGTGATGGCGATGTCGTGGGCCAGGGCATACTCCTGGTCCACCGGCACGCCTTGCGGGGCGCGGTGGTCCAGGCGGCCGGGGATCTCGTGCACATGCTGATGCAGACTGCCGCCCAGCGCAACATTCAGCTCCTGGAAGCCGCGGCAGATGGCGAGCACGGGTTTTCCCGCCGCGATGACGGCGCGCAGCAGCGGCAGGGCGGCTCCGTCGCGGGCCTCGTCGAGCAGGGTGCCGGGCCGTGCCTGCATGCCATAGCGGGAGGGCGCGACATTGGAGGCATTGCCGGTGAACAGCAGCCCATCCACCGCCGCCAGGATGTCATCGATGGGCAGCCCGGCCGAGGGGATCAACAGCGGCAGCGCCTCCGCGCCGTCGCGGATGGCGGTGACATACTCGTCATGGGCCAGATGCACCGGCATGTCGTCGATCAACCGATGGTCCGTGACCAGGCCGACGACCCTGCGGGACATTACTTGCCGCTTTGCCGGATGGCACGGGTGGGCGGGGTGAACAGCGCCTCATCCAGCGCCGCCCCGATCCGCGGGCTCTGCAGCGCCACGGTGGTGATGCCGCCCTGATTGTCCTTCACCGTCCATTGCCGCAGCTCAAGGCCCGGCGCGGAGAAGATCAGCGTGATGTTGGAATTGTTGCGGTTGGCGCTGGTGCGGGCCTGCACGATGATGGCGCCGTCGCGCTCCTGCACGCCCAGCACCGCCTTGTTGTGGGCCAGGTCCACCCGGTCGTTCAGCAGCAGGCCCAGCGGCGTGTCGGACAGGTCGTATTTGTCCACCGTGTTGAGCCGGGCATTCTTCACATAGATGGCGCCGCCACTGGCCACGATCAGCACCGGGCTGGGCGGACGGTATTCAAAACGGATGCGGCCGGGCTTTTCGATATAGAGCACACCCTGGTCGGTGCCGCCGTCGGGGCCGATCTGCACGAACTGGCTGCGCAAGGTGCGGATGGTGTTGAGCGTGGCGCTGACCCTGTCGAGGTCGGCTTTTTCCTGGTCGGTATAGGACTGATACATGCGCTGCGGCGCCTGCTGGCCGGCGGCGGTGAGGCCGATGACGGCGAAGACAGCTACGGCAAGTTTCACAACGGCGCGCATACGGCAAGCTCACACGGCAATGGGGAGAAAATCGGGCGATTTGCCGACGATAGTGCGGGCAAGATAAGGTCCGGACCGCAATAAGCAACCCGCCCTGTCATGCCGCAAAGCCCTTTTTCCCATATCGCCGTCCTGGGCGCCGGCGCCTGGGGCACCGCGCTGGCATTGGCCGCAAATACCGCCGGCCGCAGGACCACACTGTGGGTGCGCGAGCCCGATGTGCTGGAGAGCTTGCGCGGTGGCGGCGAGAACCGTTTCCTGCCCGGCGTCACCCTGCCCACGGACCTGGCCGTCACCGGCGACCTGGTGCAAGCGGCGCAGGCCGATGCGCTGCTGCTGGTGGTGCCGGCGCAGGTGCTGCACGGCTTTGCGGATTCGCTGCGCGCCCTGATCGCGCCCGGCAAGCCGCTGGTGATCTGCGCCAAGGGGATCGAGAAAGGCACCGGCAAGCTGGTGACCGAAGTGCTGGCCGAGGCCGCGCCAGAGGCCGCGCCCGCCATCCTTTCCGGACCAAGCTTTGCGCGCGACGTGGCGCGCGGACTGCCCACCGCCGTCACGATCGCCGCCAAGGGCGAACTGGCGGCGCAGCTGCAGGCCGCACTCGGTTCGGCGACGTTCCGCCCCTACGCCAGCGACGACCTGACCGGCGTGGCGCTGGGGGGCGCGGCCAAGAATGTCTATGCCATCGCCTGCGGCGTGGTAGAGGGCATGGGCTTGGGCGAGAATGCCCGCGCCGCCTTGCTGGCGCGCAGCTTTGCCGAACTGGCGCGGCTGGGCGAGGCGCTGGGCGCCAGGCCCGAAACCCTGATGGGATTGTCCGGCCTGGGCGATTTGGTGCTGACGGCCACCAGCAAGTCGTCGCGCAATTTTTCGTTTGGCGCAGCGCTGGGCGCCGGCACCGCACCGGCCGGCGCACTGGCGGAAGGCGTCGACACCGCGCCCGCTTTGGTGGCGCGCGCAAAGGCCGTGGGGGTGGAAATGCCCATCGCCGAGGCCATGGCGGATCTGCTGAGCGGCGCGCTGCCGATCGGTGAAGCAATGATGCGGCTGATGTCGCGCCCCCTGAAAGCGGAAGCCTAGATGAAATACTGGCTGTTCAAGAGCGAGCCCGACGCCTGGTCGTGGGACATGCAAAAGAAGAAGGGCGCCAAGGGCGAGCCCTGGAGCGGGGTGCGCAACCACACCGCCAAGCTGAACATGAAGGCGATGACGAAGGGCGATCTGGGATTCTTCTATCATTCCAACGAGCAGAAGGCCGTGGTCGGCATCGTCGAGGTGATCGAGGAATTCCAGCCCGATCCCACCGACGAGAAAGGCCAGTTCGGGCTGGTGGTGGTGAAGGCCGTGAAGGACATGCCCAGGCCGGTGACCCTGGCCGATGCCAAGGCCAATCCCAAGCTGGAGGGCATGAGCCTGGTCACCAGCTTCCGCCTGTCGGTGCAGCCGGTGACGGCGGCGCAGTGGAAGGAAGTCTGCAAGATGGGGTTGCTCACGACCCGCTAGGGGCAAATCGGTCCAGTGGACCGATTTGAGTGAGCAACGCCGCGAGCCAAAGCGAGCGGCCGGGGAGCCTTAGGCCGCCACCAGCCGCTGCACCGGCGTCAGGGGCAACTCCACGGTCACCGTGGTCCCGACATTTTCGCGGCTGTCGATCTGCAGGGTGCCGCCATGCTCGCGCACCAGCCCGCGCACCAGCGCCAGGCCAAGCCCCGTGCCCTTGCGCGCCAGAAGCGGATCGTTCGACGCCTGCTCGAAGGCATGACCGATGCGCGAAAGCGCCTGGCTGGGGATGCCGACGCCATTGTCGCGCACCACAAGCCGCAGATTGCCATCAACAACCCAGACGGTGACTTCGACAATGCCGCCCTGGTGACTGAACTTAACGGCGTTGGACAGCAGGTTGAGCAGAATCTGGCGGCAGGCGCGCTCGTCCGCGATCAGGCGCGGCGATGTGCCGGGCATCGCCACATCCAGCACGATGTCGCGCGCCTGCGCGTCGCGCGCGACGAGCTGGACGCAATAGTCGACGATCTCGCGCAGGTTCAGCTCCTGCGGATTGAGCGATGCCTTGCCCGACTCGATCTTGGCCAGATCAAGAATGTCGGACACCAGGTTGAGCAGATGATGTCCCGACTGGTTGATCAGCCCGGCATAATCCTCGTAGCGCTGGGGCAGCGCGCCGAAGATTTTCTGCTGCATCATGTCGGAGAAGCCGATGATCGCATTGAGAGGCGTGCGCAATTCGTGGCTCATATTGGCGAAGAATTCCGATTTCGCCCGGTTCGCGGCCTCGGCGGCTTCCTTTTCCACCTGATTGCGCAACAATTCGCCTTCCAGGCGGCGGGCCTTGGCGACACTTTCCTGAAACGTCTTCAAGGTCCGCGCGAATTGCCCGATCTCGTCCCTGCGGTTTTCAAAAATCGATATCCCGGCATTGCCGCCGGCACGGACAGACGCCATCGAGCGGGCCAGCATGGTCAGCGGCCAGATGACGCGCTGCAGCACATACACCGCCATGAAACAGGCCAGGCCGATGGACAGCGCCATCAAGGCCAGGGCCACGGCGAGCGCGCGTCCGGCCGCAACCACCTGTGCCTGGGCATGCGCCCTGGCAAGGTCCAGCGCGGTCTGCGACATCGCCGTGATGCTGTTCAATCCCGGATTGGTCAGCCGCAACCATTCCCGGACTGTCATGGGTGGCATGTCGGCGCGGCCCAGGCCTGAAATGATGCGCGCCCGCTGGCCGCGCAGGGTGCCGAAATATTCCTGCCGTGCCTGGCGGATGGCTTTTTCAACCTGGGGCGGCAGGGCATGGGTGCTGTTGGCGCGCTCTATGGTGTACCAGAACGCGAAGATCGTGCCGTCATTGAGGGATAGTTGCTGCAGCTCGCTGCCCGAGAGCTTGCGGCCCTGGGCAATGAAATTCGCCAGAAGCCGCCGGTCGCCGCCGGCGAAGGAGCGCATGTCCCACGCAAATTCATTGATCTTCAGCATCCGCAGAATGAACGGATCCTGGCTCACGATCCTGTCGGACAGGACGTCCGACTGGGTGTCGATCTGATCCAGAAGAAGAATCGGGGCATCGCTCCAGCCGGTCACCGAGTCGCTGCGGCGGCCGGCGATGGGGCGGGAAAGACTGTCCCGTACCTGCGCAAAAACGGCGTTGAAATGGGCGAAATTCCCTTCGGCCCGGCTGATGGCGCTCTGGTTGTCCACCCGGGCCCGCGCTTTCAGTTCCTGGAGTACCGCGCGCACCATCGCGTTCGACCTGGCATGCAAGGCGGCTATCGCGCGCAAGGTCGACGCACCTGCCGGCGCGGGCGACAGCAGCGCGACATGCACAAGGGCCTGCTCGGCGCGCACATTCTCCTTGGTCGCGAGAATGTCGCGGGTCAGGTCGATCGTGGCGCGTATGCTTTTCGCTTCTGTGTGACGCGCATAGGCCGTGTTGGCCGATACGGCAAACACCGAAACCAGCAGAATGACCAACATGACGGTGATGGCCGAAAGCAGCAGGCCTATCGACCGGGCCGGTTTCACAATAGCTGTCCGTGACGTATCTGTTCCGGCGCAACCTTGACGGGCAATCGTGATTATAAAATTAAGGCCTTGAAGCGCCTCCATGGGCGGCGGACTTGCGCGTTTGGCGTGGTAAACAATTTCTGAAGCGCGGCGTCAGATGTCAGGGCAGCTGCGGTGTTGTCAGATCCTTGCCTTCGAAAAACGTCCGCGCCAACGCCAGGATCTCGCCATTGCTGGGATGATCGACGGTCTCGACACCCTTGATGCGCGGCGCCAGCGCCGGCACATGATCGCGGACGAAATGGGCGAATTCGGTCTTGGCATCGCCATGGCCGATGATCAGGATTTCCTGCGACAGGCCGGCTTGGGCGGCCACCGCCTCGAAATAGGCCTTGGCGTCATGTTCATGGCCCGAGCCCGGCGATCCGGCCTTGTGATGGATATTACCATGCCGGCCGGTGGCCGTGATGCGGGCTTCGTTGAAGGCGTCCTTGGAGAAATCCAGGATCAGGGCTTCGGCATGATCGATACAGACAACGGCATGAAAATGTTGCGGCATTGCAATGTCCTTTTGTTTTGCTGCGTTGCTGACGGAACGCGCTGGCGTGGGACATGGCACCCCGAATGATGGAAGTTCCGGTATCTTGTCAGCCGGGAACAGCCTAAGGGTTTGGCCAATTCCCCTGGCACTGGAGGCTCGCATGCCTGTCTACAAGCTCGAACCGGTCGAATCCCTGGCGGATCATGATACCTGGCGCATGTCCGGGATTGGCGCCATGGCGGTGTGGGTGCGGGCGCAGGATTCGGACGAAGCCCGCCAGAAAATCCACCTGGCGACGATCGCGACGCTCAACCAGCTGGAGGACGACCTGATGGTCCCGGCAAACAGCCCTTGGCTGAATTCCGCGGTCGTCTCCTGCGACGGGGATGACAGCAAGGATGTGCCGGACGGCGTCGCCCTGCTGGGCAATGGCGCCACCATCACGCTGTGACGCACTAGAGATAGCGGCGCATCGTGACGGTATAGGGCGCGTAGCCGCTGCCCTCATAAGACCGGATGGCGCGGGCGTTGCGGGCCAGCACGCTGATGGTCAGCAGCGCATGGCCGCGGCCGCGCGACCAGGCTTCGCAGGCCTCGATCAGCGCCTTGCCCAAACCCTTGCCGCGCGCCTGCGGCATCACGAAGATTTCTGCCAGGAAACCATGGCGGCGCTGCGGTTCGGTGACGAAGAGTTCGCCATGCTCCTCATAGGCGAAGGCCCAGCCGACCGGATTTCCCCCCGCTACAGGGACAAAGTCCTCGGCGATGAACATGGCGCCGTGCTTTTCGGCGCAGCGATGCTGGGCGTCGCGCCAGTGGTCGGCGGCGAAAGCGGGATCGCGGCGGCGGTTGGGTTCAAAGGCGGCTTCATAATCCTGCAAGCCGGTGATGAAGGACAGGATGGCCGGTTCGTCCTGCGGCAGGCGGGCGTCACGGACGGTCATTAATGATCGAGCGCCTTGACGATTTCTTCCGTCATCTTCTTGGCGTCGGCGAACAGCATCATGGTGTTGTCGCGGAAGAACAGCTCATTCTCGACGCCGGCATAGCCCGAGCCCATGCCGCGCTTGATGAAGAGCACGGTCTTGGCCTTTTCCACATCCAGGATCGGCATGCCGTAGATGGGCGACTTGGGATCGGTCTTGGCCGACGGATTGGTAACGTCATTGGCGCCGATCACATAGGCGACATCGGCCTGGGCGAACTGGGAGTTGATGTCCTCCAGCTCGAACACTTCGTCATAAGGCACATTGGCCTCCGCCAGCAGCACGTTCATGTGGCCAGGCATGCGGCCCGCGACTGGATGGATGGCGTAGCTGACCTTGACGCCTTCCTTCTTCAGCTTGTCGGCCATTTCCCGCACCGCGTGCTGGGCCTGGGCCACCGCCATGCCATAACCCGGCACGATGATGACGCTGGCGGCGTTCTTCATGATGAAGGCGGCGTCTTCGGCCGAGCCCTGCTTGACGGGACGGGTTTCGGCAGGGCCCTTCGGACCGCCGGTGTCGCCGCCAAAGCCGCCGGCAATGACGCTGATGAAGCTGCGGTTCATGGCTTTGCACATGATGTAGGACAGGATCGCGCCCGACGAGCCCACCAGTGCGCCGGTGATGATCAGGGCGGAGTTCTCCAGGGTGAAGCCCATGGCCGCCGCCGCCCAGCCGGAATAGCTGTTCAGCATCGACACCACCACCGGCATGTCGGCGCCGCCGATGGGGATGATCAGGGTGATGCCCAGGACGAAGCTGAGGCCGGCAATGGCCCAAAAGGCCCAGGCCGGCTGGTGAACCGCGAAGAAGCCGATCAGTCCGATGATGACCAGGAAGAGAACCAGGTTCAGCAGGTGCCGGGCCGGCAGCATGATGGGCGCGCCGCTCATGTTGCCGTTGAGCTTGGCGAAGGCGATCAGCGAGCCGGCAAAGGTGATGGCGCCGATGGCGACGCCCAGCGACATCTCGATCAGCGACTGGGTGCGGATGGCGCCTTCAAAGCCGATGCCGAAGGCGTCGGGGGAATAGAAGGCGGCGCCCGCGACCAGCACGGCGGCCAGGCCGACCAGCGAATGGAAGGCCGCGACCAGCTGGGGCATGTTGGTCATGGCGATGCGCTTGGCCATCACCGCGCCGATGCCGCCGCCGATGGCCAGGCCCGCCGCGATCATGCCCCAGGTCAGCATGTCGTAGATGCCCGCCACCCACAGCGTGGTGGCAATGGCGATGGCCATGCCGATCATGCCATTGCGGTTGCCGGTGCGCGAGGACGCCGGCGAGGACAGGCCCTTCAGCGCCAGGATGAAGAGAACGCCGGATGCGAGATAGAGAAGGGCTGCAATATCGGCCTTCATGTTTGCCCTACCGCTTCGCTGCTTGAGGGCGCATCTACTTGGCCTTCTTCTTGTACATCGCCAGCATGCGGGCGGTAACCAGGAAGCCGCCGAAGATGTTCACGGCTGCGAGAATGAGGGCGACAAAACCCAGGCCCTTGGAAATCCAGGCGCCGCCGGTTTCGTGATGCTGGATGGACTTGTAAGCCGCCAGCACCTGGTCGCTGGTGGCCCCGCCGCCGGGCGCGATTGCGATATGGCTGATATGCGGCACGGCCGAGACGCTGACCGCGACCAGCGCGCCGACCACGATCACCGAACTGATCGCATTGGTCACCGCCATCAGCGGGGTGTGCAGCGCGGGGGTCACACCCCAAACCACGAAATAGCCGACAAAGATCGCCAGCACAAAGATCGAAAGGCGGAAGACGAACGGGTCGATCATTTCCATGACTTATGCCCCAGCAGCGGCAGGCGCACCGGCGACGGCGGCGCCCTTGATGATCTCGTCATTCCAGTCGATCGCCAGCGCCCCGGTCTTCTTGTCCACGATCAGGGAGACGAAGTTGAACAGGTTGCGGGCATAGAGCGACGAGGCATCGGTGGAAAGCCGGCCTGGCAGGTTGGTATGGCCCATGATGGTGACGCCATGCACCTCCACCACTTCGTCGGGCTTGCTGAGCGGCGTGTTGCCGCCCGCGCCCGCGGCCAGGTCCACGATCACCGAGCCCGGCTTCATGGTCTTGATCATCTCTTCCGTCACCAGGATGGGCGCAGCCCTGCCCGGGATCAGGGCGGTGGTGATGACGATGTCCTGCTTCTTGATGGTCTCGGCGGTCAGCGCGGCCTGCTTGGCCTGGTATTCGGCGCTCATCGGCTTGGCGTAACCGGACGCGGTCTGGGCGTTCTTGAATTCCTCGTCCATCACGGCGACGAAAGTGCCGCCCAGCGATTCCACCTGCTCCTTGGTGGCGGGACGCACATCGGTGGCGCTGACGATGGCGCCAAGGCGCTTGGCGGTGGCGATGGCTTGAAGTCCCGCCACGCCCACGCCCATCACCAGCACGCGCGCCGGGGCGATGGTGCCCGCCGCCGTCATCATCATGGGCATGGCGCGGCCGAACTGGGCGGCGGCGTCGATCACGGCTTTATACCCGGCCAGGTTGGCCTGGGACGACAGCACGTCCATCGCTTGGGCGCGGGAAATGCGCGGCAGCAATTCCATGGCAAAGGCGGTGACGCCCTGGCCCGCCAGCGACGCAATCGCGGCCTGCTCGCTGTGCGGCGACAACAGAGCCACCAGCACGGCGCCGCTTTTCAATTGGGCAATCTCGCCCGGCGCGGCCCCGCGCACCTTCAGGACAATGTCGGCATCCTTCAGCATGGCAGCGGCATCGGGCGCGATGGTGGCGCCGGCCGCGGCATAATCGGCATCGGCAAAGCGGGCGCCGGCGCCCGCGCCGGCCTCAACCACCACGTCCAGGCCAAGGGTCTTGAGCTTCTTGACGGATTCCGGGGTCGCGGCGACGCGTGTCTCGCCGGACCGGGTTTCTTTGGGAACGGCGAGGCGCATCAGGGCCGCGCCAGGATCAATGGGTGCGGAAAATGGCGAGGAAGACCATGATCCCCAAGACGAGGATGAAGGTCCACTTGGAGCCGGTCAGGAAGCCCTGATAGCTCTTCTTGTGGGCGCTGATGTCCATGGAACCGGGCTGATAGTCGTTTTCGTGCGCCATTGCGGCCCCCTGTTGTCGGTAA
>JAQGLO010000116.1 GCA_028292825.1 Alphaproteobacteria bacterium | reverse complement strand
GCCACGACGCGGCCGGTCCCGGCGGCGTGTCGCTGCGATAGACGGTGTGAAGGGGATAGGCGAAGTCGCCGGGCATCTCGACATCCAGCACCACCAGCCGCCCGCGCTTGATGTCGTCGCTCACCATGGGCTTGGGCATGTTGCCCCAGCCCATGCCTGCCAGCAGCAGCGCATGCTTGGCGCCCAGGTCGGCAAGGCGCCAGCTCTTCACCGACAGGACGCCGAAGTCGCGCCCTGCCGTCAGTTGCGACCGGTCGGTGAGGACAAGTTGAATATGATCGCGTGTCACCGCCGCGCTGAGCGGCCCGGGCAGATGGGCCAGGGGATGACCTTGCGCCGCCACCGGCACCAGCTTCACCGACCCGGCTGGGCCGCGGGTGAGAAGATCGTTCGACACTTCCAGGGGACCGCTCACCCCGAACACGGCATGGCCGCTCATCACCATCTGGGTCACCGCGCCCAGCGCCTCGACGCTCAGGCGCAGGGCGACGGTGGGAAATTTGCGGCTGAATTCCTCCAGCGCCTTCACCAGCCGCTTGGCCGGCAGCATCACATCCACCACCAGCGAGACTTCCGCCTCCAGGCCCGAGGTCAGTCCGCGCGCCTTGGCCAGCAGCCCATCCAGGGCGAAGGCGATGCCGCGCGTGTCCGACAGGATGGCGCGGCCGGCATCGGTCAGTTCCGGCTTCCTGGCCCCGGCGCGGACAAACAGGGTGACGCCCAATTGGCTCTCCAGGTTGGCGACGGCATAGCTGATCACCGAGGTGGCGCGGCCCAGGCGACGGGCGGCGGCGGCGAAGCTGCCGCTCTCCGTGATCGCCAGAAAGACGGCGATCTGGTCCAAAGTCGGGGCTCTTGGGTCCAATGTTCCACTTTCTCGAACGATTGCATCGAAATTATCCCGGTTTTCAGAACAAGGCCAGACGCCTATCTCTGCCGTTGAGATTTCACACCAAGGAGAATTCCATGGCCGTCCCCAAAATCCTGATCCCCTTCTATTCGCGCACCGGCACCGTCGCCCGCCTGGCCGAGGCCATTGCCGCCGGCGCCCGCGCCGAAGGGGCCGAAGTCCGTCTGCGCCGTGCCCGCGAGGTCATTCCCGACGACATGATGGCCGCCGTCCCCGGCTGGAAGGAAAGCGCCGACGCCCTGAACGGCCAGTATGAAGCCCCCACCGCCGATGACGCGGTCTGGGCCGACGGCATCATCTTCGGCACCCCCACACGCTTCGGCTCGGTGTCGTCCGAACTCAAGGCCTATATCGACAGCCTTGGAGGCCTCTGGGCCACGGGCAAGCTGGTCGGCAAGGCCGGTTCGGCCTTCGCCGCCTCGTCCCAGCCCCATGGCGGCAATGAAGTGACGACCCTGTCGCTGTATCCGGTGCTGGCCCATCTGGGCCTGATCATCGTGCCCACCGGCTATGCCGATGGCGCGATGTTCGCGGGCGCCGGTTCGCCCTATGGCGCCTCAGTGATCTCCGGCCATCCGCCGGCCGGTCCGAGCGATGCCGAGATCGCGGTCGCCCAGTTCCAGGGCAAGCGCGTGACCCAGATCGCCAAGAAGCTGATCGCCGCTTAAACTGGCCACATGGCCGAACTCTATCTCGAAGACTTCGCGGTCGGGCAGCGCTTCACCAGCGCTGCCCACGCGCTGGACGCCGCCCAGATCAAGGCCTTTGCGGCGCAGTTCGATCCGCAGCCCTTTCACCTCGACGAGGCGGCGGCTGAAAACACCTTCTTCCACGGCCTGGCTGCCAGCGGCTGGCACACCGCGTCCATCACCATGTCGCTGCTGGTGAAGAGCGGCATGCCGATCGCGGGCGGGCTTATCGGCGCCGGCGGCGAACTGACCTGGCCGCGTCCCACCCGCCCCGGCGACATCCTGACGGTGGAAAGCGAAATCCTGGCGGTGACGCCGTCGCGTTCGCGCCCCGAGCGCGGCATGATCACGGTGCACAGCATCACCCGCAACCAGAAGGGCGAAGCGGTGCAGGACATGACGACGAAGATGCTGGTGTGGCGAAAGCAGACCTAAATTAACCGCGCCGCGCCGCTTTCCGCCGCATGGCGCAGGCGGGAATCTTCCAGGTCCATTTCGCGCTCGATGCGGCGACGGGCCTCGTCGCCGATCTCGCCGCGGGTATAAAGGTCGGCGATGCTTTTGCGTTCCGCCTCCAGGAAGCGCAGTTGCAGCGCCGAGGAACTGAGCGCCGTCAGGCCCTCGGAAATATCCTGGCAGGCGGCGACGAAATAGGCGCGGCGGTCTTCATGCCGCCGCCGCAGCGCCGCCACCGTCTCAGGCGCAGAGGCGGCGCCTTCCAGCTGGTCCAGCCGCGCCAGCGCCGCATCGATGCTTTTCACCCGCGCCGCCACTTCCTTGAGCTTGGCCTGCTGCGCCTCGCGCTCGCCATCCTGGGCCAGGCCCAGCACCTTGATCACCCAGGCAAAGCTCAGGCCTTGGCCCACCAGTGTCACCAGGATCACCACGAAGGTGACCAGCAGCAGCAGGTCGCGATCAGGGAAATCCGTGCCGCCCGCCATGAACGGAATGGACAAGGCCGCCGCCAGCGACACCACGCCGCGAATACCGGTAAAGGCCACGACAAACACCTGCCGCCACGGCGGTCCCGGATGCCTGGCGCGATAGGCCGGCCACAGCTTTCCCGGCAGGTAGGTGACGGTGAAGACCCAGAAGAAGCGCACCAGGACAATGGCGGCGCAGGTCGCGGCTGAAGCGATCAGCACCCGGCTCCAGTCGCCGGGATGCAGCCGCTCCACCACGATGCGGGCCTGGAGCCCGGTCAGCAGGAACACCACGCCTTCGATCAGATAGACCACCAGGTCCCAGACAAAGAAGCCTTGCAGGCGGGTGGCGGGCGAGATGAAGCGCGGACCGTTCCAGCTGACGAACAATCCGCAGGTAACGGTGGCCAGCACGCCCGAGCCGCCCAGGGCTTCGGGCACCCAGAAGGCGGCGAAGGGCGTCAGCAGCGAGATCACCATCTCGACGCGGGTTTCCGACGCCCAGCGTCGCAGCGCCAGCGAAGCCCAGCCGACGCCAAGACCCCAGGCGATCTCGCCTGTCACGATGATCAGGAACTCGCCCACCGCCTTGGGAAGGGAAAAGGCCGCGCCGCCCATGACGGCGGCGATGGCGAAGGAAAACAGGATCAGGGCGGTGGCGTCATTCACCAGCCCTTCGCCCTCCAGGATGGTGAGGATGCGGCCCGGCACAGCATGACGGCGCGCAATCGCCATGGGCGCCACCGCGTCGGGCGGCGACACCACGGCGCCCAGCACAAAGCCCACGGCCAAGGGCAGTCCCAGCAGCCAGTGCATCACCCCCGCCACCACGGCGGCCGTGAAAACCACGCAGCCCACCGCCAGCTGCAGGATGGCGCGCAGGTCGGCCTTGAAACCGCGCCAACTCATGCCGACGCCGGAGGAATAGAGCAAAGGCGGCAGCAGCAGGCTGAGCACAAGGTCGGGCCGCAGCGCCACCTGCGGCATGAAGGGCATGAAGCCCAGCGCCAGCCCCACCAGCACCAGCATGATGGAAAAGGCGATCTGCAGCCGGCGCGCCGCCAGCGCGCTGGCCGCCGTGATGGCGACCAGGCCGAAGGCGATGGGAAGTTCGGGCATCAACATGGCGGCACTATTGCGCCCGCAGCCTCAGGCCGCAACGTTGCTTTGCTGCACCGACGGCGCCTTTTGGCGCCGGAAGGGATGGATCATCTGCAGGTCGAAGCGCTGGGGCATCGGCGCGTCGGTGCCGTATTTCGCCGGCATGTGCGCCGGCATGTAGAGCGTGCGGCCGATCCAGTCCAGCAAGGCGAGCTGGCCGGCAAAGTTCTTGTCGTAGGCCTGCGGCTCATTGGCGTGGTGCCAGTGATGGAATTGCGGCGAGGCGAAGATCCATTTCAGCGGTCCCAGCGCGATGCGGCTGTTGGAATGGATGGCCAGCGACTGCCATTTGTAGAGCAGCACATAGAGCATCACCGCGCCGTCGGAAAAGCCCAGCAGGATCACCGGCAGCACCGAGGCGGACTTGGTGAGGATCTGGTCCAGCGGATGCACCCGGTAGGCCGCCAGCCAGTCCAGCTCTTCAATCGAGTGATGCACGGCATGGAAGCGCCACAGGAATGGCACGGCATGGAAGGTCCGGTGCATCAGGTAGAAGCCGATATCGGCGACCAGCACCACTTCGGCCGCCTGCAGCCAGATCGGCTGGCCGCGCACCGCCGCCAGGAAACCGGCGGGCATCCAGCGCTGCGCCACGCCCGCGAACAGGAAGCTGAAGAACACCACGCCCAGGGTGATGGGCAGGATGTTCAGGAACATGAAGGCGGCGTCGTTGAGCCAGTGACTGCGCAGCAGCTTCTGTTCGCGGTGCAGCGGCAGCAGCCGTTCCAGCGGGATGAAGATCAGCGCGACAATCGCAATGGCGACGAAATCAATCGGACCCAACATGGGGGGATTTTAGGGGGGCAGCGTTAACAAAAAAGAGCGGGTGCGGCGCAGGTGCGGTAAGGCTTTGTTTACGGAGGGAACCGCGGTGGAGGCACTGTTTGGCGCCCACTCGGACCGCTGCGCGGTCCTCCGTGGCGCTCAGTTTTCGTAAGTTCGCTGCGCTCACTAACGAAAACTGGCGCACCCGAAGGGATTCGAACCCCTGGCCTCTGCCTTCGGAGGGCAGCGCTCTATCCAGCTGAGCTACGGGTGCGCACTGGGTCGGCGGTATACCCCACCCCCCGGCGGCTGGAAAGCCTATTGGGCCCCGCACCCTATTGAGAGAGCGCTTTCATCAGGCGGTAGGTGAATTCCACGCTGGAATAGAAGTCGTCAATCTTGCGGCGTTCGTCGCGGCCATGGGCACGCACGTCATGGATATCGTCCCATTCTCCGCTGATGCCATAGCTGGGAATGCCGGCGGCGCGGGTGAAGATGGAATCGCTGGCCCCAGCCGCCATGGCCGGGATCACCGGCACCCCCGGCCACATCGCATGCACCACCGTCTCGACGGGCCCCAGCAAGGCGGGCGACAAAGGCGAGGGCGGCGAGGGGAAGAATTTCCCCAGCATGGTGATCTTGATGGCCGGGTCCGCAATGGCGCCCGCGATGGCCGTGCGCACGCTGTCCGCGCTCTCCCCCGGCAGCACCCGGCACTGCACCGTGGCCTGCGCGCTGGAGGGCAGGGCATTCTCCTGCACGCCCGCCGCCAGCATGGTGGCGACGCAGGTGGTGTGCAGCAGGGCGTTGAACGAGATGTCGGCGGTCAGGCGCTGGGCGGCGGCCATGTCGCCTTTGGCGGTGGCCAGCATGTCGGCCTTGCGCGCGCCGGTCTCGAACTGCGCCATCTGCTGGAAATAGGCGCGGGTGGTTTCGTTCAGGCGGAGGGGAAACGAGAAGTGCTGCAGCTTCGACAGCCCGTCGGACAATTGGTAGATGGCATTGTCCGGGCGCGGCTCGGAGGAATGGCCGCCCTTGTTGGTCACGTCCAGGTGCCAGGTGAGATAGACCTTCTGGCTGGTCTCGATGCCGTAATCCAGCCGCTTGCCGTCCGCGATCTCGCCCGAGGCGCCATCATTGTTGATCACCACCCCGGCATCCACCAGATCGCGACGGTTTTTCAGCAGCCAGGCGGGACCATCCTGTTCCAGCCCCACTTCCTCGTCGGCGGTGAAGGCGGCGATAATATCGCGGTTCGGTGTGTAGCCTTCCTGCTTCAGGCGGATCAGCGATGCGGCGACGCCGGCATCGCCATCCTTCATGTCGGTGGTGCCGCGGCCATAGAAATAGCCGTCCTTCTCGGTGAGCTGGAAGGGCGGCAGGGTCCAGTCTTCGGCGCGCGCATCCACCACGTCCATGTGCGACAGCCACATCACCGGCTTGCCTTTGGTCTTGCCGTGCAACCGCACCACGACATTGGCCTGGTGCGGAAATTTCGGATCGGCGGCCGTGACGACATCGGCGGCGGGAAACCCCGCCTTCAGGAAATAGTCGGAAAGGATTTTCGCGGTGGCGCGGGTGCCGATGGGATGCACCGAGCGCACCGCCACCAGGTCGCGCAGGATGTCATGCGCCAGCTTCTGGTTGTCCGCCGGCGGCAGCGGCGCGGCAAAGGCGGATGTGGCGAAAAAGGCGGGCAGCAGCAGTTTTTTCAGCATCGGCGATGTTAGCGTCAGAACTTCAGACGCGACAAGTCCGTGACGGTGATTTCCATGTGCGGCATGACGCGGCGCAGGATCGGCTCCAGCCCGCCGGTCATGTCCATCACCGTCAGCACGCCCACCCGTGACAGGTCTTCCGCCGCCACCGCTGCCAGGACCGTCGTCGCCCAGACAGAGTCGGCCGGACCGCCGAAACGGCCGGGATCCAGCGCATGCACCAGCACCAGCCGCTCGCCCGGCGGCGGCGCAGTCCCAAGCAGGTCGATCTGGGCCGCCGACCCATTGGCATCATTGCCCACCACCAGCACTGCGCGCGCCGCCAGTCGTTCGCCCAAGGCGACTGTGTCGGTGAACAGCGGCTTTCCGTCATCGCCGCGGTCCGGCTGCACACGCGCGATCGCGTCCAAGCCGTGCGCTTCGCAGGCGGCGATGAAGGCGCGGCGATGGGTTCGATAGTCGTTGCGTTCGGAAGACATGGCCTTAGTCTAGCGGCATGTCGGCATTCGGTGAACTGGAAGACTTGCGAAACCGCGCCATCGGCGACCAGGCGCCCATGCGCGCCGCGCGGGTGGGCTTTCGCAGCCGCATCGCCATCACCCGCGGCAATGCCCTGTATGGCGAGCCGGTGGTGGAAGCGCGGGACGCCGGGCTCCGGGGCGAGAATTTCTATGCCAGCGCGCGCAATCCGCCCTACTGGCATCGCGTCGAGGGAGCAACGGATCAGTTGTGGCTGCGCCGGTCGGTGGCGGAGAAACTGCTGCGCGTGAATGCCCGCGCCGGGGCGGCGGGGCTGGAACTCTTTCTGTTCGACGCCTGGCGGCCGCGCGCGGTGCAAGCCTACTTTCATGATGTGTGGATGCCGGCCGAACTGCAGCGCCGTGATCCCGCGCTGACCGGCGCGGCGCTGATTGAGGAAGTGGAACGCTACTGGGCCGCGCCCAGCGAAAGCGCGGAATCGCCCGCACCGCACGCGACCGCTGCGGCGGTCGATCTCACCTTGCGCTGGAAGAATGGCGAGGCACTGTGGATGGGCTCGCTGTTCGACGATGTGACCGCGCTGGCCAACCGCGACCGCTTCGAGCATCTCGACGCGAACAACTTTTCCTTCTCCGACCAGGAAGCGCGCGCCAATCGCCGCCTGCTGCACTGGTTGATGACCGAAGAAGGCTTTGCCGGTCATCCCGACGAATGGTGGCACTTCTCCTGGGGCGACCAGATGTGGGCGGCGCTGACCGGCACGCCCGCCGCCCATTACGGACTGGCGGACGTGCCGGATCGCTGACGGTCAGACGTTGAAATAGCCCGGCTGGCCGATATCGGCGATCAGGCCGATGCCGGTGGGCGTCCAGCCCAGCCGCTGCTGCGTCAGGGCGCTGGAGGCCGGCATGTCGAGACCGGCGAACATGGCGAGCGGGCCGTAATAGTCGCCGGCTTCCTCTTTCCGGATCGAGACGGTGGGGACATCCAGGGCGCGGCCGATCACTTCGATAACCTCAAGCATCGGCACGCCCTCTTCGCCGACCGCGTGATAGATACCGTCCGCGACGCCCTTCTCCAGCGCCAGCCGGTAAAGGCGGACAACATCCTGGCGGTGGGCCGCAGCCCAGCGCTCGCGGCCTTCGCCGACATAGGCGGCGGCGCCTTTGCGGCGGGCGCCTTCCAGCAGATAACCGATCAGTCCGGCCTTGCCGTCGGCGCCGTGCACCTGCGGCAGGCGGATCGCCATCGCCCGCACCCCGCGTTTGGCATAGGCCAGGCCGGTCTCTTCCGACACCCGGGGCATATGCGGGCTGCCATCGCGGCGCATGTCTTCGGTGACCACCATGTTCGGTGCGACAAGCCCGGTGCCCGAGGTGACGATGAAGGGCTTGCCGCTGCCTTCCAGCACATCGCCCATCGCCGTAATGGCGCGCTTGTCGATCTGGCCATTCTCCGCGAATTTCGCGAAGTCGTGGATGAAGGCGCAATGGATGGTGCCATCGGTATCCCTGGCGCCGGCCTTCAGGCTGTCCAGGTCTTCCAGCGAACCGCGATGCACCTGCGCGCCCAGTTTTTCCAGCGCCTCGGCATTGGCATCGGAGCGCGCCAGGCCCAGCACCTGATGTCCGTGGGCGATCAGTTCCTTTGTGGTGGCACTGCCGATAAAGCCGGCGGCGCCGGTGATGAAGATACGCATGGTCTTTCTCCGTGACGGGATGGAGGCCATAGATAGGGCATGCTATATGCTGGTAAAGTAGTGAGATTATACAGGTATAATGGGTAACAGGATGGCCGCCGACAATCCGCTTGGGATCTATCTGAAGGATCGCCGCGCCAGGCTCGATCCGGCGGCCTTCGGCTATCCCCTGTTGCGGCGGCGGACGCCGGGGCTGCGGCGCGAGGAAGTGGCGCAGCGCGCCAATGTCAGCGCCACCTGGTACACCTGGCTGGAACAGGGGCGCGGCGGCGCGCCGTCCGCCGATGTGCTGGACCGCATCGCCCGCGCCATGATGCTGACCACGGCGGAGCGCGAGCATCTGTTCCTGCTTGGCCTGGGCCGTCCGCCCGAAGTCCGCTACCACGCGCCCGAAGGCATCACGCCCAGATTGCAGCGGCTGCTCGACACGCTGGAATACAGCCCCGCCTTTGTCCGCACCGCGACCTGGGACGTCATCGCATGGAACCGCGCCGCCGCGGTGGTGCTGACCGATTACGGCACGCTGCCGGAAGGCCGACGCAATGTGCTGCGCATGATCTTCCAGGACAGCCGCATCCGCGCGGCCCAGTCCGACTGGCAAAGCGTGGCGCGGTATGTGGTGGCGTCGTTCCGCGCCGATGTGGCGCGCGCCGGCGCGGCGCGCAATGTGCAGTCGCTGGTCGATGAACTGTGCGCCACCAGTCCGGAATTCGCCGCCATGTGGCGGGACAATGACGTGCAGGTGCATGGCGACGGCAGGAAGACCCTGCATCATCCCATCGCCGGGCCGCTGGTGGTGGAGTTTTCGGCCTTTGCCGTCGATGGCCGGCCCGATCTCAGCATGGTGGTCTACAATCCCGCGACGGAGGCGGATGCGCAGAAGGTCCGCACGCTGGTCCGGGAGATGCCGACTATTCCAGAATCGCCCTGAACGCCCCGTCCCAATTCTCGCCCGGCGGATGTTTTTCGTAATAGGCGATGCGGGTCAGATGCAGGTCGTACATTTTCTGGCTGGCGCCCGACAGGCGGCGGCATTGCGCGATCAGCTCGCGCGCCATCTGCCATTGCTGCTTGCGGATGGCCTGGAAGATGTGGTCGTGAAACACCGTGAGGGCGCGGAACTTGGGCGAGGCGCGTGCCACCGGATTGCCCATGATGGCATGCAGGGTGACGGGCGCATTGTCCGGCCCCGCGATGGTGTCCACTTCCAGGAAGGCAAAGCCGCGCTCGGCGGCACGCTTGGCGTCATCGGCAATGATCAGCGCTGGACCATATAAATAGGACAGCGCCTGGACGCGCTGGGCCAGCACCACCGCATCGCCATTGACGCTGTAGCCCAGCCGGCCCGCGCCGCCAAAGGCGCCCGCCACCACCGGCCCCATGGCCACCCCGACACCGATCTCCACCAGCGGCGGTGCGTCTGCCCCCGCATGCAGCGCCGCCAGGCTGTCGGTGACGCGCGACGACATGATCGCCATGCCGTTGGCCGCCTCGCAGGCGTGCAGCGCGTGGTCCGCATCGTCGAGCGGCGCGTTCCAGAAGGCGGCAAAACCGTCGGCGGTCAGCCGGTCGATGGTGCCGCCATGCGCCAGCGCCTGGTCGATCAGCGGCGTCAGCACCCGCTGCATCATGGTGGTGAAACCGGCAGCGTCGCCCCGATAGGCATCGGCCAGTCCCTGCTGGTGGCGCACACCGCACACCAGATAGGTGACGATGCGGCTCTCGCCCTCGATGTGCAGCAGGTCGGGGCGGCGGGCGATCTTCTCGATGGTGGCGCGGGGCAGGGAATCCGAAAAGGCCATGCGCAGTCCCGCATAGGCCCGCCGCATGTCGCGCAGATAGGCGATCGTCCCGCCCGCAAAGGCCAGCAGCAGCATCAGGCCCGGCGTCGCCGCATCGGCCAGCACCGACGAACCGGCATACAGATACCAGGAGCCCAGTCCCAGCCCGGCGATGGCGGCGAAGACAAAAGCCGCCGTCCAGCCCAGGCCGAAGCGCAGCAGCAGGATCATGGCGGTACCCAGCAGCGCCAGCGCCAGCGCTTCGGCAAGGCGCATCCAGCCGGGCCGCGAAAGCACATCGCCGGACAGCAGATTCTCGATGCCTTCGGCGGTGACGCCGGCGATGCTGGCGGGCCCGAAGGGCGTGGTCACCAGCGCGCCTTTCGCGCCCACCACCACGATGGCGTCCTTCACCGCCGCGTCATCCAGATTGTCGGCGTCCAGCTGGCGCACCGACGCGTCGGCGGCATAATGCAGCCGGATGGTGCCGTCACTGTCGGCGGCAATGGGAGACTGCGATTCCAGCGCGGCAATGCCAACGCCCTTGAGGAAGGACAGCGGATTGCGCTCGTCGCTGAGGACGGTGATATCGGGCTTGCCGCGCGCCACGCGCCAGGCTTCCGCCGCCAGTCCCGGCACAAGTCCATTGCCCGACCGCAGCGCCAGCGGCAGGCGCCGCACCACGCCATCTTCATCGGCGATCAGGTTGGGCGCGGCGGTGCCGGCGGCATTGTCTTCCAGCAGCGCGCCGGGGGCTGCGGTGCCATAAAGGCGCGGCACCTGACCGAAGGGGTCGCTGGCGCCGCGATAGACAAAGCGCGTGCGGATATGCGGCTCGCGCCCGGGGGCGCCCAGCATCACCGGCACCACGCCCTTGATCTTGCGCAGCTCGGCCGCCAGTTCGTGTCCGGGTTCGGGCAGGGTGGCCAGGGCCGCCCGGGCCGCGTCGCTGCCGGGCGGCAGCCGCGCCGCCAGGCTTTGCGGCGAAGGGGCATTGGCGACCGGGGCGGTGAACACCACCAGTTTTGCGCCGGCCAGCGTCAGGGCGCGGGTCACGCGCACTAGGCTGTCTTCATCAAGAGCGGGAAGCTCCAGGACCTGCACAGGCGCGCCAATCTGGATGCGGGCGGCGTGGCGCTGGAAGCTGTCGAACAGCCGGTTGGACAGTGCGCCCTGCACACCCCAGGCATCGGTCAGGATGGCCAGCACGCCCAGCGCCACCAGCAACGCCGGAGCCAGCCACACGCTGATGGGCCTGGACCAGGTCATGAAAAAGGGGGCGCCTCGTGCGGATCAGCGGGCACCCTAATATGGTTAACCGGGGGGAGCCAGCAGCGAAGGTCGAGGGGGCTACTTCTTGGCGGTGACGCGGATGGCGACCTGCGCCAGCAGTACCCTGGCGCCCTTGCGCTTGAGGGCGCGGTCGGTGACGCCCTGCAGCCGCTCGGCGATGACGGCGACATCGGGCTGCGCATCCGTCCGCACCATGTTGGCGGTGAAGGTCATCAGGTTGCGGATATAGGCGTCGCGCAGCACCGGCATGGAGCGGTCCACTTCATCGCGCAGTTCGGCATCGGGCACGTCCAGGCCGGCGCCGATCATCAGCATGCCGGCGGCGCGGTTGTCGGCCACGATGGTGGTATAGATGGGGTCCACCATGATGTAGCTCTTGGACTGGGTCTGCTTGTGCTCTGGCGCTTTGCCCTTTTTGGGGCCATCCTCAGCGCCCGCGGCTGGCCCAGCCAGGGCGGCAAAAACAACAATAGCCAGGAGCGGGATACGGCGCAGCATGGCGCCAGTAAGACCGCGATTGGTAAATCGAACTTTAACGGGAGCGCCGGTTGAGCAAATCCAGACTGATGATGTCCGTCGGCGCGGGGCTGTTGGCGGTCATGGGCGCCGCTATGGCTGCCGACCATCCGGGCCAGAGATTCCAGATTTCCCCGGCCTCGCTGCCCAAGCCCTATGCCACACCGGCGGTCGGCAACCAGGCCGACGAGATTCCCCGCCCTGCCGGCGCGATGCCGGACGTGCCCAAGGGCTTTGCCGTCTCCGTCTTCGCCGACCACCTGACCAATGCCCGCTGGATGGCGGTGGCGCCCAATGGCGATGTCTTCCTGGCCGAGCCCAGCAAGGATGCCGGCAAGATCACCCTGCTGCGCGACACCAATGGCGACGGCAAGGCGGACAAGACCTTCACCTTCGCATCGTCCGGCTTCCAGTATCCGCACGGCCTGGCCTTCCAGGGCGGCTATCTCTATGTCGGCGACCTGCAGGCGATCTGGCGCATTCCCTATCGTGACGGCCAGACGGTGGCGGGCAAGCCCGAGAAAGTCACCACCAGGGTCGACGACCTGCGGCCCAGGGGCGGCCATGTCACCCGCGACATCGCCTTCGGACCGGATGGCGCCCTCTATCTGGCGATGGGCTCGCGCGACAATATTTCGGACTTCAAGCCGGGAGCCCAGGTCTTCAAGGTCAATGCCGATGGCAGCATGGCCGAGTTCGCCTCGGGCCTGCGCAATCCGGTGGGCATCGCCTTCGCGCCCGGCACCAGCACGCTGTATGTCACGACCAATGAGCGCGACGGGCTGGGCGACGACCTGCCGCCCGATTACCTCACCAGCGTCAAACCGGGCGGTTTCTACGGCTATCCCTATGCCTATGCCGGCAAGAACCCCGATCCGGTGTGGGGGGCAAAAGACCCCGCCAAGGTGGCGGCGAGCATCACGCCGGACGTGCTGTTCCATGCCCATTCCGCGCCCACGGGGCTGGCTTTCTATACCGGCAGCCAGTTTCCGGCCGACTACAGGGGCGACGCTTTTGTGTCGCTGCACGGTTCGTGGAATGCCGGCAATCCCACCGGCTACAAGGTGGTGCGGGTTCATTTCACCGGCGGCAAGCCCGACAATGGCTATGAGAATTTCGCCACCGGTTTCTGGAACGGCATGGGCACGCCCGGCGAACCCGCCAAGGTCTGGGGCCGCCCGGTCGGCCTGGCGGTGGCCCGGGACGGCGCGCTGCTGATCGCCGACGATGTGGCCAATGTGATCTGGCGGGTGGCCTATACAGGCAAGTGAGGGCCCGGCACGCCGCAGGCGTGTGAGCATGGCCAGTGGCCATGCGAAAGGGGCTGAACGCCGCGAGCTTGGGCGAGCGGCCGGCTTGGAACCTTCCGATTTTGCGGGCGCTTGACGGCCCGGACCCCCATCCCTAAAACCCGCCTTCCCCAGCGATGGGGCGGTTCGGGGCTGTAGCTCAGTTGGGAGAGCGCTTCGTTCGCAATGAAGAGGCCAGCGGTTCG
>JAQGLO010000096.1 GCA_028292825.1 Alphaproteobacteria bacterium | reverse complement strand
GTGGCGATCGCCGAGGAATATCGCATGGGCGGCACCTGCGTCATCCGCGGCTGCATTCCCAAGAAGCTGCTGGTCTATGCCAGCCAGTTCAAGGAAAACATCATGGACTCGGCCGGCTATGGCTGGTCCTTCGGCGAGTGCCAGTTCGACTGGCCCACCCTGATCGCCAACAAGGATCGCGAGATCGCGCGTCTTGAAGGCCTTTACACCGCCAATGTCGAAAAGGCCGGCGTCACCATCCTGCATGACCGCGCCGTGTTCGAGGACGAGCACACCTTGCGGCTGGTCAACAGCGGCAAGACCGTCACCGCCGGCAAGATTCTGATCGCCACCGGCAACCGGCCCACCCGCGACCTGGGCGATGCCGACCATGCGGTGCCGGGCGGCGAATTGTGCATCACGTCTGACGATGCCTTCCATCTGGACAAGCTGCCCAAGCGCATCCTGATCGCGGGCGGCGGCTATATCGCCGCCGAATTCGCCCACATCTTCCACGGCCTGGGATCGAAAGTGACCTGGGCCTTCCGCCGCGACAAGCCGCTGCACGGCTTTGACGAAGACATGCGCGACGCCTTGATGGAATCCATGCAGCAGCGCGAACTGGACGTGCTGCCCCAGAGCCGCTTCGCCAAGGTCGAAAAGCGCGGCGACTGCCTGTATGTCGAGAATGACCGCGGCATCGGCATCGAATGCGACCAGGTGCTGCTGGCCATCGGGCGGCATCCCAACACCGACGCCCTGCATGTCGAAAAGGCCGGGGTGGAACTGGGCCGGCGCGGCGAGGTCAAGGTCGACGATTTTTCCGCCACCACCAACCCGGACATTTACGCCATCGGCGACGTCACCGACCGGCTGCAGCTGACGCCTGTCGCCATCCACGAAGCCATGTGTTTCGTCGAGACCGTCTTCAAGGACAACCCCACCCGGCCCGACCATGTCCATGTCGCCAGCGCCGTCTTCACCACCCCCGAGCTTGCCGTCATCGGGCTGAGCGAGGAAAAGGCGCTGCTGATGGGCCACACGATCGACGTTTACAAATCCACCTTCAAGCCGCTGCTGCACACCCTGGGTGGCCGCGGTGTGCGTACCTACATGAAGCTGGTCGTGGACGCCAAGACCGACAAGGTGCTGGGCTGTCATATCTTCGGCGACCACGCCGCCGAGGTCATCCAGATCGTCGCCGTCTGCCTGAAGATGGGCGCCACCAAGAAGGACTTTGACGGCACCATCGCGCTCCATCCCACGGCGGCGGAGGAACTGGTGACGATGCGCACCAAGAGCTACAGCAAGGCGCCTACGGCCGCGTGAAATCGCCCATCCGGGCAGCGGCGAAGGCGAACGCGCATGCCGCCGCCGCGGCCAGCCACAGCGCCGCCAATCCCAGCATGGGATAGACGACCGCGCCCAGCACCGCGCCCGACGCCAGCCCAAGCCACAACAGCAGATAAGGTGTCCAGCCCAGCGGCGGCCCGCCGGTCAACGCGGCGGCAAGATGCTGGCCCAGCTTCACCAGGGTGCCGGTCATGTAGGTGAGGCCGATATGAACTTCGCCGTCGCGTTCGAACACTGCATTTTCAGCCCCCATCGCCAAGGCCATGGCCATGGCGGCGCCCGGCAGGAACCCGGCGCCGCCGCACAGCGCGGCCAGCCCCAGCAACACGGCCACCAGCATCAGCACCGATGCGGCGCGGTGCCAGGGGGTGAAACGTCCGGTGAGGGTGCCCAGGATGACGCCCAGCACGAACAACGCGATCAGCCCGCCGGCGATGGCGGCGGATCGGGTGCCGGCGGCGATGCCGACCGCCATCCGGGTGGTGTTGCCGCTCATGAAGGAGACGAAGAACCCGCCCAGGCTGATGAAGCCGGTGGCATCCACAAACCCGGCCAGCGCCGACAGTCCGGCGGCCAGCGTCTTTGCACGGCGATCATAGCGTTTCACGCCCAAGGCGTAGCGCCTGCTTCGCGGCTTGTGAAGTCAGCTCTCAGCCGGGCGAACGACCGCGCCGGGCCATGCGGTCGGCGTGTATTTCTGCGCGCAACTGGACCAGTCTTTCGCGCCGCACCTTGTCCAGGCTGGCCATGAACCCGGAGCGGCCCAGCCCCAGGTCGGGCTCGAACGGCAGGACCAGCACGGCAAGCAGTGCCAGGATCGCAAGGCGCATCAGCATCGGCCAACTCCGGCGGCCCCCTTGCCGACCCTGACCGCCGCGCCCCCCGTCCGCTATCCGGACAAGTGCCTAGTGGGCAGCGTGGAATGCCTCGACCGCCATCAGCCGGATGGCGCCGGCCCTGCGCAGATCTGCGGCGTCATAAATCCGCCAAGCCAATGTTCTCGCCGGGTTTTTCTCCCGCCCCGGGCCCGTTCACCCTCGGGCAGGCCGCTTCTGGTATTAAGGAGACACTTCCCCTATATCCGGGGTCCAATTTTTGAAGGGAGTGCCGCGTGGCACAGACTTGGTCGCCCCAGACCTGGCAGGACAAGACTGCCCGTCAGATGCCGGATTATCCGGACAAGGCGGCGCTGGACGCTGTGCTAGGCAAGCTCAGGACCCACCCCCCGCTGGTGTTCGCCGGCGAGGCGCGCAACCTGATGGCGTCGCTGGGCGATGTCGCCAACGGCAAGGCTTTCCTGCTCCAGGGCGGCGACTGCGCCGAAAGTTTTGCCGAATTCCATCCCGACAATATCCGCGACACCTTCCGCGTGCTGCTGCAGATGGCGGTGGTGCTGACCTTTGCCGCCGGCGTTCCGGTGGTGAAAGTGGGCCGCATCGCGGGGCAGTTCGCCAAGCCGCGCTCGGATGATTTCGAGACCCAGGACAGCGTCAAGCTGCCCTCCTATCGCGGCGACAATATCAACGGCGTGGAGTTCACGCCGGAAGCGCGCATTCCCGATCCGCAGCGTCTGCTTCAGGCCAATGCCCAGTCGGCGGCGACGCTCAACCTGCTGAGGGCCTTTGCCCAGGGCGGTTATGCCGACCTGCACAATGTCCATCGCTGGATGCTGGGCTTCATCGCGGACTCGCCGGCCGGCGAACAATATAAAGGTCTCGCCCAGCGTATTTCCGAAACGCTCGATTTCATGGACGCCTGCGGCATCACCAGCCAGTCGGTGCCCCAGCTGCGCGGCACCGACTTCTATACGTCGCACGAAGCGCTGCTGCTGCCCTATGAACAGGCGATGACGCGTGTCGATTCAACCAGCGGCGACTGGTACGACACCAGCGCCCACATGCTGTGGATCGGCGACCGCACCCGCCAGCTCGACGGCGCCCATGTCGAATTCATGCGCGGCATCAAGAATCCCATCGGCCTGAAATGCGGCCCCAGCCTGGAAGCCGAAGACCTGCTGCGCCTGATTGCGGCGCTGAACCCGCAGAACATTCCCGGCCGCCTCACGCTCATCGCCCGCTTCGGCGCCGACAAGATCGCCGAAAAGCTGCCGGGCCTAATCCGCGCCGTGAAGCGCGAAGGCGCCAGCGTGGTGTGGTCGTCCGATCCCATGCACGGCAACACCATCAAGCTGCAGTCCGGCTACAAGACCCGTCCGGTGGAGCGCATCCTGGAAGAAGTGCGCAGCTTCTTCGCCATTCACCGCGCCGAAGGCACCCATGCCGGCGGCGTGCACTTCGAAATGACGGGCCAGAATGTCACCGAATGCCTGGGCGGCGCCCAGGGCCTGAAGGAAATCGATCTCGCCGATCGCTACCAGACGGCCTGCGACCCGCGCCTCAATGCCAGCCAGGCGCTGGAACTGGCCTTCCTGATCGCGCAGGGCCTGCGCGAAGAAAAAATGAAGCATGCGGGGCTGGCCGCGTCGGCCTGATTTCACGCATGGGCATTGCGCGGTTGCTTGCCAAAGGCTGGATCGTATTCTGCCTTTTCGCGGGCGCCCATGC
>JAQGLO010000069.1 GCA_028292825.1 Alphaproteobacteria bacterium | reverse complement strand
CGCCAGCTTGTCGGTGGCCAGCTTGATGAACTCGGCCGGGACGCCGCGGGCCATCAGGCTGTCGGGATGGTTCTCGCGCACCAGGCGGCGATAGGTCTGCTTGATCTCGTTTTCGTCCGCCACATAGGAGACACCCAGGATCACATAGGGGTCGCTGAGGTCGGGCGCGAAATGGCTGGCACGGATGCGGCGGAATTCATTGGGGGCGAAGCCGAAAATCTCGGCCACCTTTTCCAGGAAGGCGCTTTCGCCCGGGTGCAGCACGCCGTCGGCCTTGGCGATCTCGAACAGCCCGTCGAGAATGTCTTCCAGCATGGCCGGATTTCCCACGAACAGCCGCGCGATCTGGCCGGCATAATGTTCGAAGCCCGCAATGTCCTGGCGCGCCATGTTGTAGACGCGGCGGACATTGGCTTCCTGGTCCGGCGGAATGACGAAGACCTGGCGGAAAATGGCGAACTCTTCTTCCGTCACCACGCCATCGGCGCGCGCCATCTTGCCGGCCAGCGCGATCACCGCGATGGTGAAGGTGACGCCGGGATCGCCTTCGCGGTCCAGGATGAAATGGCCCGCCACCGCGCCGACCAACGCGCCGACGGGACCGCCGACCATCAGGCCGGCGGCGGCGCCACTGACTTTACCCCAGACAGACATTCAAACCTTAGGCTGCGGTTGCTGCCCGGGGATTGTAGTTCAAAATCGGGCCAAGCCAACGTTCGGCGGTTTCGACGGTCCAACCCTTGCGGGCGGCGTAATCTTCCACCTGGTCGCGCTCGATCTTGCCGATGCCGAAATAGCGGCTTTCGGGATGGGCGAAATAGAAGCCCGACACCGAGGAACCCGGCCACATGGCATAGCTTTCGGTCAGCTTGACGCCGATGCGGGTTTCCGCGTCCAGCAGCTTGAACAGGGTCGCCTTCTCGCTGTGCTCAGGCTGGGCGGGATAGCCCGGCGCGGGGCGGATGCCGCGATAGCTTTCGGCGATCAGGGCTTCATTGCCCAGATTCTCGTCCGGCGCATAGCCCCAATAGTCCTTGCGCACGCGCTCGTGCATGCGTTCGGCAAAGGCTTCGGCCAGGCGATCGGCCAGGGCGCGCAGCAGGATGGCGGAATAATCGTCTTTCGCCTCCTCGAACTTCTTGATGTGCTTGTCCTCGCCCAGGCCCGCCGTCACCACAAAGCCGCCGATATAGTCTTCCACGCCGATGGGGGCGATGAAGTCCGACAGTGCAAGGTTGGGACGGCCCGCCTCGCGCGCCATCTGCTGGCGCAGGGTGTGCAGGGTGTGGATGGGGAATTTCCGCGCCTTGTCGCCATAGACGATGATGTCATCGGGGTTTTCCGGCGACTGGTTGACGGGCCAGAAGCCGATGGTGGCGCTGGCCTGCAGCCATTGGCCATCGATGATCTTCTTCAGCATCGCCTGGGCATCGCGATACAGGTCGCTGGCGACCTTGCCCACCTTGTCGTCGGTGAGAATGGCGGGGAAAGGACCGGCCAGTTCCCAGGTCGAGAAGAACGGACCCCAGTCGATATATCTGGCCAGCTCGCCCAGGTCGTAATTGGTATAGGTGCGGGCGCCCAGGAAGGCCGGCGCGGGCGGGACGTAATCGGTGAAATCCGGCCTGGCGCGGTTGGCGCGGGCATCGGCCAGCGTCACGCGCTTGCCGCTGACCTGCTTGTTGGCATGGGCGATGGCCATCTTCTCGTATTCGGCGCGGATGTCGGACGCATAGCTGCCGCCGGTGTCCTTCTGCAGCAGGCTGGAGGCCACGCCCACCGCGCGGCTGGCGTCGGTGACATAGACGGTCTGGCCACGGCGATAGCTTGGGTCGATCTTGACGGCCGTGTGAACCTTCGAGGTGGTGGCACCGCCGATCATCAGCGGGATATCGAAGCCCTGGCGTTCCATTTCGCTGGCGACAGTCACCATCTCGTCCAGCGAGGGGGTGATTAGGCCCGAGAGGCCGATGATGTTGGCCTTGTGTTCGCGCGCGGCATCCAGGATTTTCTGCGTCGGCGTCATCACGCCCAGGTCGATCACTTCATAGCCGTTGCACTGCAGAACCACGCCGACAATGTTCTTGCCGATGTCGTGCACATCGCCCTTCACCGTCGCCATGATGATGCGGCCGGCCGGTTCCTTCGCCTGGTTCTTGTCGGCATCCATGAAGGGCAGCAGATAGGCGACGGCCTTCTTCATCACGCGGGCGGACTTGACCACCTGGGGCAGGAACATCTTGCCCGAGCCGAACAGGTCGCCCACCACATTCATGCCGGCCATCAGCGGGCCTTCGATCACGTCCAGCGGACGGGTGGCCTGGGCGCGGGCCTCCTCGGTATCGTCAACGATAAAGGCGTCGATGCCATGGACCATGGCATGGGTGATGCGCTCGATCACCGGCAGGCTGCGCCATTCGGCATCGGCGACCTCTGCCACGGAGCCGTCGCCCTTATACTCCTGCGCCAGCGTCAGCAACCGCTCGGTGGAATCCTCGCGGCGGTTGAACAGCACATCCTCGATGCCTTCTCGCAAAGGAGTCGGAATATCCTGATAGACGGTGAGCTGGCCGGCATTGACGATGCCCATGTCCATGCCCGCCTTGATGGCATGGAACAGGAACACCGAATGCATCGCCTCGCGCACCTTTTCGTTGCCGCGGAAGGAGAAGGAGAAGTTGGAGACGCCGCCCGAGATATGTGCATGCGGGCAAGCCTCGCGAATCTGCGCCGTCGCCTCGATGAAAGCCTTGCCATATTCATTGTGCTCTTCCAGGCCGGTGGCGACCGCGAAGATATTGGGATCGAAGATGATGTCTTCCGGCGGAAAGCCGACCTGGTTCACCAGGATATCATAGGCGCGCTTGCAGATTTCCAGCTTGCGTTCACGGGTATCGGCCTGGCCGACCTCGTCGAACGCCATCACCACCACGGCGGCGCCGAAGCGCATGCATTCCTTCGCCCGCTCGATGAACTGGGCCTCGCCTTCCTTCATGCTGATGGAATTGACGATGGGCTTGCCCTGGCAGCATTTCAGGCCGGCCTGGATCACCGTCCATTTCGAACTGTCGATCATCAGCGGCACGCGCGCGATGTCGGGCTCGCCCGCGATCATGTTGACATAGCGGGTCATGGCCGCCTCGCTGTCGATCAGGCCCTCGTCCATGTTGATGTCGATGACCTGGGCGCCGTTCTCGACCTGGTCGCGGGCGACTTCCAGCGCCTTTTCATAGTCATTGGCGGCGATCAGCTTGCGGAACTTGGCCGAGCCGGTGATGTTGGTGCGCTCGCCGACATTGATGAAGTTGAGCTCGGGCGTCAGCACGAACGGCTCCAGCCCCGACAGGCGCATGTATTTCGGTTTTTGCGGGATCTTGCGCGGCACCACGCCTTCGACCGCCTCGCCGAACGCCTTGATGTGCGCCGGCAGCGTGCCGCAGCAGCCACCGACGATGTTGACCAGGCCGGAGCGGGCGAATTCGCCGATCATCGTGGCCATCATTTCCGGAGATTCGTCATAGCCGCCGAATTCGTTGGGCAGTCCGGCATTGGGATGCGCCGATACCAGCGTGTCGCAGGCATTCGCCAGGTCCGCCACATAGGGGCGCAATTCCTTGGCGCCCAAGGCGCAGTTCAGCCCGATGGCGAACGGATTAGCGTGGCGCATCGAATGCCAGAAGGCCTCGGGCACCTGGCCGGTAAGCGTGCGGCCCGACAGGTCAGTGATGGTGCCGCTGATCCAGACCGGCAGCGTCACGCCCATCGCTTCATAAACTTCCTGGATCGCATAGATCGCCGCCTTGGCGTTCAGGGTGTCAAAGATGGTCTCGATCATGATGACGTCGGAACCGCCCTTGATCAGGCCCTCGGTGGCGACGCGATAGGTTTCGCGCAGCTGGTCGAAGGTGATGTTGCGGAAGGCGGGATCGTTGACGTCGGGCGAGATGGTGGCGGTGCGGTTGGCCGGGCCCAGCACGCCGGCGACCAGCCGCGGGCGGTCGCTGGTGCTGTATTCGTCGCAAACGCTGCGCGCCAGGCGCGCGCCAGCCTCGTTCAACTCGGCCACCAGATGCCCCAGGCCATAATCTTCCTGGCTGGTGAAGTTGGAGTTGAAGGTGTTGGTTTCGATGAAATCGGCGCCCGCCTTCATGTACTGGTGGCCGATCTCGCGGATCACCTCCGGCTTGGTCAGAGTGAGCAGATCGTTGTTGCCGCGTAGGTCGGAGGGATGATTGCCGAAGCGCTGCCCCCGGAAGTCGTCCTCGCCCAGCTTGTAGCCCTGGATCATCACGCCCCAGGAACCGTCCAGCAGGAGAATGCGCCTCTTCGCCTCTTCCTTCATCCAGGCAATGCGGGCGTCGCGAAGTCCGCCAAATGTATCGGTGCTCATGTCATGTCCTTTTGGGGCGCGATCCCCAGAATGCGGCAGGCCGCATAGGTCAGGTTGGCCTGGTTGAGGGTATAGAAGTGAAAGTCGTCAAAGCCGCGCGCCCGCAGGGCGCCGACCTGGTCGGCCAGCACGGCGGCGGCAACGATGCGGCGGGTTTCTACGTCATCGTCCAGCCCGTCATAGGCTGTCGCCAGCCAGGCGGGAATGGACGCGCCGGTCTTGCCCGCCATCCGCGCCACGGCATTGAAATTGGTGGTGGGAATGATGCCCGGCACCACGGGGATGGTGATGCCGGCCTTGGCCGCGTCGTCACGGAAGCGCGCCGTCAGGTCATTGTCGAAACAGAACTGGCCCAGCGCGCGGGTGGCGCCGGCGTCCATCTTGGCTTTCAGCAATTCGATATCATGGCCGTGCGACGGCGAATCCGGATGGCGCTCGGGATAGAAGGAAACGCTGACCTCGAAATCGCCGATCTTCCTGATGCCCGCGATCAATTCCGGCGTCGAGGCATAGCCGTCCGGATGGGCCTGATAGGCGCCGGTCATGCCCGGCATGTCGCCGCGCAGCGCCACGATATGGCGGATGCCGGCATCCCAATAGGCGCGCACGATATCGTCGATCTCGCCGCGCGGATGGCCCACACAGGTCAGGTGCGCCGCGGGCCTGAGGCTGGTTTCCTCCACGATGCGCTTGACGGTGTGATGGGTGCGCTCGCGCGTCGAGCCGCCCGCGCCATAGGTCACCGAGACGAAGCTGGGCGCCAGCGGCTCCAGCCGGCGGATCGCCAGCCACAGATTGGCTTCCGCCTCGTCCGTCCTGGGCGGCGAGAATTCGAACGAGACCTTCAAGGGTCCCGGATTGGCGATCAGTTGTTCCAGGCTCATGCAGCTTCTTTTTTTGCTTTGGTTTTCTGGGTGGCCAGCCACAGCTTGACGGTGAGTTTTTCGCCTTCGCCGGTGGGTGCGATGGTTTCGGCGCCCGCGCCGGCAAGACCGGCGGCGGCGAACCAGCCTTCCACTTCCCGGTCGGAAAAGCCCAGGCGGCGATGGGCGTAGTCCTCGCGCAGATATTCTTCCCTGTGCGAGGCGAAATCGGCGATCAGCAGCTTGCCGCCCGGCGTCATGACACGCGCGGCCTCGGCCACAGCGGTACCGGGATCGTCCAGATAGTGCAGGACCTGGTGGAACAGCACCACGTCAAAGCCGTTGCCCGCCGCACCATTCAGGAAAGGCATGCGATACGTGTCACCCAGCCGTACCTGGGCATTGTGGATGTTCTCGCGCAGCAGCCGGTCGCGCGCGATGGCCAGCATGTCGGGGCTGACATCGATGCCCACGGCGCGTTTGGCATGGGGCGCGATCAGCTCCAGCATGCGCCCCGTCCCGGTGCCGGCATCGAGGAAGTTTTCGATCGGCGCGGCTGTGAGATGGCGCGCAATGGCGGCTTCCACATCCTTCTCGGGCGCGTGCAAGGCGCGGATGCGCTCCCACTCGGCGGCATTGGACTTGAAATAAGCGGCGGCGGCGGCGGCGCGCGTCTCGCGCACATGCTTCAGCCTTGCGTGATCGGCTTCCTGCAGCGACGGATCGGCCAGGGCGGCAATGGCCGCGCCCAGTTCGGCGCCGGTACCCCGGTCGGCGGCGCGGCAGAACACCCAGCTGCCTTCCTTGAAGCGCTCCACCAGCCCCGCCTCGCCCAAGAGCTTCAGGTGGCGGGAGACGCGCGGTTGGGACTGGCCCACAATCTCGATCAGTTCGCTGACGGTGAGTTCGGCCTGGCGCAACAGCAGCAGCAGGCGCAACCTGGTGGGGTCGCCCGCGGCACGCAGCATGGAAACCAGTCGATCCAAAGTTACAACTCACATATAAGCATATCTTTATATGCTCTGAATTCGGCGCCCCGCAAGCCCCCTTGAACAAGGCTGGATTTCACTCCCCAAAAACCGGCAAAAACCCGCCAAAGATGGGCATTTATGCACGGGGTTGAAGGCGTTGATTGTGGGGTTGTGTGGGCCGGGGCGTTTGAAGCCTGGCCGGCTGCCAGACCCTGCCCCGCCGCCGCGGGGGCCACCAACGGCCCTTATGAACAAGCAACCGCAGGACCGTGAAATTCAACAGCAAGGTCGACCGCTATTTCGTGATTCCCGCCGTCGCGGCCTATTTCATCCTGGTGCCGGAAAAGAGCCGCCGCGAAGGTCTCCACTCTGCTGTGCGACAAACAAATCCGTAATGGACGAAAACCACCCGAATTGCCGGATTTCTGAGAAACTGCCGCCACTTTCGGGACGTATATAAAGCCGCCACGCCGCCTTGAACTTGCCATAGCAAAACGCGACATTCCAGAAAACGGGAAGACCTTCATGCGCCTAGACCTGCCTTTGATGCGCCGCGCCATCCTCGCGCTGGCTGTACTGTTCACGGTGCCGCTCATGGTCACCCAGCCGGCGCGCGCCGCCACCGTCGCGGAAGCCTTTGTGGGCGACAATATCCACAAGGGTCTGGAGATCCTGAACAACAAGAAGCTCGGCACGGTCCAGCGCCGCGACCAGTTCGAGACCTTCCTGCTGGGCCTGGTGGATGTGCGCCGCATCGGCCTGTTCACCCTGGGCCAGTATCGCCGTACCGCCCCGCCGGACGACATCGAGGCATTTGTCGCCGCCTTCAAGAATTATGCGGTGGCCGCCTACCAATCCTATTTCTCCAAATATAGCGGCCAGACCCTGAAGGTGACCGGCTCGACCGAACGCAGTCCCACCGATTTCATCGTTGCTACCCAGCTGGCCGACCCGGGCTCCAGCCAGCCGCCGCTGGAAGTGGATTTCCGCGTGCGCACCGATACCGGCCGGCCGGTGCTGGTGGATGTGTCGGTGTCGGGCATCTGGCTGTCGCTGGAGGAACGCGACCAGTTCACCGCCTTCCTGGGCCAGAACAATGGCAGCATCCGCACGCTTATTGCCCATCTGAGCGACTTGGCGGCGAGCCTCAAGGGCTACTAGGCGGGCGCCAGCCGGGCGCGCGCCATCAGCGCGGCAAAGCCGACAAAAACGCCTATGGCGGCAAAGCTGATCACGGCTTCCGTCAGCAGCATGCCGCCCGAGCCGAAGCGGGTCTGCGCCTGGCCATCCACCAAAGTGATCAGCAGGATGGGAATGTTGGTCAGGCACGTCATGATCGGCGCCTTGGTGGCGGCGCAGTGGGTGCCGATGGCTTCCAGCATCACGGCCGCGAAACTGGCATACATGGCGCCATTGCTGAAGGCATAGCCCAGCGTAAAGACCGCGAACATGCCGGGCGAACGCGGCGCGATCGCCATGGCGACCAGGATCAGGCCCATCACGGCCGCACCCACGATATAGGAGGTCTTGGCGCCGAAACGGTCGCAGGTCCGGCCCATCGCCAATGCCCCGATCGCCGAGAAGATGCCGCCTGCCACGCCGGTCGCCAGCGCCACCATGTCGGCATTGGCCTTCCAGTCGCCGGCCACGGCGCCCCACAGATTGCCCGCAGCCCCGGTACCCATGGGCAGCAGCAGCAACACAAAAGCGAGGATGCCGGTGCGTGATCGCACCAGGCCCAGCACATCGCGCCAGATATTGCCGATGGTGGCGAGGAGACGCGGCATGCGATGCGCGTGTTCGGGTTCGCGCACCATCACAAGTCCCAGGCAGCAGCCGCTGCAGATCACGCCCAGCACCAGCCCCGCCACCCAGGGCATGCCCGGCAAGTGATGCGCCAGCCACAGGCCCAGGCCGCCGCCCATGCCGATGCCGCCGATCGAGCCCGCCATGAACCAGCCGGCGGCATCGCCCTTCTTGCCGTCCTCGGCATGGGCGGCGAAGGCGGCGGTGACCTGGCCGGTAAAGGTCGAGGCCACGGATGCAGCAAAGGCCAACACGCCCAGCAGCACCACCGAAGCGCTGGCTACCGGCAACAGCCCGGCCAGGAAAATGCCCAACGCTGCGGCGAGAGTGCCGATCACGTACCAGGCACGATAGGAGAGCGTGAAATCCACCACCGGCGCCCACACCACGCTCCAGGTCAGGGGAAACAAAGTGAGGGCCGCAATGCCCGCGATGGCCGAGGTGCTGACACCGGCCTGGGCCAGCAGGAATCCGAGCGTGATCGTGAAGTAGCCGTTGACGATGCCGTAGGGCGCGTGCAGGACCGCGAACAGCCAGTTCGGCAGACGCTGTGTCTCAGCCATCCGTCCATCGCCCCTCAAACCCCGTCAAAGCCTAGGCGCGGATGCTGCGCCCGGCAACGTACAATTCTGTCACGACGTATCGCGGCAGCCCGCAACTGGCACAGCCGCCGCACCCCGTCCCTCCCCCTGCGTCCTTTTCATATTGATGCTACAGTAGGGGCGTTGAACGCACCGAGACAGGCGCGGCACATAGAGCGGGGAAGACATGCCGAAGATACGCTGGCTGATGATCGGCATGTGCTTTCTGGCCAATGCCATCAGCTATATCGACCGCGCCAACCTGGCCATCGCCGCCCCCAGCATCCGTGCCGAACTGGGGCTGGATGCCGCCGCCATGGGCCTGGTGCTGAGCGCCTTCTTCTGGACCTATGCCGCGATGCAGCTGCCCGCCGGCTGGTTCATCGACAAGGTGGGCGTGCGCATCAGCCTGGCCTTTGCGGTCGGCTGGTGGTCGGTCTTCACCATGGCCACGGGGCTGGCGCGTTCCATCACCCAGTTCGTCGGCATGCGGCTGATGCTGGGCGTGGGCGAAGCCGCTGCCCTGCCCTCCTTCACCAAGGTCGCGTTCAACTGGTTTCCCCGCACCGAGCGGGGCCTGGCCTGCAGCATCTTCAACAGCGGCTCCACCGCGGGATCGGCGCTGTCGCTGCCGCTGGTGACCTTGCTGATCGCGGCGGTGGGCTGGCGCGGCGCGTTTATCACCACTGGCGTGCTGGGCATCGTCTGGGCCGTCGCCTGGTGGTTCATCTATCGCGATCCCGAACGCTATCGCGCCGTCGCGCCCGCCCAGGTCGATGCCCTGCTGGCGCAGCGCATTGGGCCCCTCACCGTCACCACGAAGATTTCCTGGCTGGACCTGTTCCGCTACCGCTCCGTCTGGGGACTGATGATCGGCCTTTTCTGCCTGAACTTCGCGATCTATTTCTTCATCACCTGGTTTCCCAGCTATCTGATGCAGACGCGCGGCTTCTCGCTGGCGTCGCTGGGCACGCTGGGCTCGCTGCCCGCCGTGATGGCGATTGTGGGCAATTGGATGGGCGGCATCGTGTCCGACGGACTGATCCGCCGCGGCTGGAGCGCCACCCGGGCGCGCAAGACCTGCCTGGTCACCGGCATGCTGCTGGCCTCCTCCATCGGATTGTCGGCCTTCATGGAATCCACCGCCGCCTGCCTGGCGCTGTTCACGCTGGCCTATGCCAGCCTGTCCTTCACCGGCGCCAACACCTGGACGGTGGTGAGCGAGATCGCGCCCACGCCCGGCCATGTCGCCTCCATCGGCGGTATCCAGAATTTCGCCGGCAACTTGGCGGGCATCATGATCACCACCTTCACCGGCCTGATGCTCGTCATCACCAAGGGCTCGTTTCTGGTGCCGCTGGCGGTTGCGGGCGCACTGTGCCTGGTGGGCGCGGCGTCCTATCTGTTCCTGGTCGGAAAGATTGAGCCGCTGCCGCCTTTGCCCAAGCGCTAGACCAGGCGTTGCATCCAGCCCAGACCGGCCAGGGTGCCGGCGGCGGGGCGGTATTCGCAGCCGATATGGCCCTTGTAACCCAGGCCCCGGATGGTCTGCAGGATGCGCTTGTCATCCAGCTCGCCGCTGCCCGGCTCCTGGCGCAGCGGCGCAGATGCGATCTGGATATGGCCGGTGATGGGCATCAGGGCTTCCAGCCCGCGTGTGACATCGCCATGGATCACCTGGCGATGATAGATGTCGAACTGCAGCTTCAGGTTCGGCAGCGCGAGTTCGCCGATAATCTGCTGGGCAAGATCGAAGTTGTTCATCAGATAGCCCGGTATGTCGCGGTTGTTGATCGGCTCGATCAGGATATCGATGCCGTCCCTGGCCGCCGCGTCGCAGGCGAACCCCAAGGCGTCGCGATAGGCCGCCAGCGCGCCATCGCCCGATGCGATGCCCGACATCAGGTGCAGGCGCGGCGCGCCAAGCGTCCGCGCATAGGCCAGCGCTGTTGCCACCGAGGCGCGGAATTCGTCACGGCGCCCGGGCAGCGCCGCGATCCCCCGCTCGCCCGCGGCGAAATCGCCGGGCGGCAGGTTGAACAGGACCTGTTTCAGGCCATGGCGGGACAGAAGGCCGGCGATCACGTCCGGCCCATGGTCATAGGGGAAAAGATATTCCACCGCGCCAAAGCCTGCATCCGCGGCGGCGGCAAAACGGTCCAGGAAGGACCATTCCTGGAACAGCCAGGACAGGTTGGCGGCGAAGTTGAGCATGGCTGTCGGCACGGTCCCGGCGTTTCTCGAAGGTTATAGAGAGACGTACCGGCCATACCAACAGCCACGCCGCAGCCTAGTCGGCGCGAGGATCCTGGCCCGCCGCCAGCACGACGCGCACCAGGTCGGACAGGCTGGAGGCGTCCATCTTGTCCATGATGTGGGCCCGGTGAATCTCCACCGTCCGGGGCGATATTCCCAGTTCAAAGGCCACGATCTTGTTGGAGCGGCCCTGCACCAGCTTGTCCAGAACGTCGCGTTCACGCGGCGTCAGCAAGGCCAGCCGGTCGGTCGCGGCCCTGGTGTCGGCCGATTCGCTACGGGCTTTCAAACCCGCAGCCAGCGCGCGGCGAATGCTGTCGATCATCTTTTCGTCGTCGAACGGCTTTTCGATGAAGTCGATCGCCCCCGCTTTCATGGCGCGAACCGCCAGCGGCACGTCGCCATGGCCGGTGATGATGATGACGGGCAATCCGGAATGGCGCCGGGCGATTTCTTCCTGCAGCTCCAGGCCGCTCATGTCCGGCATGCGGATATCGGCGACGACGCAGCCCAATTTGGGGTCCGCATCGGCCATGAACTGGCGGGCGGAGGCGAAGGTCCGAACCTTGAACCCAGCCCCCTCCAGCAACATCATCATGGAGTCGCGGATATCGGCGTCATCATCGACGACGAAAACATGCATATCTTCTGTCACGCTGTAGCCTGTCAAAGGTACGCAACAAGAGGAACGTGCCGTGTACGGATTTCCCCGCAGCAACGCTAGGCCAAAGCCCCGCGCGAAGATACATCAGAGTGCGGCGGCCCCGGAGCAGCGCATGCTCTCCAGCCATCCGTTTCGCGCGCCGGCGGAAATGGATGCGACGCTGCCGATGAAATCCTGCTGCTGATCGGCAAAGCCCGGCAGCAAAATGCTGCGGGAAAATTGATTAATGTCGATGCCGCAGCGCAACATGGCCCGATGCGCAAATGCGGGCATTTCCATGGTTATCACGGTTCGCAGCGAACGCTCGAAGGCAAGCGTACCGCATCGCCGCCGGTCGCTTTGCCAGTGTTCGAACAGGCTGCGCACGGCGTCCGGCGGGCGGTTGAGCCAGAGGGGAAACACAAGAATCAAATGTGTGGACCAATTGATGTCCGCCATCGCCGCCTCGAGATTGGCGCAACCGGCGGGGCCATCCAGCGCGAGCGAAAGGTCCCCGACCGCGAGGTGCCGTACCGGCCAGCCCGCATGGTGCGCCCCCTGTTCATAGGCGTTGCACAGCGCGGCGCAGAACCGTTCCGGTCTGGGATCGGGGTGGCCGTTGATCACCAGGATGCGCCGATCTGGATGGGCGGCCGCCCGGATGCGCTCAAGCAGCGGCATGGGCAGAAAGCGCGTGGGCCGCGCTGAAGCGTTCCAGGTCGGTGAGGTCGGAGAAGGTTACCACGGTCGCCCCATTGGGCAGGCGGGACAAGGCCAGGGAAATGATCCGCCCGTCGGCCCGCACCGCCTTGCCCCATTCGCCGAAGCTTTCCGGCGTGGCCGAGTTCACGCCGCAGGAGACGATTCCCCAGATGCCGTCCCGGCCGATCCGCGTGGTGCAGATATTGGCGATCTCGGCGAAATGTGGCTGGTCGGCCAATTCGGCCTCGGTCAGCTGCCACATCCGGGCAAACAGCGCATTATGCAGCACCAGTCGGCCATCGGTGCCGAAGATAGCGATGCCTTCATCCAGCGTGTCGAGGGTCGCCTTCTGCACCTGGGTCAGCAGGTTCAGCGAAGATTCCAGCTTGAGCCGTTCGGTGATGTCTTCATACACCACGAACATGCCGCCCTGTAGATGGGGCTGGATAGCGATATGGACGCTAGCGCCCTGGGGCAGATGCCAAGTCTGCTCGGATGCACCGCCGGCGATGGACAGTGCCTGGAGCTGACCTTGTTTCCAGTCGGAAAAGACGCGCTGTTCCGGCAGCCGGCGCTTCTCGCGCAGGCGGTCGAGGATGTCGCCATACAGCGGCGTGGCATCCAGCCACGCCGTGGGCAGGCTCCACAGCCGGGCATAGGCCCCATTGTAGCGCACCAGCTTTTGTTCGGCATTGAAGACGGCGACGGCGAAGGGTATCCGCTCCAGCATGTCTTCCTGGGCGTCCAGCGCCAGCTGCTGCTTGGCTTTCTGGCGCACCGTGTCGCTGATATCGGCGGCAAGACCGGCCACGGCGGTGGCCGAAACCGGCGCAACCTGCAGCGAGAAGGTCCTGGGCTCGCCCTTCATGATGGTGGAGGCGTGGCCCGCGACCGCATGGTGGCCCTCGATCGCCCTGGCGGCAAGATCATGCTCCGACCAGTCAATGGTGGCGTTGGCGGCGATGGCATCCTCGAGCGTGTCCAGACCCAGTATGTCAAGGAAGGCGCGATTGGCCCAGCCGATGCCCTTGGCAAGGTCGCGCTTCCAGATCGCAACCGGCAGGGCCTCGAGGATGTCGCGATACTGTTCCTGGTCGTCCTCGCGCTCTTCGCAGTAGAAATAGAGCACGGCGCGGCCGGCGACCGGCATGCCGCGCATGATCACGGCATCGCCGGCGCAGCGCGCGGTGAGCACAAAGGCGGTGCCGTCATTGGCCAGGCGATCGAGCGCCCGCAGAATCTGGCCGGCCTGGGGGCTGTCCATGCAGGCGTCCAGCAGATCCTTGCCGCCGCCCATATACTGGCGCTCCTGTCCTGCGCCGCGCATCAGCACAATGCCCTCGGTGGCGCCATTCACCAGGGCTTCCTGAAAGAAGCGCGCGGCGTCGGCCTTGGCATGATCCCGGCGCATGCGCGCCTTGAGCCGGCCCAGCCGGCCATGCATCCAGCCGGCCCAGCTGACGCTGAGGAAGCCGACAATCGCGGTCGAGACCGCGAAGGCCGCCACGGTATTGTCGGAATAGACATAGGGCCGGTGCCGCACTTCGGCGAGCGCCCTACCCAGCGCCTCGACCGCGGGCATGAACGGCGCGCCGGCATCTTGAACAAGGGGAACGAGCCAGTTCGTCATCTTATTCCTCCGCCGCCAGAACGCGCAGGGCGACCATGTCGCGCAGGACGATTTGATGGGTGTTGGGGACCAGGATCGCGCCTTCGCTGCGCAGCGCGGTGATGCTGCGGCTGATGGTTTCGATGGTCAGGCCCAGATGGTCGGCAATGTCCTGGCGGCTCATTGCCAGGTCGAGGCGATCGCCGCCGCCCAGATCCATCCGATCTGCCAGTCGCAGCAGGAAGGAGGCCATGCGCTCCTTCGACTTCTGGCAGCCCAGCACGAACATGTGCTGCTGCGCCGTCAGCAGGCTGGTGGAGAGATGGCAAAGCAACTGGCGGCGGACATCGGCGCTGTCCCGCGCCAGGCGGTCGAAGCAGACGCGCGGGAAAGCGATCAGCGTAACGTCGCTGACGGCTTCGGCAGACGCCGGCAGGTCGGGGCTTTCGACAAAGCCCATCAGGTCGCCGGGCATGAGGAAGTCGATAATGTGGCGCCGGCCATCGGGCATGTAGCGGCAGAGCCGCACCGTGCCGCCCAGAATGCGATAGACGTGCTCGGCCGGATCGTCCTGGTTGAAGATGACCTCGTTGCGCAAATAGTGCAGACGCGCGCCATAGCCCTGCAGGTCATTGAGATGATCGGTCAGGGTTACCGGCCGCCCCACTGCATGAGAACGTCCCGTGAAAGACTGCGCAAAGGAAAGCGCGGAAACCGGCACGGACCGCGCGGTACTGAGTGTGATCGGCATCGAAATTCCCTCCGGCAGAACGCGAGATGCGTTCATGCCGTTAACCATTAGGGCTTGCGAAACGAATCAATAGTCGGGGATTCCGCTTACGTAGATTCACCTGATCGCCAGTGCGAATTTCTACCTATGGTGTTTTAAAGGCGCGGCTTTGCTGCTGATTCGCGTTAGGCGGAACTACCTAGTGTCGGGAAAAGGCGCCGCGACAGACCGGACAGCGCGAAAAAAACATCATCTTCGCAATCAAGCTTAACGCGGTTGATATTTCGCAATGCGCGCGCGGACGCTAGGCGTCACCATCACACCACCCGCGCAGAATGGCGCGTCCATTCCAACTGGAAGCAGGACAGAATGTTTTGGCTCAGACGCGCAGCCGCGCTTTCGCAATCTTCACGCCGACCTGTCATGAACGACGCGATTGACCGCAAGTTGATGCATGCCGGCAATATCCTGGTGGTGGTGATCGCCATCACCCTGGCCGGCATCATCTTCGCTGTCGCCAAGGCAGCAACGATCGCCGGCGATGCCGTGTCGCAGCCCGTGCATATCGAGATGACACCCACGCAAACGGCCGCGTTTCGCGGCTCGCTGCAATAGGGAAAAACAGATGCGCGTTCTTCTGATTGAAAATGACCAGGCGCTCAAGCGCAGAATCGAAATGATACTGCGCGGTGAGGATATGTGCGCGGAGGCGGTGGAAGAAGGCGAGGACGGCATCGAATGCGCCCACCATTTCGACTATGACGTTATCGTGCTGGACCTGACACTGCCGGACATCAGCGGCTTTGAGGTCATCCAACGGCTGCGCCGGATGCGAGTCGCGACGCCGATCATCGTGCTGTCGGGCGCCGACCTGCTGGCCGACAGGATCAAGGCCCTCAATGCCGGCGCGGACGACTGCATGACCAAGCCTTTCTGCAAGGATGAACTGGTTGCCCGTATCCGCGCCATGGTGCGGCGTTCGCGCGGCCACTCCAATTCCGTGATCTCGATCGGCACGATCAACCTGAATTTCTGCGCCAAGACGGTCGAGGCGCATGGCCATCGCATTCCCCTAAGCGGCAAGGAATACCAGATCCTGGAACTGCTGGCGCTGCGCTGCGGGGTGACGGTGAGCAAGGAAACCTTGATCAGCCACATCTATGTCGATGGCGAAGGGCCCGAAAGCTACACCATCGGGCTGTTCATGTACCGGCTGCGCAAGAAGCTGGCGGCGGCGGGCGCGGCGTCGCATATCGAAACCGTGCGCCAGCAGGGCTATTTGATACGCCCGGCGCTGGCGGCGTGAGTTACTGCCGGGTCGACAGGATCTGTTCCAGCCACTGGGCCAGCGCATCGGCCGCCAGGGGCTTGCGCAGCACCGCCGCCACGCCGGCGCGTGATGCCCGCGCCGCCAGGTGGCGGCCATTTGCGGAGACGATGATGGCGGGAACATTCATGCCCCGGCTGCGCAGCAGGTCGATCAGGTCCATGCCGGACAGGCCGGGCAAGTTGTAATCCAGCACCAGGCAATCGGGCGCAGGCCCGTCGGGGGCCTCAAGCAGGGCTTCGGCGCTCGCGAATGGCCTGGCGGTATAGCCCAGGGCTTCCAGCAGGATACAAGTGGAATGGCGCACACCTTCATCGTCTTCGATGACGAAGATCAGGTGGCTGTTGTCGATGGTCACGGCGCCTCTGCCAATAAGTCAGCGGCGACAGTGGTCCGCCAATCGGGACCGCTGAATAGGGGTTTTTACGTATCGGCCTTTGAATCCACGCGCGACACTGCAAAAACGCAGCATTTCCGCCGATTCGCCACTGTCGAAAACGACTGGGCTGGTTAATGCGCAATATCAATAAGTGTTATCCCGGACTTTTGTGCGCGAATTCCGGCGAGCAGGCTCCCGCGTTCGAAAGCGAGGTTGGTGTGCTCAAGTCACAGAGATTGCTGGATCTGGCGGCACGCTTCCGGGAATGCGCGGTGCAGACTGGACAGGACCATTACGCCAAGCAGATGCTGCGCGCGGCGATCGATCTCGAGAGCCAGGCCGCGATGCAGCGCAAGGCGCGGACGGCGGAGATCAAGGCGCGTATTGTCTGACGCAGACCACGGGGTCGGTTGACGCCCGTGCGCAACCTTGTCCCGTCAGGAGAACGCTCCGGACCGCAGCTTCCAATCCCCCCCAACAGGGCTATGGTGATGCCGCCGCGCGAGTTATGCGCGTTTCCAAAGAACAGGCATGGCGGGCGATCCGGATACCAATCCCAGACCTTGGGAAACAGACGAGCTCTTTCAGGCGCTGATTGCCACCATTGTGGACGGCATTGTTGTCATCGACCCTGAAGGCACGGTGCGGGTTTACAACGCCGCCTGCACAAGGCTGTTCGGCTATCCGCCCGAAGAAGTGATCGGCCGGAATGTTCGCATGCTGATGCCCGAGCCTTATCGCGCAGAGCATGACGGGTATCTCTCTCGTCATCGCGACACCGGCGAACATCGGATCATCGGTAGCGGCCGCGAAGTCGCGGGACGGCGCAAGGACGGTTCCACATTTCCGATGTTTCTGACGATCGGTGAAGGCCGCCTGCGCTTGCGGCAATTCTTTGTCGGCATCATCCGCGATTTGTCCGATATCAAGAACCAGACCGCGGCGCGGCAAAGTTCCGACCGGCTGCTGGCCCAGATCGTCCATTCGTCGGATGACGCCATCATCAGCAAGACCCTGGACGGCATGATCACCAGCTGGAACATCTCGGCGGAACGCATTTTCGGCTACAGCGCCACCGAAGTGATCGGGCGCAATATCGCGATGCTGTTTCCGCCGGAACTGCTGGGGGAGGAGGAAAAGAGCACGGCCCGGCTGCGCGCCGGTCAGGAAATCATCCCCTATGAAACCGTGCGCCGCCACAAGGATGGCCGCGATCTCACGGTCCTGCTGTCTGTGGCGCCCATCCGCGACGGCGCTGGCCGGGTCATCGGCGCCTCCAAGACGGCCCGCGATATCACCCAGCGCAAGCAGGCGGAGATCCGGACTCACAAGCTACAGAGCGAGTTGGCGCATGTGGCGCGCCTCAGCGCGATGGGACAGATGAGCGCCGCGATCGCCCATGAGCTCAACCAGCCTCTCACCGCGGTGACCAACTATGTCAAGGCGGCGCACCGCATGCTCGGTGCCGACCAGCTCACCGAACGCCAAATCGCCAGCGCCCGCGACGCCATGGAAAAAGCCGCCAGCCAGACCTTGCGCGCCGGCAACATCATCCGCTCGCTGCGCGAGTTTGTGGAAAAGCGCGACAGCGAAAAGACCGGCGAAGATATCAATGCGGTGGTGCAGGAAGCCGCGACGCTGGCCCTGGTCGGATCGGCCTCCAGCGGCATCGACATCATTCTCGACCTGTCCCCGGAGCTTTCACCCGTCATGATGGACAAGATCCAGATCCAGCAGGTCGTGATCAACCTGATCCGCAACAGCGTCGAGGCCATGGCGGTCGTCAGCACGCGCCAAATCATCATCACCACCGCGCAGGACGGACCCGCCGGGGTCAGCATCGTCATCCGCGACACCGGTCCCGGCCTGGCGCCGGAGATCCAGCAGAAGCTGTTTCAACCCTTTGTTACAACGAAACAGCAGGGCATGGGCATCGGGCTGATGATCTGCCAGTCGATCATCGAAGCGCATGGCGGCTCGATACGCAGCGTGCCCGACGATCTGGGCGGCGCGGCCTTCCAGATCCTGCTGCCGGCCCGGGCCATCGGCGATGAAACGGGCACGCAAACAGAACCATGAGCCCGCGCCCTGAGGCCGAGGCGATCCGGGCCTGGACCTGCAAATCCGGCGGGCGGGGTCCTGGCGAGCCTTCCAAGCCCGCCGACGGTGCCGAATTGCTGGCGCTGGTCAGGGCGGCGGTTTCGCAATCCGGCCCGAAAAGCCCTCGACCCCGGACCATCCCTCTGGGTATCCTCCCGCCGGGGCGAAACGCATAACCATCTCGAGGGGCTTGCCATGAAGAAATTTGCCGCGGCGCTTGTGTCGCTTGCATTCCTGCAGACAGCCACCGCCTTCGCGCAGGCGCCGGACGCCGCCGCCGGCAAGGCGTTGTGGGACAGCAACAACACCTTCTGCAAGAATTGCCACGGCAAGGCCGGCGAAGGCGCCTTCGGGCCTGACCTTGCCGGGCGCGGACTCTCCGCTGCCCAGTTCCAGCATGCCGTGCGCACGCCCTGGGGCGCCATGCCGACCTTTGTGGACACCCAGGTCAGCGACGCCGAACTGGCGCAGATGGCCGCATGGCTGGGCGCGTTGCCCAAGGTGGCCGAGCCCGGCCCGTGGCGCGTTCCGGTCGCGGCCGACGCGCCGCACGGACAGCAGGTCTATATGTCGGCAGGCTGCGCCCAGTGCCATGGCGCCACCTTCGACCAGCCCCGCGCCATGTTCGGCGGCCGCAACGGCGATTTCGCGCTGATGAAAGCGCTGGTCTATACCCACACCGCCACCATGCCGCAGGTGGAGCCACAGCGCCCCGGCTCGCGCCTGCGCATGGGAAATTTCAACCCGCTGCGCCTGTCGGAAGGCCAGCTGAAGGAAATCTTCGACTGGTCGCATGACGAGATCGGTTTCCGCCCGGCCCTGCAGGCCCAGTTCGCGGCGACCGAAGGCGGCAGCTACGCGCTGAACGTCACCAACACTGGCGAAGCGGGCAAGGGACTGACGGCGCAGAAGGTGACCATCGACCTGGTCATTCCTGCCGGCGTCACCGTGACCGCCGCCACCGGCGACGGCTACAAGGGCGTCCATACGGATGACCAGGCCAAGGCCAATGTGGCCGAATGGCAGGTGGCACGCCTGGCGCCCAAGGATACCAAGGCCTTTACCGTCATCCTGTCGCAGCCGCCCGCCAATCCGGCTGATCTCAAGGGAACCATCAAATGGGCCAAGCCGGCGCCCAAAACCGGGCCCAGCCAGGATACAGTGACGTTCGCCGTCCGGCCGACGGGACCCGGCCGCTAACCGCCTGACAGCCCTTGAAGCGACGCCGTTGCGGGCGTAAACTTACCGCTGTAGTAGCGGAGGACTTATGTCATGCGCATAGCTCTTGCTCTCCTTGCTTCTGTTCCCTTGTTCGCCTTTGCGACGGTGCAAGCCGCCGATTTTCCGGTGCTGCCGGAAACGCCCAGCGGCCAGGGCGATCCCGATGCGATGGTCTGCCGGGCGCCACAGGCGCTGCCGGTCTCCGGCGCGCTGGGCCCGAAGATCTGCATGCACAACAATGTCTGGCTGCGCCTGACCATGACCGGCCAGGATCTCAGCGCCGACGGCAAGAGCGTTTTCGCGCGCCCGACTGTCGATGAACCGAATGGTGCGGGAAATCCCGATGCCGTCACCTGCCGCAAGCCGGTGGCGCTGACCGCCAGCCGCGTCAAGCACGGGCCCGAGGTCTGCCTCACCAATCGGTATTGGGCGGAACTGGGCGCGCAGCAAAAGCGCATTGCCATCAATGGCCAGGTCGTCAGCAGCCGCATCAACGGGGCGGGCGGGACCGGACCGGACGGCATCCCGATCGTGGCCGCCAACATCTCGCCGGCGCTCTGACGTCTATTTCTTTTTGGGCACGGCCTTTTTGGCAGGCTTTGCCGCCGCCGGTTTCTTCGCAGTCACTTTCTTGGCGACAGGCTTGGCCTTGGCCGGCGCTTCCACTGGCGCGGCGGCCACAGGCCTGGTTCTGGGTTTGAGAACGATCTTTTTCACTTCACTCTTTTCGGGTTCTTTTTCCGCAATCTTTTCCGGAATTTTGACAGGCGCCGGTACCTGCGCGGCAGCAGTCGGCGCGGTGCCGCCAACAAGTTCCAGCAGGCGCGGCGACAGGCCCTTGGGTTTCTGCGCCGCCGGGGCGACGCCGCCGCTCAGCACCGCCATGAAGGCCTTCACGGAATCTTCCGTGCGGCAGACACAGGCCCGCGTCGCCGTCGCCAGCACAGGCCCATTGATCAGCGAAGGGTGCTCGTGAATGGCCGCCCAATATTCCCCATCGCTGATGAAACGATCATCGAGGCGCAGCTCCAGGAACAGCGGATCATATTTGCGCACCAGGCTCTGGTCGCTGTCGCGCAAGAGCAGGGACAGGGCCTTGAGCTCCTCTTTGCTGGGCGGCGCGGCGATATAGTCGATCAGCCGTGGCTCATGACCGCCATCGCGCAATTCGTCCAGCGCATCGCTGGCCAGATCGCTGGCGGGATCGAAATACACCGTCAGTGCCGAGCTGTCCCTGTCGGGTTCGGCGGGCGCCGCTGTCTTTCTTTCGGCGACCTT
>JAQGLO010000054.1 GCA_028292825.1 Alphaproteobacteria bacterium | reverse complement strand
CGCTGGTGACCTGGCCATTGACCATGGTCAGGTTGCCGTTGGCGTCGCGCATGGAATAGTTGGACGCCGTGTTCATGTTCGAGGAGCCGTAGCCGTTGTACATGCCCGAATTGGTCCAATCGCCGGCCAGAGCCGCAGTGGGGGCGCTCAGGGCGAGGACGGCGAGGGCGATCAGTTTCTTCGTGTGGGTCATGGCATCTGTTTCCAAAAATCTGTTGCCAGGAACAGAGCAACCGCCGTGCCAGTCTCTTAATCGCCGTTAGGAACTCGTCGTGCCGCTGCGGCACACGGCTCCTGCAAAAACCGCGAAGGCTGGAAATTCCGTGCACGGATGGTCCCGGTCTGCGGCGGCGTTTGCCGGGGAAAGGCCCGCCTGTCCCCAAACGGGACGGCGCACCGGGGGATTGGACGGCACAATCGGGACAGCCGGACTGTTTCAGCCTGGAACAGCGCGCGGATGGCTGGGGCCGTGGCGTCCGCCCGCGAACCTGACTAATAAGCGCCATGGCTTTCCTGCAGTCCGCCCCGCCCCCCCAGCCCTTCTTCCGGGCGCCGCCCGTCGTGCCATGGCTGATCGCCGCGCTGGCCGTGGCGCATGGCGCGCGGGTCTGGGCGCCGCCGCCCCGGGCGCTGGCGCTTGTGTTCCAATATGGCCTGGTCCCGGCCCGCTACAGCCGTGCCTTTCTGGAAAGCCGGATGCTGAATCCTGGCCCAATCTGGGAACAGGTGCTGCCCTTCGTCTCCTATATGGGCCTGCACAACGACTGGACCCATCTGACGATCAACTGTCTCTGGCTGCTGGCCTTCGGTCCCATTGTGGCGCGCCGGTTCGGGACCATGCTGTTCCTGACCTTCTTCATTGTCTGCGGCGTGGTGGGGGGCCTGGTCTATCTGGCCTTCAACTGGGGCAGCGAGATTCCGGTGGTGGGGGCCTCGGGCGCCATTTCGGGCCTGATGGGCGCGGCGGTGCGCATGCTGCCGGGACAAGTTCCCTGGGCCCAGCCGGGCGAAGCGCCGCTGGCGCCACTCTTCTCCCGCCAGATCCTGGTCTTCACGGCGGTCTGGCTGGCGGTCAATCTGGCGGCGGGGCTGACCGGACTGGGGCTGGGCACCGAAGCCGTGGCGGTCGCCTGGCAGGCGCATCTGGGCGGCTTTGCCGCCGGCCTGCTGCTGGCGGGGGCTTTCGACGGTCTGCGGCCCCGCGCAACCGGCCTGCCGCTCGACAGCTGAGGCTTGCCGGGGCCGTTATGGGGCGCTAGCTTACGACAGATGTCGTAGGACCAAATGATGCGGTTGCCCAAGTTAAGCAAGCTGGAACTGCAGATCATGGAGGCGCTGTGGACCTCGGGTCCGCTGGCGATCCGCGAAATCCAGGAAGCCTTTCCGCAAAAGGGGCGTCCCGCCTACACCACGGTGCAGACCATGGTGTACCGGCTGGAGGTCAAGAAGGCGCTGCGCCGGGCCCGCAAGATCGGCAATGCCCACATCTTCGAGGCCGTAATCAGCCGCGACACCGCCCAGCGCCGGCTGGTGGATGAATTCCTCAGCCTGTTCGGCGGCCGCATGCAGCCGGTGATGGCCCAGCTGATCGAAGCCGGAAATCTGACGCAGAAGGATGTCGCCGACGCCGAAAGACTGTTGCGCGATTTGGCCAGGCGGAAAAAAGAACCGTGATCGCGGCGCTGCTGGATCATCTCTGGCAGTCCAGCCTGGTGGCCCTGCTGGCCGCTTGTCTCACTTTAACCGTGCGCCGCAACGCCGCCCGGGTGCGGTTCTGGCTGTGGTTCGCGGCCAGCATCAAATTCCTGTTGCCCTTCGCAGCGCTGGCGGCGCTGGGCGGGTGGCTGTCGCGGCTTTATCCCCATGTCCTCACCGCGCCGCTGGCGATCCAGCCCGCCATGCGTCTGTCCGCGCCGGCCCGGATGCTGCCGGTCGGCCATGAAAACCTGAACCTGTTGCCGTGGCTCGTGGCGTTGTGGGCGCTGGGCCTGATGGCGGTGCTGGGGCTGAGGCTGGCGCGCTGGCTCAGGCTGCGCGCGCTGCTGGCGGATGCACGCGATCTTGCCGGCCAGCCGGTGCGGGTGAAGACGTCGTCGTCGCTGCTGGAGCCGGGACTGGTGGGCATCGTCCGGCCGGTGGTGGTGTTGCCGCTCGGGCTGCTGGAGCATCTGGCGCCCGGCGAGATGGCGTCCATCCTGGCGCATGAAGGCTCCCACCTGGCGCGGCGCGACAATCTCACCGCCGCCATCCACATGCTGGTCGAGGCGCTGTTCTGGTTCTATCCGCCGGTCTGGCTGATCGGGGCGCGGCTGATCGCCGAGCGTGAGCGCGCCTGCGACGAAAGCGTGATCGCGGACGGCCATGACCCGCTGCTCTATGCGCAGAGCATATTGAAGGTGTGCCGCTACTGCCTGCCGTCGCCGCTGGCCTGTGTCTCCGGCGCTTCGGGCAGCGACCTCAGTCTTCGCATGGAGCGGATCATGGCGGCGGAGGCGGCACACGAGATGGATGCCGCCCGGGGTGCGTTGCTCGCGGGCGTGGCCCTGATGGTCGTGACCTTGCCGGTGCTGGCGGGCTTTGTGACCTCGCCCTTCGCGGTGGAAATGACCCGCCGCGCGGCCCAGATGCAGGCGCGGCTGGTCGCGCCACTGGCTGCCGCCCTGACACCCGACATGGCGCCGCATGGCGATGATTTCGTGGCGGTGGTGCGGGCGCCGCGTCCGGTGCGGACGCATCTCGTGAAATTCACCGTCCCGGCGCCGCAGTCCGAACCCCCGCCGAACAACGCGCCCGCAACCATTGCCACCGCCGCGCCACCACCGTTCATTATTGTTCCCGCCGCGCCCGTGGCATCCACGGATGCGCCGTCCAGCCTGCAGCAGGTGGTGGTGGCGATCACGCCCACCGGCCAGGGCAATCCCGATGCCGTCACCTGCCGCCTGCCGCAGACCTTGCCGGGTTCGCGCCTGCCGGGTCCCGAAGTGTGCAGGACCAACCAGGTCTGGGCTTCGCTGCGCGAACGCGGCGCGGAAATCAGCGCCGATGGCCACAGCATCTATATCGTCGATGAATTCCAGCGCCGCCGCATTCTCTCCGGCCAGAACTGCCGCAATACCGGCATCAGCGGCGGCGGCAGCACCACCATGCTGCGCGGGCTGCAAGCCGGCTTCTGCTCCTAGACCGCGTGAATTGCGTCCGGCGGTGCGGCGTGCTATTTTCTACTACAACAATAGTAGATCGAATGATCCGGAGGAGGGCCTGATGAAATGGAATTCCGTGTCTCTGTTTGCATGCCTGCATAGCCAGATGCCTGTCTTGGCGCTCGCCGTCGCGGCTGATGACATGCAGACCGATGTGAGCCTGCCATGCGACTAGCCGCGTGGCTGCTGTTCATCCTGCTGGCAGGTGCGGCGCAGGCCCAGCCCACACCAACCGAAAGCGTCACCGTGACCGGCGCCCGGTCCCGCCAGGTGCTGGACCGGTTCGTCCGGGGCTTCGCGGCGCCCACGCGCACGACCGGCAAACTGGCGCGCTGGGACGACGGCATCTGCCCAGTGGTCGTGGGGCTGCCCGCGAAATTCACCAGCTTCATCGCCGCGCGGTTGAAGGAAATTGCCGCCAAGGCAGGCGCGCCGGTGAACAGCCATGATATCTGCAAGACCAATATCGAGATCATCTTCACCACCGTGCCGCAAAAGCTGCTGGACAATATCCGCAAGCGGCAATCGGAATATCTGGGCTATGTCGACAGCACCGCCCAGCTTGATGCGCTGGCGACGGTCACCCATCCCATCCAGGCTTGGTACATGACCCAGACCAAGGACCTGCGCGGCCAGGCGGAAGTCGACAGCGCCAAGGGCGCCGGAATGGAGATTACCATCCCGGACATCTATGAACCGGGTCGTTTCATGACCATGGTGATGCCGAATGCCCATGCCCGCGCTGTCAGCGGTTCGCGGCTGGGCGACGGCACCCGCAGCGCCTTCTTCAATGTGATCGTCGTCGCCAACCCCAACGCACTGGTGGAATACGAGATCGGGTCGCTGGCTGACTATATCGCCATGCTGGCGCTGGCGCAGATCCCGTCGCTGGACGCGTGCCAGCAGCTTCCCAGCATCATGGGGCTGTTGGCCAAGGACTGCGAACGCAAGGCAGCGGCCCTGACGGATACCGACATTGCCTATCTGCGCGGACTCTACAGCATGAGCCTCGACCGTACGCTGGGCATCCAGCAAAGCGAAATGGCGTTCCAGATGGAAAAATCGCTGGAGGGCAAATGAAGCGCGCGGCGCTCCGGCTGCTGATGGCCCTGGCCGGCGCGGCCCAGGCCCAGCCCGCGCCGCCGACCGAGAGCGTCACCGTGACCGGCGCGCGCTCGCGCCAAGTCTTGGACCAGTTCGTCCAGAGTTTCGCCGCCCCGACCCGCATGACCGGCAAGCTGGCGCGCTGGGAAGACGGCGTCTGCCCGGTGACGGTGGGGCTGAAGCCGGTGTTCGCCAAATTCATTGGCGCGCGGGTGAAAGCGGTCGGCGGCCAGGCGGGCGCCCCTGTCAATGAGCGTGCCGACTGCAAGCCCAACATCGAGATTGTGTTCACCACCTCGCCACAGGGACTTCTGGACAATGTCCGCAAGAAGCAGGATGCGTTTCTGGGTTATGCCGACAGCGACGCCCAGCGCGATGCCCTGGCGAAGGTCATCCGACCCATTCAGGCCTGGTATCTGACCGCAAGCAGGGACTTGCGCGGAAATATGCTGGTGGATTCCGCGAAGGCGCTTCCGGCAGAAATCACCCTGCCAGACCCGTATCACAATCCGCCCTTTATAACCGTATTCACGAAACAGGGCGCCGTGAGCGTCACCGGCAGCCGCCTTGGCGACGGCATGCGCAGCAGCCTGTATCACGTCATCATCGTGGCCGATCCGGCGCAGCTGAAAAATTATGAAATCGGATCGCTGGCGGATTACATCGCGCTGCTTGCGCTCAGCCAGGTGTCGGGGCTCGATACCTGCCAGGCGCTGCCCAGCATCGTCAACATGCTGGCGCCCGGCTGCACGCAGGTCACACGCGCGCTGACCGCAAACGACCTGGGCTATCTGCGCGGCCTGTATGCCATGGGCCCGGGGGGCAACCTGCGGGGACAGGAAGACGCCATCGCCTTCGCGATGCAGCGGCAACTGGATGGCCGGTAGCTACTCGGCGGGCACTTGCGCCGGACCGCGCCGTGTCTTCTTGCGGCTCATCCGGGTGCTGAAGCGATCGAGATAGGAATAGATTACCGGCGTGATGTAGAGCGTCAGCAGCTGCGACAGCACCAGTCCGCCCGCGACGCACAGACCCAGCGGGCGGCGCGATTCCGCGCCCGAGCCGGTGCCGAAGGCGATGGGAAGGGTGCCCATCAGCGCCGCCATGGTGGTCATCATGATGGGACGGAAGCGCACCACGGCGGCTTCGTAGATTGCCTGTTCGGGCGGCACGCCATCGCTGCGCTGCCGGTTGAGCGCGAAGTCGATCATCATGATGGCGTTCTTCTTGACGATGCCGATCAGCATGATCATGCCGACGAACGCATACAGCGTCAGCGACATGTCGCTGGGCGTGATCCCCGCCAGGAACAGCAGATGCGCGATCCACAGCGTCAGCAGGCCGCCGACCGCCGCCGAAGGCAGGCCCGACAGGATGGTCAGGGGATGGATGAAGCTTTCATACAGGACGCCCAGGATGATGTAGACCACCACCATGGCGACCAGCAGCAGGCCGCCCATGCCCTTGGTGGAATCCTGGAACGCCGCGGCGGTGCCCTGGAAATTGCCCTGGATGGAATCGGGCATGCCGATTTCCTCGCTGGCGTTGCGGATGCCGCTCACCGCGTCCGACAGCGCCTTGCCGGGCGGCAGGTCGAAGGACACCGTCACCGCCGGGATCTGGCCGGCATGGTTGACCGACAGCGGCACGGTGGACGCCGTCATGGTGGTCACCGCCGTCAGCGGCACCAGGGTGCCGTCGGCGGCCGTGACATACAGCCGGTCCAGCGAGGAGGCGTCGCGCTGGTAGCGCGGCAGCAGCTCCATGATCACTTCATACTGGTTGGACGAGGTGTTGATCTGGCTGATCTGCTGGCCGCCAAAGGCTGAGCCCAGCGCGGTTTCGATCTGCTGCGGCGAGACGCCGAAGGCGGCGGCGCGGTCGCGGTTGATCTTGACCTGCACCGACGGCATCGCCGCTTCCAGATCGGAATTGACGTCGACAAAGGAGCCGGAGGCGCGCATCACCGCCATCAGCTTGTCGGAATATTCCTTGAGCTGGCCCAGATCGAGCGCCTGCATGGTGTACTGGTAGCTCGACCGCGCCTGGCGCGCGCCCAGACGGATGGCGGGCGGGTTGAGGACAAAGACATTGACGCCGGGGATGCGGTTCACCTTGGGACGCAGGCGGCGGATCATCTGTTCCGGCGTGGAATGGCGCTCGCTGAGCGGCTTGAGCGAGATCATCATCAGGCGCGAGGTGTTGGTGCCGGCCGAGCCGTTGGCGCCGTCCATCTGGGCCAGCACGCCGGCGACATCGGGATCCTGCGACACGACCTTGGCCACGGCCTGGGTATACAGCGCCATCTGGCGATAGCTGGTGCCGTTGGCGGCCTGGATATTGGCCTGCAGCCGCCCGGTATCGTCGCTGGGCAAGAAGTCCTGCTGCATGAACATCAACAGGCCCACGCTGGCGATCACGCTGACGGCGAAGATGCCCAGGATGACGCGGCCATGGCTGATCGACCAGCGCAGGCTGCGGTCATAGGCGCCCTGGATGCTGTCGAAGGTCCGTTCGCTCCAATTGTAGAACCAGTTGTGCGTCTCGCCATGCTCGTCCTTGAGCATGCGGGCGCACAGCATGGGCGTCAGGGTGATCGACACAACGCCGGAGAACAGGATCGCCACGATGATGGTGACGGCGAATTCGTGCAGCAGCCGGCCGACAATGCCGCCCATGAAGACAATGGGAATGAACACCGCCGCCAGGGAAATGGTCATGGACAGGATGGTGAAGCCGATCTCGCTGGCGCCCTTCATGGCGGCGTCATAGGGCTTTTCGCCCAGCTCGATATGCCGGACGATATTCTCCAGCATCACGATGGCGTCATCGACGACGAAGCCGACCGACAGCGTCAGCGCCATCAGCGACAGGTTGTCGAGGTTGAAGCCGAAGGCCGCCATGCCGGCAAAGGTGCCGATGATGGTGATGGGCAGCGCGATCGAGGGAATGATGGTGGCGGACAGGCGGCGCAGGAAGACGAAGATCACCCCCACCACCAGCGCGCCGGCGATCAGCAGCGTATATTGCACATCCTCGATGGAGGCCTTGATGACCTGGCTGCGGTCGAACACCACGTCCAGCTGGACCGAGGGCGGCAGGTTTGCCTGGAACTGGGGCAGCACCTTCTTGATGGTGTCGATCACCTGCACGACATTGGAGCCGGGCTGGCGGAAGATCGCCAGCACGATGGCCTCGTCGCCCTTGTACCAGCTCTTGGCATAGGGATTTTCCAGTCCGTCGATCACCCGCGCCACGTCCTTGAGGCGAACCGGCGAGCCGTTCTGGTAGCTGACAATCTGGTCGTTGAACTCCGCCGCATTGTTCAGCTGGCCGCCGGTATGGATGACGGTGGAGCGGGTGGCGCCGTTGAGGGCGCCGGTGGCGAGGTTGACGTTGGCGGCGGCCACCGCATTGGTCAGCTTGTCGATGCCGATCTGGCGGGCGGCGAGCGCGGACGGATCGGCCTGGACGCGCACGGCATATTTGGCGCTGCCGAACACGCTGACCTGCGCCACGCCTTCGATGGTGGACAGCTGCCGGCCCAGCAGGGTCTCGGCATATTCATCCACTTCCGACGGCTTCAGCGTCTTGGACCGCATCGCCAGGAACATGATGGGCAGGTCGGCCGGGTTCACCTTGCGGAAGGTGGGGGGCTGCGGCAGCGCCTTGGGCAGGTTGCGGGTGGCGGCCGAGATCGCCGACTGCACGTCCTGGGCGGCGCCGTCCAGGCTGCGGTCCAGGCTGAACTGCAGCTGGATGCTGGTGGTGCCCTGGGTCGAGCTCGACGTCATCTGGTCGATGCCGTTGATGGTCGAGAACTGGTTTTCCAGCGGCGAGGCCACCGACGAGGCCATGGTATCGGGATCGGCGCCGGGCAGGCTGGCGCTCACCTGGATGGTGGGAAAGTCGATATTGGGCAGGTCGGAAACCGGCAGGCTGGAATAGCCATAGGCGCCGAAGATCACCAGTGCCGCCATCACCAGGGTGGTCATGACGGGACGTTCGATAAAGGGCTTGGACAGGTTCATGTCAGTCCTTGGCGATCCTTGGGACGGTCTTTGGGAAGGCGATCAGCCTTCGTGATCCTGGGCGTGCTTGACCTTGCGGCGGCCACTGGTCATCTGGCCTTTGTCGCCTGAAGCCTTCTTGTGCCCCGACACCATCACCTTGGCGCCCGGCACCACGCGCAGCTGGCCGTCCACGATCACCTGGTCGCCGGCCTTGAGGCTGGACTGGACGGCGTCGTTGGTGTTGTCGTCGAACAGGACCTTCACCGGCACCTGCTGGGCGGTGCCATCCTTGACCACATAGACGAACTGCCCGTCGGGACCGGTATTGACGGCGTCGCGCGGTACCTGGATCGCGTCGGGAATCTCCGACAGCGCCACCACCACATCCACCAGCTGGCCGGGCACCAGCGCCATGTCGGCATTGGGATAGGTTGCGCGCAGTTCGATGGTGCCGGTATTGCCGGTCACGGCATTGCTGATGAAGTCGACCTTGGCGTTGATGTCCTTGCCGCCGCCGGCGTCATGCATGTTCATGGTGATGGTCAGCCCGCGCGTGCGCGCCATCTCCTGGATGCGCGGCAGGTCGGACTGGGGCAGCGACAGCGAGATCTTCACTGGCTGGATTTCGTTCAGCGTCACCAGCGGCGTGGCGCTGGCCGTGCCGCTGGAGGCCGCCATCACCATGTTGCCGGGCTGGATCAGGATGGGGCCGGTCTTGCCGTTGACCGGGGCGCGGATGGCGGTGAATTCCAGGTTGAGGCGGGCGGATTCCGCCATCGCCTTGGCTTCCAGATAGGCGGCCTGGGCGTCGTCGACATCCTGGGGCGAGATCGCGTTCTGGTTCTTCAGCCTGGTATAGCGGTCATACTTGGCCTTGGCGCTGGCCAGCGAGGCCGTCGCATTGTCATAGGTCGCCTGGTAGGGGCGCGGATCGATCTGGAAGAGCAGGTCGCCGGTTTTCACCAGCTGGCCTTCCTTGAAATAGGCCTTCACCAGCTCGCCCTGGACGCGGGCATTCACCGAGACGGTGGAATTGGCCAGCACGGTGCCGATGGTGCGCTCGATCACCGCCATCGTGCGCTGTTCGACCGGGGCGATCTTGACCGGCGCCGCGGCGGTCAGCTTGGGCTTGGCGCCTTCGCCGGCATGGGTGAAATACCAGAATCCGCCCAGCGCCAGCAGCAGGGCGGCGCCGCCAATCAGGTATGTGCGCGCATGGCTCTCGCCGGGCTCATCGTCGTGATCCGAACCCTGGGTGGGCAACGGGTTGATTTGCAAGTTCATCGTACCAAAGTCCTGAAACACACACCAAAACAGCCCCGCCGGACTGTCATATTGACATTAAATTCCCCAAAGACCGCCATTTTCGGGGCGGATCTCGCTGCCGGTTCGGTTTTTGGGCTGTTCCCACGCGTTGGCGGGCAGTCCTACTCCGGCTTATGCGGCGGTATTATAAACCCTGTATACGGCAAATCCCTCTCACAATTGTCTCAGAAAAAGAGGCTCCAAACGCACAAATCGGGCCCAAAAGCGGGATTTTGCGCCGTTTTTCAATTGTGATGACAGGAACCGGCCCAGCCGTGTGTTGCCCCGCAGCAAACTCGTCTCTATAAGCCCGGCTTCTCCACTAGCCCAGGCCCTGATTCCCATGGAAATCCGCAACATCGCGATTATCGCGCACGTCGACCACGGCAAGACCACTTTGGTTG
>JAQGLO010000007.1 GCA_028292825.1 Alphaproteobacteria bacterium | reverse complement strand
TCGAAATCACCGCGATACCGGGTGCCGGCCAGCAGCGTGCCCATGTCCAGCGAGAATATCGTTGCATTGAGCAAGGCTTCAGGCACCTGCTTCTCGACGATCCGCTTGGCAAGGCCTTCGGCAATCGCCGTCTTGCCGACGCCGGGATCGCCGACATAGAGCGGGTTGTTCTTCGAACGGCGGCACAGGATCTGGATCGTCCGCTCGACCTCGGCCTCGCGCCCGATCAGCGGGTCGATCTTGCCGCCCTTGGCCTTCTTGTTGAGGTTGACGCAATAGGCGTCGAGCGCGTCATGACTGCGCTTCTGGCCCTTTTCGCCGCGCTCCTCCTCTTCGGCGCCCTGGACGCGGCGCGTCTCGGAGCGGCCGGGCGCCTTGGCGATACCGTGGGAGATGTAATTGACCGCGTCGAACCGCGTCATCTCCTGCTCCTGCAGGAAATAGACGGCATGGCTTTCGCGCTCGGTGAACAGGGCAACCAGCACATTGGCGCCCGTCACCTCGTCGCGGCCGGAATTCTGCACATGCAGAACGGCGCGCTGGACCACGCGCTGGAAGCCGGTGGTGGGCTTGGCTTCCTCGCTGTCGTCCAGCACCAGGGTGGAAAGATCCTCATCGACATATTTCTGGACCGCCTTCTTCAGCGATTCCATGTCGACATTGCAGGCCTTCATCACCTGGCTGGCGTCACTGTCGTCGATCAGGGCAAGAAGCAGATGTTCCAGCGTGGCATATTCATGGTGCCGCTCACTGGCGAGCTTGATGGCGTGGTGAAGGGCCTGTTCCAGACTGCGCGATAATGAAGGCATCAGACCGTCACTCCTTCTCCATGGTACATTGTAGAGGATGTTGATGCCGCCGGGCGAATTCAATCACCTGGGCGACTTTTGTTTCCGCGACTTCGAAGGTGAAGACGCCGCACAGGCCCACGCCGTGGCGATGGACATGCAGCATGACGTCCACCGCTTCCTCGCGGTTCTTGCCGAAGATCGATTCCAGAATATGGACGACGAACTCCATCGGCGTGTAGTCGTCGTTCAGCAGCAGCACCTTGTAGAGGCTGGGCTTCTTGGTCTTGGCGCGCGTCTTGGTGACGATGCCGGTGCCGGTATTGCCCGGACCTTTCGCGTCATCGTCATTGTCGCCCGAATCTTTCATCGCCGGTGTGCTTCGTTCCTCATGCCTATCCTAGCGCGGAATAGGCGTCTGCCTAGTGGGGAGCACTCTATCTGGTTATCGCGATTGGGGTTTTCAAGAACGCAAAAAGGCCCCGGCGTCTCCGCCGGGGCCTTTCGCATTTTGATTCGCCGTCGGAATTAGGCGGCGCGAACGGCCGAAACCGTGTCCAGCCAGGCCTGCACACGGCCCTTGAAGGGCGCGTAGATGTCCTTGGTGGTGGCGGTGGCGAGTTCGCTGATCTTGCTCACTTCGGCGACATAGGCTTCGAAAGCCGACTTGGCGAAATCGGTCTGGAATTCGAAGGCTTCATGAACCGACTTGGAACCCAGCAGGGTCTTGGACGCGGCAACCGCGTCTTCGATCGACGACTTGGAATAGGAATAGATTTCGCTGTTGATAGTCTCGAAACCCTTGCCGGCGGTGGTGGCCGACTTGGTCACGGCTTCGGCGGTGTCCTTGCCGTAGCCCACAAAGGCATCATAGCCCTTCAGGGCCTTTTCCATGCCGGTCTTGATCGCGGCAGTGCCCGATTCCAGGGCGGATTCAGCGGTGGCGGTGGCTTTTTCGGCGGTCTTGGACTTGGTCATGGCATGTCCTCTCTATGTAGGTTCGGGCACGACCGGATGCCCGGCTGGCCTGTTGCACTGCAACATGACTTATATGGAGGCAGCACCCCTTCCTCGTCAAGGGTTAATTGTTGCGTCGCACCATAAATTTTGCGTGACGGAAAATGGAACACTGGCAACCTTCGTTAATAGATCGTAAATCCCGGAAAGACATACTGGATTCCTGATTCTGCCTTGCGGAAAGTGTCGCAATTTGGTTTTTTGCCGAAAGGGCTCCCGGCTTTTGGGGATGAGATTGTCTTTACCGTACCGGTTTCTTTCCAGCCTGGCCGCGCTTCTGGTTCTCCTGGCCGGGTTGAGTGAGCCTGCCTTCGCCGCCAGGCACCGCCATGTCGGCCACGCCCCTGCCCTGCGCGGCGTCAGCCTGCGCCACCGCGGCACGGTGCGCATGCCCGCCAATCCCACCGACCCGGCCAAGGATGCCGCCCTGATCGTGGACGGCGCCACGGGCAAGGTGCTCTACGCCCGCAACGAGCAGGCGGAACGACACCCCGCCTCGCTCACCAAGATGATGACCCTGTATCTGCTGTTCGACGCCCTGAAGCAGGGCAAGCTTACCATGCAGACGCCGCTGCCGGTCAGCTATCACGCCAGCATCCAGAAGCCGACAAAGCTGGGACTTCGCCCCGGCCAGACCATTCCGGTGGACCTCGCCATCCGCGCCATCGTGATCCGCAGTGCCAATGACGTGGCCGTGGTGATCGCCGAGGCGCTGGGCGGCACCGAATCCCATTTCGCCGAAATGATGACGGCCAAGGCCCGCCAGATCGGCATGCGCGAAACCAACTATCACAATGCCAGCGGTCTTCCCGACCCGCTGCAGATTTCCACCGCCGCCGACCTGGCCGTGCTGGGGCGGCATGTGGCCTATGACTTTCCGCAGTATTTTCCGTATTTCGGACTGGCGGGCTTCAAGTACCAGAATGTCTGGTATCCCACCCATGACAACCTGATCGGCCGCTATGACGGCGCCGATGGCATCAAGACCGGCTATACCGGCGCCAGCGGTTTCAACCTTGTCAGCTCGGTCACCCGCGGCACCACCCATCTGATCGCCGTGGTGATGGGCGGACGCACCGCCGTGCGCCGCGACATGGAAATGGTGCGGCTGCTGGACCAGACCTTCGCCCAGATCGGCACCAATCCCATGATGGTGGCACGCGCCACTGTGCCGTGGCAGCAGGTCGCCCAGAATGCGCCGGCACCGGCCATCGCGGGCTTCAGCCTGCCGCAGGTTGCGTCCAACAAATTCGCCTCGCTGTCGCCGATGCCGAACACCGTGCTCAATGACGACGAAGACGCCGCCGAAGCGGTGCGCGCCCCGGATGAGAATTTCAGCGTCATCCATGGCGAGGCGGCAGCGCCCGCCAAACCCGCAGCGCCGGTTCCGCAGCAGGCCAAGGCGCCCGGCCCGGCCCCGCAAGCCAAGCCCCCGGCACCTGTCGTTGCCGCGGTGGTGCCCAATGTGCCTGTCCCGGCGGTGCGGCCCACCGCGCGTCCCGACATTCTTCTGGCGGCGGCGCAATCGAATTTGGTCAAGTCCAGTCTGGTCCAGGTGGCCGTCAACGCGCCGCGTCCGCAGATGCGCCCATCATTGCGCGAGGATGGCGAAGGCGATGCAGAGCCCGCCGTTCCCGTGCCCGCCCCCGGGCGCAACTGGACCATCCAGATCGGTGCCTATGCCGACAAGGCGTTGGCCAAGGCCCAGCTGACGGTTTACGCGGGCAAGGCGCAGGACGTGCTGGCGCGCGCCGCCAAGATCATCTCGCCGGTACAGACCGCAGAAGGTCACACCATGTACCGGGCGCGCTTCGGCCTGTTCGCAGAACGTGAGGCCCGCGATGTCTGCTCGCAGCTGACCCAGCGCGGCCAGACCTGTTTCGCGGCTGTGCAGACCCGTTAGTGGCGCATATCGTCTCGACGATAGCCGAACTTCGCAGCGCCATCGCCGCCCTGAAGCACACCTCTGTCGGACGTGCGCGCATCGGCATGGTGCCGACCATGGGCGCCCTGCATGACGGCCATGTCTCGCTTGTGACAGAAGCCAAGGCGCATTGCGATCATGTGGTGGTCAGCATCTTCGTCAATCCAGCGCAATTTGCGCCGCACGAAGACTTCGACGCCTATCCCCGCACCCTGGACGCCGATCTCGCCAGGCTGGGAGACGCCGCCGCCATCGTCTTCGCGCCCAACGCCCGCGAGATGTATCCCGAGGGTTTCGCCACCGGAATCACGGTGGGCGGTCCCAGCGCCGGACTCGAAACGGATTTCCGGCCGCATTTCTTCACCGGCGTCGCCACCGTGGTCGCCAAGCTGCTGATCGCTGCCCTGCCCGACATCGCGGTGTTCGGCGAGAAGGATTACCAGCAGCTTCAGGTGGTCACGCGGCTGGTGCGGGACCTGGCGCTGCCGACCCGGATCATCGGCGCGCCGACCTTGCGCGAAGCCGATGGCCTGGCGATGTCATCGCGCAACGCCTATCTGTCGGCAGACGAACGCAAGGTCGCCGCGACGCTGAATGTGATTCTGAAAAACGCGATCCTGCAGGCCCGGCGCGGCGACCTGCGCGCTGCGGAAATGGCGGCCGAATCAGCATTGACGACAGCCGGCTTCGACAGCGTGGATTATGTTGCCATCCGCGACGCCGAAAGCCTGTCGGTGATCGCGGCATTGGAACGCCCTGCCCGCATCCTGGCGGCGGCGAAGATCGGCAAGACCCGGTTGATCGACAATATGGCGGTGTGAACGCTCGCGGAAAAATGCGGCTCATATCGCAATTGCGAACGGTGCCCGTTTCTTCAGCAGATCAAAGCAGACCCAATGCTGCCAGTTCACGCTGCAGCGCTTCCGGCAGATCCATGGCGCCCTTTGTCCTGGAGAGATCGGGCGGCGCATCGGCCGCTTCCAGATAACGCCAGCCCTGGAAAGCCCGGCGCGGTCGCGCCACGACCGGCACGAGCTCCTTGTCGTAAACCAGCCCGCAATGCGGCACGCCGTTCTTTTTCACCGGGCGCAAGGCCAGGAGTTTTTGCCGTGCAGCAATCTGGCCCTTGATCACCCAATAGAGCGAACCGCCATCCAGCACCTCGTCGGAACGCTTAGGTGTCATGCGCGTAACGTGAACGAGTTCCGGCTTCTGTCCCTTGGCGCGCTTTTCCTTCAGGCGTTTTTTTTGCCAGTCGGCCAGGTGCGAAAGACTGTCGCATCCCACGCAAAGTTTGATAATATGCAGCGGCATGGGCCGGTCCTAGCCGGGCATCGGCGAAAAGACAATCACCAGATTGCTCGCCGGTCATTCTGTGCATTCTTTTGGAAACACCAGGAAACCCTCGGGGGAGAGAGAAAACAAATGGAGATCAAGACAGCATTCTGCGCGGTGATGATGGCCGCAATGGTGACGGGCGTTTCGGCGCCGGCCTTTGCCCAGAACCGTTTCATGGACGAAGCCAAGGAATCCGCCAATCGCCGCGCCGAGAACAAGGCCGTGCGCGAGGCCGAACATCCTGCGGATCCGGCCAAGCCTGCCGCCACCGCAACCGCCTCCACGGCGACACCGGTGCCGGCCGAAACCGCACCGGCTGCCCAGTCCGCTCCGGCGACCCCTGCTGCTGCCGCACCCGCAGCGACGACGCCTGCGCCAGCCACGCCCGCACCGGCACAGTAAAACAGAAAGTCCCGTCCGCTATTGTACGGACGGGACTTTACTGTCTTTCAACCCATCACGGTCAAGCTGGCGTCATGCGCCAGCTTCTTTATGTCAGCAATACATCGCGCAATGTCGCGGCCGAGGAACTGGACGCAATCCTTGCGGTCTCGCGCATAAACAATGCCGCGCTCGATGTGACCGGCCTTCTGCTCTTCATCGATGGCGGCTTCCTGCAAATTCTGGAAGGCGAGGAACGCACGGTACGCGAACTGTATGCCCGCATCGCCGTCGATCGCCGGCACTGGGAGGCGCGGTTGATGCTGGACCGCGAAAGTCCCCGCGCCTTCACCGGCTGGAGCATGGGGTTCGAGCGGCCCAGCGCTGAAAATCCTGAAACCGCCGGCATGTTCGGCATCACCCGCGACGCCATCGAAGGACGATTGTCATCCGGCGCCGGGCGCGTGATCATGGTGATGCTGGAGACCTTCTACCGCATCAATCGCGGCGAGGACTTGCGGCTGGGCGCGAAAGCCTCCTGACCCACCGATCTGCGATGTAGAGCGGCTCGCGATATTCGGCAGGGCGGCTGCAAAAAGCATCTTCATGCATCCTTCCTTCGCCCTCCATGCAGCCCCAGGCACGCAATGGCGCGGTGCCCCGAAACGGGACAGCAACCATGGGAACTGCCACCTCCCTTGGTCGTTGCCCTGACGGACCCCATATGATGCACATGACGATCCCCATTCCGCTGCCGCCGCTCGCGGAACGCCGCCCCGGCAGGCGCACGCGTTCGCTGCTGGGCGGCATGGTGGTCTATGCGGATGGACAGCGGTCCTTCCCCTGCACCATCCGCAACATCACGGCCAAGGGCGCCCGCATTGCTTTTGCCGACGGGCACACCCCGCCGTCCAGCTTCCATCTCGTCAACCTGCGGGACCAGATGGTGCACCAGGCCCATATGGTCTGGGCCAGTGCGACGGAAGCCGGGGTGGCGCTGGAGAGCGGCGTCGCCATGGGGGCCCTGCCCCAGAATCTCGGCTACCTGAAGCGGTTTGCCGGAAATTGACGGTGGTCCGGATATGGACCCGCCCGGAATGAGCCGATAGGCTTGTCCAAGGTGAGCCAACAGACTCATCGTTGAACAGGGACCGGGGACTTTTCCATGAAGATTTCATTCGCAGCGGTGGCGCTGAGCATTGTCGTGTCCGGTTGCGCCACCGGCCAGCAGTCCGCCGGCCCGTCGTCCGGCGTCATCATGTCGGAAAATTTTGAATCCACCGCCGTCGGCGAGATTCCGGCCGGCTTCACCAAGACCGGCAACATCGCCGTCCAGGAAGGCGTCGCCCACAGCGGCAAGCATGCCCTGCGGATCGAGCCCCAGGTGCGCGGCAGCCGCTTCATCAGCCTGGACCCCGAAAAGGTCGCAACACTGGGCGGCGAGCATTGGGGCCGGATGTACTTCAAGATCCAGACTCCCACGCCGCTGCCGACCGGCAAGCTGATCCACATCACCCTGGTCGATGGCAAGGGCACCAGCCCGCTGGCCAAGGACCTGATCGATGTGCGCCTGGCCACCCTGCTGTTCTATCCCAATGGCGACTATGGCTGGTTCTACAATGTCCAGCCGCCGAACGGACGCAAGGAGTTCGGACCCAAGTCCGCGACCATGCAGAAGTTCAACGATGACTGGCAGTTGCTGGAATGGCATGCCGATGCGGCAACCCAGAGCTATGCGTTCTTCGTGAATGGCAAGGAAGTGAAGGACATCGGCCAGCACAAGGGCGCGGGCAATTTCGAAGGCATTGAAATTCCCGACAAGTTCGAGACCCTGTCATTCGGCTTCACCAACTACCAGCCCGCCACCGATAACGGCTTCACGGTCTGGGTTGACGACATCGCGGTGGGCAAGAAGCGGCTTGGTCCGGTGCGCGGGGCCAGCAAATAGGCCATCCGGAGAAACCCATGAAAAGACTTTTGCTGATTGCCGCTGTCCTGATGTCGATCGCTGCGCCCGCCGCCATGGCCCAGCCCAGCGCGGCCGAGATCATCGCCAAGGATGACAAGAATGGTGACAAGGCAATCGACAGGGCCGAATGGGCGGCGAGCCCTGCGCCGATTCCGTTTCCGGAAGAAGCCGACACCAACAAGGACGGCAAGATAGACCAGGCCGAGTTGGAAGCGCTGTTTGCCAAAGGCCCGCCTGGCTGATCACGAGATCGCCACGGCGCGTCGCCTGCTTGTTGAGACCTGCTTGATATTTCCCCGGCGTGGGAAAGGAACTGGTGCGGTCGAGAACCGTCGCCTAAATCGAGATTCTTTCAAGGCTTCTGCGGGCTTTTCGCGATTTGCCCCGCACCCTGAAAGTCTAAAAGGCGCTTTGAAACCTAAGTGCTATTTGACGCGCCCCGCACCTGGGATCGAGCGTCCGCTGCTGAACCGAAGCGAACTTTGGCAGAGTTGCTTCGGGGCGGGTTGTCACTAGAGGACACGACCAATCCAACGTGGCGGCGCTGATTACAAGTCGTACTCGATGCCAACATCCACGCTCTGGGAATTCAGCCCGCCACCGCACTTGGTGCCGAGCGAGCAGGCGATGTCGATGTCTTCGTGGAGCCAGCGGTACATGGCTGTCATCCGTGCGCCAGTACCCATTGGGATGCTGGCTCCCGCCATGAAGTTGTAGGCCAAGCGCCAGCTATCATTATGGATGATCGGGAAGCTGGTGCCCCCCACCTTGTCCACTCCAAGCTCATTCCAGGCGTAGCCGACGCCGCCCCCGATGAAAGGGTGGAAGTCATCGGCCCCGATGGGCACGTTCCAGTAAACATTCGCCATAGGGGCAAACAGCTTGGCGGACCCGCCCAGCGAGCCGCTGGCCCCGTTGATCGTGGCGTCCGACAGCGGCAGGTAGCGGTAGAGCAGCTCAAGCTCGGCCTTGAAGCCGTAGGGGAGTCGGGTGCCCCAATAGACGGACCCACCGCCGCCAACCCCGGTGTTGCCTTTCAAGGTATTGGGAGGCGTCAGGTTGTCGTGGGCGCTCACCGTGCTGGCGAAGGCCAGGCTACCCCGGAGGCCCGCGACGCTGTTGTATCCGGACGTGGTGTCCGAATACTCGTCCGCATAGGACGCGGCTGTGGAGGCGCATATAAGCGCCAGAGAAGCACCTAGAATGAATCGCATGACAAGCCCCTTTGACGATACCGGGAGCGTCATCGAGGCGTAGTTAACCTGGAGTTAACATCTAACTTCTTGCCACGGGTAACATCTTAGAAGTTCCGACAGAGCGTCATTAGACACCGCAATCGCGATCCTTACGCGCCGTGTGAAAAGCCAGATGTTGCGGCTGTTTTGATGGATGCGGGATTTATTTGAAATCGCTGAACGGTTACAACCACTTAGAAAGTTGGTTGGTGCGGTCGAGAAGACTCGAACTTCCACGGGTTGCCCCGCTACCACCTCAAGGTAGTGCGTCTACCGTTCCGCCACGACCGCACAGTCGAATGGGAAAAAATCCCGGTAGGTCGGGGGGTTTAGCAAGCGGGGGCTGGCAAAACAAGCCTCGGTCGGTGGGCCAAAAGACCCGCCCTAGATGCCGCCGCCGTCGGTCAGATGGATGCCGCACTCGTCCTTGTCCAGACCCGACCAGCGGCCGGCGCGATAGTCCTCGCCCGCCTGGACACGGCGGGTACAGGGCATGCAGCCGATCGAGGGATAGCCGTCTTCCACCAGCGGATGGCGCGGCAGGTTGTTGCGCTCCATATAGGCTTCCAGTTGCGGCAGATCCCACTGCCACAGCGGGTTGAAGCGGTAGCGGCCTTCGAAATACTCCACCGGCTGCATGTCGGCGCGCTCGCGTGTTTGAAAGCGCTTGCGGCCGGTGATCTGGGCCGCGAAGGGCTCCAGCGCCTTCTGCAGCGGCACGGTCTTGCGCAAGCCGCAGCAGGCATCGGTGTCGCGCGACCACAGGGTGCCGTCGGGATCGGTCTTGAGCCGCGCTTCCAGCGACGGCGCCAGGGTGCGCACATCGCCCAGCCCCAGCATGTCCTGCAGGCGGTCGCGGTAGCGCAGGGTCTCGCCGAACAGCTTGCCGGTGTTGAGGAACAGGACGGGCGCATGGGGATCGATCTGCGCCACCATGTGCAGAAGCACCGCCGACTCCGCGCCGAAGGACGATACCACCGCGCTGCGCCGCGAGAATTCGCCGGTCAGCGCCAGTTCCAGGATGCCGTGGGGATCGCGGTCCCGGGCCTGCTCCTGCAGGGTCGCCAGACGGGCGGCGACGGCGGCATCGTGCGCGCCGCTGCCGGCGCGGTCGAAGGCATGGGGGCGCATCCCGCGCTTGGTGTCGATGACCGTGACGTTATTCATAGCCAGCCCATCGCCGAGATCATGTCGCGCACATGCTGGGAAACCTCGGACGGGGTCAGGCCCTGGGACCGCCACCTGGCGCGGGCCAGGCTCAGCTCTTTCAGGCGCACGGTCCATTCCGGGCCGTATTCCTCCGCCAGGCTTTCGCGCAGGGCGCGTGCCAGGCCGGGCACCTGGCCGCCTGTGGAGGCTGTCAGCAACAAATCGCCCCGGCGCACGATGGCCGGGACATGGAAATCGCAAAGCGGCAGCACGTCCTCAACATTCACCAGCACGCCAGCCCTGCGGGCGCGGGCGGCGAGTTCACGGGCTTCCCCTTCCGGCATGCCGGCCACGAACAGGAGCTGCAGGGCGGCCAAGACGTCGTCAGGGACGGGATCGGGCAGCAGGCGCACTTCCACCCCGGCATCGGCCAGGAGGGCGGCCCTGCGGTCGCGCAGTTCACCTTGGCCGGACAGGCCGACCTTCAGGGAGACGGGATTGAGGACAAGCGGGAGCATCGGTCCAGACAGGTATGCCCGGCAGCCCTAAAATGCAAGAATTTGGTGGGGAATATATAATCCCACAGTAATACGAGTGTATTACTCGTAACCCCGCAGCAGCTCGACCACGGAAACGGCGATTTTGTCGCCCTGGATCTGGATTTCGCCCTTCGCCACGGCCCGGTCATTGGCAAGGATGGTCACCGGATCGTCCTGGTGGCTATCCAGCTCGATGACGGCGCCGCGGCCCATGCGCAGCAACTGGTGCATGGGGATCACCGAGCGGCCCAGCACCACGGAGATTTCAACTTTGACACCGTCGACATTGGAGGCCATGGATCGAAACCTTACATAGGGTGATCCGGCCAGCCTGCCGGAACATGGTTTCGGAAAGCTTAATTTGGACCTTCCTTTGAAAAGCGCCGTCGAATGGAAAGTGAGCGACCAGCCGGTCGCCTACCCCGATGCGGTTGCCCTGATGGAGGCCCGCGCCGCCGCCATCGCGGACGGGTCGGCGTGCGAACGTGCCAGAGAATTGGTATGGCTGCTGGAGCATCCGCCCATCTACACCGCCGGCACTTCGTCCAATGACGCCGACCTGCTGGACGCCCGCTTTCCCGTCTATCACACCGGGCGCGGCGGCCAGTTCACCTATCACGGCCCCGGCCAGCGGGTGGGCTATGTCATGCTGGACCTCAAGACCCGCAAGCCGGATGTGCGCGCCTATGTGCGCGACCTGGAGCAGTGGCTGATCGAGACCCTGGCGCTGTTCAATGTGAAGGGCGAACGGCGCGAGGGGCGTGTCGGCATCTGGGTCCAGCGCGGTCTTCGCGAAGACAAGATCGCGGCGCTGGGCGTGCGCATCAAGCGCTGGGTGACGTTTCACGGCGTGGCGCTGAACGTCGAGCCCGACCTGTCGCACTTCTCCGGCATCGTGCCCTGCGGGGTTTCGCAGCATGGCGTCACCAGCCTGGCGGATCTAGGCATCATGGTGTCGATGGCCGATGTCGATGTCGCGCTGAAGCAGAGTTTTCAAAAGATATTTGGCTGATTTTCAAAAGGGGATTTTTCATGCCACGCGTATCTGCAGCTTTCTACGCCATTGCCGTTTTCTATCTGATCGTCGGCATGGTGGCCGGCCTGGTCATGGGAGCCCATGAGGATTTCACCCTGGCGCCTGCGCATGCCCATCTCAACCTGCTGGGCTGGGCGACCACGGCGCTGTACGGGACGTTTTACGCCCTGACGCGCGAGACGCTTTCGCCGGGCCTGGCCTGGGCCAATTTCGTGGCGTCAGCGGCCGGCGTGCTGACGATGGTACCGGCACTGGCCCTGACCCTGGCCGGGCGTCCTGGCTTCGGGCCACTGATCGGCATTGGCGGGATGCTGGCGCTGATCGGGCTGATGATCTTTGCGATCTCGGTGGTGCGCGAACTGGTTCGCAAGCGCGCTTAGCGCGGCACCTTAAAGCGACGGCCGCCGTATGAAGCCTTTTTCCGCCGGCGGCTCGCTGTTGTGCAGATCCACCGCGCTGACCTTGGCGCCTTCGGGACCCTTGGTGGCGTGGCTGACGAACATCTCCACCGCCTTGGTGGGACCGGATACCAGCGCCTCCACCGAGCCGTCGGCGCGGTTGCGCACCCAGCCGTCCAGCTTCTGGCGCTGCGCCGACATGATCAGGAAATCGCGGAAACCGATGCCCTGCACGATACCGTGCACATGCACCCGCAGGGATGTAATCTCATCGTCGCTCACCTGACTCTCCCTCGCTGGCCTTTCATATAAACCGCCTTATAACCAAAACAAGATGGCGATCCTTCCCCGTTCCTTTTCCCTGGCCGTATTCCGCGCCCATATCGAGAATGGGCTGTCAGTTGCGCTGGGCGTGGGGCTGACAGGGCTCCTGGTGGGCTGGGGCCTCGGCTTCCATGCCGCGGTGGCCGCGGGCAGCGCCGCGCTGTGCGTCTCCATCTCCGACCGCACCGATCCCTTGCGGCAGAAGCTGTGGATCATGGGCGCGGCCTTCGCCTGCACCTGGGCCTTCACGGCGCTGTCGGCCTTTGCGCACTTTTACACCCCCGCCTTCATAGCGGCCGTGGCCTTTGTCGGGCTATGGGCGGGACTGATCTCGGCCTATGGCCGATGGGTGCTGAGCCTGGCCATGACCTGCGTGCTGGCCTTTGTGCTGACCATGGGCCAGCATTTCACCAGCCCCGCCACCGCCGCAGAGCATCTGATGCTGTCGGTGCTGGGCGGGCTCATCTACACCGTCTATGCGCTGCTGGTGGCCTGGCTGCTGGACGACCGGGTGCGCCGCCTGCTGCTGGCGGAAGCCATGCGCGCCTTTGCCGATTACCTGCGCGCCAAGGCGGCGCTCTACAATCCCGACACCGAAGGCCCAGGCGCGCTGCGGGCGGTGATCGACACCCATGCCGCCCTGGCCGACAAGCTGCAGGCGGCGCGCGACAGTTTGTTCGCGCGACGCTCGCACCGCATGCAGCTCAAGCGCATAGATACGCTGATCGCGCTGCTGGACGCCTTTGAGACCGTGCTGTCCAGCGATGCCGATATCGAGGCACTGCGCCATGCCGCGCAGCGCGAACTGATGTGGCGGCTGAATGCGTTCGTGTACCAGATGGCCGATGAGGTCGAGCGGCTGACCCTGGCCCTGCGCTCCCGCCACGGCCACGCCGCGCCGCTGAACCATGCCGAGGAATCGCGCCAGCTGACCCTGGCGGTGGCGCAGGCGCGCGAGGCGGCGCCGGGCGATCCCGCCCTGCACGCCTTTGTCGCCACCTCCAACAAGCTGGTGCTGGCCGACACCTATATCGCGGCCCTGGCCACCGCGCTGGACGACCGCACCGAGCCCAGCGCCGTGGCCGCCGGCCTGGACTTGGAGCTGTTCCGGCAGGACGCACCGCGCGGCATCGGGCTGTTGCTGAACCAGTTTCGCTGGCATGCACCGGCGCTGCGCTATGCCATCCGCCTGTCGCTGGCGATGACGACGGGACTGGCATTGACCCTGGTCTTTCCCCGCTTCGCCCATGCCAACTGGGTGTTGCTGACCATTGCCCTTATCATGCGCGCCAACTACAGCGTGACGCGCCAGCGCCGCTGGGACCGCGTCGCCGGCACCTTGATCGGCTGCGCCCTGGCGGTGACCTTCATCAACACCCTGCCCGCGCCGGTGCTGCTGTTGTTCATCGTGCTGGCGGTGGGGACCAGCCATGCCTATGGCCTGGTGGCCTATCGCGTCACCGCCATTGGCGCCTCGATCTCGTCGCTGCTGCTGCTGCATTTCGTGGATCCGCTGACGCATCCGCAATTCTTCGAGCGCATCGTGGACACGCTGATCGGCGCGGGCCTGAGCTGGGCCTTCAGTTACCTGCTGCCCAACTGGGAACGCGACGACCTGCCCCGCACCGTGCGCGGGCTGCTGGCGGCCGATGCAACGTTTGCCGACGCCGCGCTGCGCCGCGGCCCGGTCACCCAGCGCTACCGGCTGGCGCGCAAGAAGGCGCTGGACGCGGTGGCGCAACTGTCGGGCGCCATACGCCGCCTGGCGGACGAGCCCAACATGAACCGCCGGGCGCTGGCCTCGCTGGGCGAGTTGCTGGGAGCCAATTATCTGCTGGCGTCGGACCTTTCATCGATGCCGGTGCTGGTAAAGCTGCGCGCGAAGGAACTGGATCCGGCGGGCGCGGACGCGGCCATCGCGCTGGTGCGCGAGCGGGTGGTGTATCTGCTGCAGCCTAACACGGCGCATGACGGACACGACATCGCCGCCGCGGCGCGCACCAGCTTCGCCGAACTGCATGGCAGCGCCGCCATGGAAGTTCTGGCGCGGCGGCTCGATCATATCGAGCACGCCGCACGCAAGGTTGCGCGGCTGGCGGCGCGGCCGGTGATTGAAGATCTTTAGCTACTTCTTCGCGGCCATGTCTTTATCCCGTAGCGCACGGAATTCGCTGCCCGGCAGATAATTGGGCCAGCGGTCACTGTTGGCCAGGGCCTTGCCTGCGATGTAATAGGTCTGCACATCTTCGGCCGGACCCGTCAGGTCCCAATCCGCGCGCCATTCATCGCCCGGCTGGTGATAGCGGTGCTCGACATAATCGTCCGACAGCTTCTTGCCGGCCGCCTTGCCGCCCACCAGCAGATCGTCACCACCGTCCGGGCTGATGGCAGGAATGCCCATGCGCGCCAGGCTGAAATGGTCGGAGCGGAAGAAGCCGCCCTTTTCCGGTTCCGGGTCCGGCGACAGGATGCGGCCCTGGGTCTTCAGCGCCGCCTTCAACACGTCTTCCATTTCCGACTGACCTGTGCCGGAGGCGATCATGTTGTGCGCGCGCGGCTCGGGTCCGGCGCCGTCGAGATTGATCACCCCCACGATATGGTTGCGCGGCCACAACGGATTCTCCGCAAAATATTGCGAGCCCAGCAGGCCCTGCTCTTCCAGGGTCCAGAAGGCGAAGACGACGGAACGCTGCTGCGGGGCCTCGTGGATGAATTTCTCCGCCAGCTCCAGCACCTGCGAACAGCCCATGCCATTGTCGACCGCGCCATTGTAGATCTTGTCGGAACCGGGGGCATCGACCTTGATGCCTTCATGGTCCCAGTGCGCGGAATAGAGGAAGACATCGTCCGGATGCAGGGTGCCGGGAATGATGCCGATCACATTGCGCGTCTTCATGTGGGTGATGCTGGAATGGGCGTCAGCGGTGAAGCTTTCGCCGGCCAGCGGCACCGCCTTGAAGCCAGGTTTGTTGGCGGCGGCCTTCAGCGCGTAATAGTCCTGACCGGCGCGATGGAAGAGATCAATCGCCGTCTCATGCGTGATCCAGCCCTGGATCACGGACTGGGATTTGTTCTGGTCGGGGGCTTCCAGGAACATGTTGGCGGCGCCCCAGGAATCGCGCACCACCGGCCAGCCATAGGCTGCCGGTTTGGTCTCGTGCACGATGATGACCGCGGCGGCGCCCTGGCGGGCGGCTTCCTCATACTTGTAGGTCCAGCGGCCATAATAGGTCATGGCCTTGCCCTTGAAGAATTTCGGGTCCGGGCTTTTGTCTTCATTGCCGGGATCATTGACCAGCACGACCACGGTCTTTCCCTTCACGTCCAAGCCGGCATAGTCGTTCCAGTGATATTCCGGCGCCACCACGCCATAGCCCACGAAGACGATAGGGGAATTGGTGACAGCCGCATCGGGCTTGTCGAAGTGGGGTGAGAAATAGGCGATGTCCGTTCCCAGCTTCAGCGCAATAGCGCCCTTGGCCGTCTGGAACGAGGCCTTGGACGTTTTCTGGTTCATGGTGATGGAGACGGCCGGCACCTCCTGGAAATAGCTGCCGTGATTGGCGGGCTTGATGCCGATGCGCTTCAGTTCCTCGGCGATCCATTGCGATGCCGCCTCGCCATTCCTGGTGCCGGGACCGCGGCCCTCGAAGGCGTCATCGGCCAGCGCCTTGTCGCGCGACGAGATGTCGGCGGCGGTGATCTCGGGGCTGGTGGTGGCGTGGCCCGGATAGGCGGCGTATGCGGCCACGGGCAGGAGGATAGCGGCGCAGAACAGTGCGGGGGCGATAAAGCGGGCCATGGGAAACCTGGTTGGAAGGCCCGCCAGCTTAGCAAGCGCCCGCCCCTGCGCAACACTGCTAATGCCCGTCGTCGGACCAGTGGGGCGGGTCGGTGGCCAGCTTGATCACGCCGAATGTCGCACCCACCCGGATCAGGTCCGGATTGGAGCCGCTGCGCGGGCTGCTGGTGATGGCGTGGGTCGCGCCGTTGAAATCCCGGATGTTCAGGGTGCCCTGCCAGCCGATGGTCATGTCGACGGCACGGCGCTGGGTGTGGCGGCTTTCCAGGGCAGCCGGGAACTGGATCTGGTAGCCGGCCATCATCTTCTGGGCGGCGGCGCGGGCGGCAGCGATGGAGCCGCCGCAGGTCCAGTCGATATTGACGCCCGCCATGGACGGTATGCCATGCGGGTCCTGGCCGCTGCCGCCCACCATGCAACACCAATGCATCAGATAGGCGCGCTCGGGCGGGCGGTAGGTATCAGCGATGGAGATGGAGGCGCCGGCCTTCGAAAGCTGGGACAGGAAGGCGCGCACGGCGTCGCTGAAATCCGGCACCAGATCGTCCAGCGACTTGCTGGGCGGAAAACGCGCGCACCATTGCGGACCGGACGGTTCGGACATGTTCAGGCTTTCCTTCGACAGCACGAAGCGTACTACGAGTCGTGGGCGGCGATGTCGGCCAGGACAGCCCGGATGGTGTGGACAGCGCCGTGCAGGTCGCGCTCCACCTCGCGCCGCCAGAGCCGAAGGATCACATAACCTTGTTCGCTCAGAAGCCTGTCGCGGACGATGTGGACAGGCTGTGCTTTTCCCGGCTCACCGTCCAACAAAGCGATGGCCAGCTTGGCGTCATGCTCCACGAAATCCAGCGTGAAGGTCCTGAAGGGTGACTTCTTGCGGAAGCGATACCCTTCCAGCGCCTTGAGCCGCACCCACAACCGTGTCTCCAGCGTGTTGCGGGGAACGAGCGGACGCTTGCGCTGCACTTATCTGCTTTCCTGGTGGACGGCGGCGATCAATTCGAACGCCTTGTCCAGTTCATGCGCCAGATTGGTGGTGCGTTTAACCGCTTCGGCATCCTCGCCCCATTTTTCGGCCTGGTAGGTTTCGTCGATCCGCGACATCTGGAAGGCATGCACGGCGGTGGTATGGCCTTCCACGACCGCCAGCCCCAGCACCAGGCTGCCGGTGATGGAGGCGATGACATGCAGGCCACCCAGCGTGAAGGCGTCATAGCCCGTCATCGCCTCTCGCAGCGCGGCCAGCGTATCCGGCGCCTGATCGACATGGCCCAGGCCTTCGGCGATGCGCATCTGCGCGCTCCAGCGCAGGCGGGCCCATGCGATGAACGGGTCCCAGCCTTCGCGCTGGCGGGCGGCGAGATCGAGCGGCTGGTGGGCGCGGTAGCAGAGCAGGTCATTCTCGCCGAAGCGCAGGATGGCATCGATCACCGCCTCGCGGTTGGCGGCGACACCGTCGATCACGGTGTTGGCCAACCGCAGCAACGGCATGGAGACGGCCGTGATGGTGTCGCCCTGCCCGCGCCATTCGGCGGCAATACGCTGGGCCAATTCCTCGGTCGGCAGGACAAGTGCGCTGCGCGCCGGGGTCTTGACCGGCTTGCCGTCCAGCAGCACGGCGAAGCCGCCATCGGCAGGCGCGATGGAGACCTCTTTGTAGAAACGCTTCATTTCGATTTTCTTTTATGCCCGGTGCTGGTGGCTTTGCGTTTCGCCTTCTGCATGCCGGGTTTGGTCTTTGATTTTTCCCGGGACGGCGGCGCATGTCCGGGCTTCTGCACCGGCGCTTTTTTCAGTTCGTGCTTCTTGGCCGGGAACGGATGGCTGCGATCGTCGGGATTGAAGCCCAGTGTCTTCCAGGTCTTCAGCATGTGCGGCGGCAGCGGCGCGGTGGCCTGGAGCCGATTGCCGTCGGGCCGGCCGATATCGATGCTGCGGGCGTGCAGGTGCAGCTTGTCGGCGATATCGCCGCGCGGCCGGGCGCCCGTGCCGCCATACTTGAAGTCGCCCACGATGGGCGTGCCCAGGCTGGCGAGATGAACACGTATCTGGTGGGTGCGGCCCGTGATCGGACGCGCCGCCACCCAGGCGAATTCGGTCCCCGCGGTCGCCATCACGGCATATTCGGTGAGGGCGGCCTTGGCGTCCTCGTCGTCGCTGACGGTCATGCGCTCGTCGCGCCCATGGGGGCCGTGGCCGCCTTCCTTGGCCAAGGCCGCCTTGATGACGCCGTTCTTTTGCTTCGGTACGCCGTGGGTCAGGGCCCAATAAACTTTCGAGGTGTCGCGCAGCGCCAGGCTGGCGGACAGGCCGGATGCCGCCGTCGCCGTGCGCGCGATCATCAGCACGCCGGAGGTGTCGCGATCGAGGCGATGCACCAGCCGCGGACGGTCGGGCTTTTCATATTGCAGGCTGTCCAGCATGCCATCGACATGCTTGGTCAGGCCGCTGCCGCCCTGGGTCGCCAGGCCGGGCGGCTTGTCGATGACGATCACCTGCTTGTCCATGTAGAGGATTCGGTCTGCAAGGCTGCCCATGTCCTTGGTGGCCAGCGGATGCGGCGCGGGCTTGTCATTCTCCTTGTGCGTTTTCTCGGGCGCCTTGGCATGCACCACCTGGGGGGGCAGGCGAATTTTTTGTCCAGCAACAATATGCGTGTTGGTATCGGCGCGCTTGCCGTCTAGCCGCACTTCGCCCTTGCGCAGCAGCTTCTGCAGCAGGATGTGGCTCACATGCGGGTGATGCCGCTTGAACCAGCGGTCGAGACGGATGCCATCATCGTCGGCGTCGATGGAAATGCTGTCAACCATAAAGGGCTCGCATTAGCCACAGGCCGCAGAACAAGGCGGCGATGGACAGGATGGCCGAGCCGATGATGTAGCCCGAGGCCGTGACATAAGCGCCGCGCTGGATCAGCAGGGCGCTTTCCAGGCTGAAGGTAGAGAAGGTGGTGTAGCCACCCATGATTCCAGTGGTGAGGAAGGCGCGCACTTCCGGCGAGACATTGAACTTCAGCGCCATCAGCTCGGTCAGCACGCCCATGACAAAGCCGCCGCTGACATTGACGATGAAGATGCCATAGGGAAAACCGGTCCAGCTGGGGTTCTGGACGGTGGCCACGAAAAGCCGCGCCACCGAGCCGATTGCTCCGCCTGCTGCCACCGCCGCCACAACGCCCGTTTTCATTCCCCGCCTCCGCGCTTTGCCCGCAGCTTTGACCAATATTCCAGGCGTTTGGCAATCTCGCGCTCAAAGCCGGTGTCCTTGGGGCTGTAGAACTGCTCGCGGCCCATCTCGTCGGGGAAATAATTCTGGCCGGAAAAGCCGCCTTCGGCATCGTGGTCATACTGGTAGCCGGCGCCATAGCCGAGGTTCTTCATCAGCTTGGTGGGGGCGTTGAGGATATGGGCCGGTGGCATCAGTGAGCCATGCTCCTGTGCCGCGCGCTTGGCGGCGCCCAGCGCCTTGTACACCGCGTTGGATTTTGGCGCGCTGGCCAGATAGAGGACGCACTGCGCCAGCGCGATCTCGCCTTCCGGGCTGCCCAGGAAATCGAACACGTCCTTCGCCGTCAGCGCTTGATGTACCGCTTCCGGATCCGCCAGGCCGATATCCTCCACCGCCGCGCGCACCAGGCGGCGGGCGATGTAGAGCGGCTGCTCGCCGCCGGCCAGCATGCGCGCCAGCCAGTAGAGCGCCGCGTCGGGGTCGCTGCCGCGGATCGACTTATGCAGCGCGGAGATGATGTTGTAATGCTCCTCGCGGCTTTTGTCGTAGAGCGGCATGCGGCGCTGCACGGCGTTCACCAGCGCGGCGGTATCCAGCGGCTTCACCGTCTTCACGCTGGAGAGCTCTTCCACCAGGTTCAGCAGATAGCGGCCATCGCCATCGGCCATGGCGCGCAGCGAAGCACGGGCATCGTCGGTCAGCTTCAGCGTTTCGCCGAAATGGGTCTCAGCCCGCACCAGCAATTCCTCCAGCGCGGCATCGTCCAGCCGGCGCAGCACCAGCACCTGGGCGCGGCTCAGCAGCGCGCTGTTCAGCTCGAAGGACGGATTCTCGGTGGTGGCGCCGACCAGAACCACGGTGCCGTCTTCCACCACCGGCAGGAAGCTGTCCTGCTGGCTGCGGTTGAAGCGGTGGATCTCGTCAATGAAGAGCAAGGTGCCCTGTCCCATGCGGCGGCGTTGGCGGGCGGCCTCGAAGCTCTTCTTTAGGTCGGCGACACCGCTGAACACGGCCGACAACTGCTCGAAATGCAGATTGAAGGCCGTGGAGAGCAGCCGGGCAATAGTGGTCTTGCCGGTGCCGGGTGGGCCCCACAGGATGATGGAGGTGGGACGGCCATTGGCCACCATGCGGCCCAGCGGGCCTTCGGGGCCCAGCAGGTGGTTCTGGCCCACCACATCGGCAAGCTTTTGCGGGCGCAGGCGGTCGGCCAGGGGACGCGGGGCGTCTTCCGCCAGGCCGCCGGATTCGAACAGATCGGACATGGCCCCTTATAACGCAAAAAGCCCCGCGGGAAGGTTCCCGCGGGGCTTTTGCAGTCAGGCCAGTATTACAGGTGCCACTTCACGCCAACCGAGAGGTTGTTCGACGTGTTGCCGATATTGCTGAGGGCGCCGACATTCACATTATGCGCCTGCTGGAAGCGATATTCCGCGAACAGGCTGGCATCCTCGCTGGCGCGATATTCCAGGCCGCCCAAGGCCTGCCAGCCCAGCACGGTGGAACCACCATGGGTGCCGACGGCATTGTCGAAATTGGTTTGGATGGCGCCGACACCCGCGCCGCCATACACGCTGAACGGCGTGTCGGTGAACGGCAGATGATAGACGATGTTGCCCATGTAGGAGCTGGACTGGATGCGCGCATCGCCCAGGTTCGAATATTTGGACTGGCTGAACAGGCCATCGGCCTCGACCGAGACGTTCGGCAGGTTCCAGTCATTCAGGTAGTAGCCATAGCGGGCGCCGGCATTGAAGCCGGTGTCCATGCTCAGCTTCGCGCCATTGACGTTGAGGCTTGGTGCGAATGTCGGACCGCCCAGAATCGAAACATAGCTATCGGCCATCGCCAGATTCGGGGCCACTCCCGTGGCCAGCAGCAGCGCGGCTGCGGACGCAACAACAAACTTTTTCATGATCAGTCCCTTTGCATGTGCCCCCCAGGCAGATGACCTAACGCAACTGTCGTGGTTCCGTCGCGTTACAAGCATGAAAATGCAGAAGAATTGATCGGCGGAAACACCCCGTAACACTTCTTTGACAGCAGCGTTCTTGCAATCCGTCGATCACAGTTTTGCCGCGATCCTTAACGGCACAAATGTGATTATCCCTCTACGGACAGACTCAGCTTGCGACCGCCGCGCTCCACCACGATGTCCCAGCGATTGGCGCCATTCAGAGCCCGCACCAGTTCGCCAGTGCGATTGATGTTCGCGCCATTGATGCTGCGCACGATGTCGCCGGGCTGGAAATTGTAGCGCGCGGCGAAACCATTGGTGCCGGCCGAGACGATGGCGACACCCCTGGCCATCACGTCCAGCTGCAGCTCGATGGCGGTGGCGGGCGAGACATTCTCCACCTTGGCGCCGGTCAGGGGGTTGCGGCCCGCGATGGTGGTGACTTCGCGCGGCGGGCTTTCCGGCGGCAGGACCAGGGTGACACTGACGTCACGTCCCGCCTTGCCGGCGGCGACGTGCATTTTCACGCTTTCGCCGGCGCGGTGGGTGGCGGTGCGGTAATTGAGCGACTGCATGTCGTCCACGGCAACGCCGTCCACGGTCTGGATCACCTCCCCGGCTTTCACCCCAGCGCGGGAAAGGGGTCCACCCGGATAGACCTCCTTGATCAGAACACCGCCGGGCTTGGCCAGGCCCAGGCTGGCGGCAATGTCGCTGGTCACCGGCTGGCCGCTGGCGCCGACCCAGGCGAGTTGCACGCTGGCAGTGGCGCCGTTCTTCAGGCCACCCTCCACGCCTTCCACCACGCGCCGCGCCAGGTTGGCGGGAATGGCAAAGCCGATGCCGATGCTGCCGCCGCTGCGCGAATAGATGGCGGTGTTGATGCCCGCCAGCTTGCCGTCGGTGGTGACCAGCGCGCCGCCGCTGTTGCCCGGATTGATGGCGGCGTCGGTCTGGATGAAAATCTGGGAATCGCCCGTCGCCACCTGCGAACGCGCCAGCGCTGAGACGATGCCCATGGTGACGGTCTGGCCGACATTGAAGGGATCGCCGATCGCCAGCACCAGATCGCCCACCGCGACCTGGTCACTGTCGGCAAAGGGCACCACGGCCAGGCGCTCGCCCCTGGTATCGATCTTCAGCACCGCCAGGTCGGTACGCGGATCGGCCAGCAGCACCTTGGCCTTGAACTCGCGTTTGTCAGACAGCGCGACGGTGATCTCGCTGCCGCCTTCCACCACATGATTGTTGGTGATGATGACACCGTCGGCGCGCACGATCACGCCCGATCCCAACGATTGCTGCACGCGCTGGCGCATCTCCGGCGTGCCGAACAACTGGCCGAACAACGGATCGTTGAAGAAGGGATTGGCCTGGGCCTGGACGATGGATTTGGAATAGACATTGACCACCGCAGGCGCGACACGCCTGACCACCGGGGCGAAGGTCAGCTGCACCTGCCCCATCGAGCCGGGCACGGACGGCAGCGCCTTGTTGGCCGAGAGGGGCGCGGCAGGCGCCAGCTTGAGTGTCTCCGGCGCTTTGTCGGCGGTGAGCGCCGGAAAGGCATAAACCGCCACGGCAACCAGTGCAGCGCATCCAGCGGCAATCGAAATCGTCTTCATCAGCCTGTTCATCTCTGCGGATAGTGGCTCAAAGAAAAAGGGCGGCATCGCTGCCGCCCCAATTCTAGTGCCGAAGTTTGACGGAAATCAGGCTTCCGAATCCACGTCCACCGGACCGGAGTCCAGGCCCTTGGCGCTCTCGTCGCGGTCGATGAACTCGATGATCGCCATCGGGGCATTGTCGCCGTGACGGAAGCCGGCCTTCAGAACGCGGGTGTAACCACCCGGACGGCCCATGTAGCGCGGGCCGATCACGTCGAACAGCTTTGTCACCTGGTCGGCGTCCTTGATCTGGGCCAGCGCCTGGCGGCGGGCGTGCAGATCCTTGGCGCCGCGGCGCGACAGGGTCACCAGCTTTTCAATCACCGGGCGAAGATCCTTAGCCTTGGGCAGCGTGGTGGTGATCTGCTCATGCTTGATCAGCGCGGCGGTCATGTTGCCCCACATCGCCTTGCGGTGCGAAGCGGTGCGGTTGAACTTGCGGCCTTGATTGCCGTGACGCATGGGAGTGGCTTCCTAAAAAATCAGTATTGGTCTTCGTAACGCTTGGCGAGGTCTTCGATATTCTCGGGCGGCCAGCCGGGCACTTCCATGCCCAGGTGCAGGCCCATTTCGGCGAGAACAGCCTTGATCTCGTTCAGCGACTTGCGGCCGAAGTTCGGGGTACGGAGCATTTCCGCCTCGGTCTTCTGGATCAGGTCGCCGATATAGACGATGTTGTCGTTCTTCAGGCAGTTGGCCGAACGCACCGACAGTTCCAGCTCGTCCACCTTCTTCAGCAGCACGGGATTAAAGGCCAGGTCGGGCTTGGCTTCCTCGGCGGCACGCTCGCGCGGCTCTTCGAAGTTGATGAAGACCTGGAGCTGGTCCTGCAGGATGCGCGCGGCATAGGCCACGGCATTGTCCGGCGTGACGGCGCCGTTGGTTTCCACGGTCAGGGTCAGCTTGTCATAGTCCAGGATCTGGCCTTCGCGGGTGTTTTCCACCTTGTACGAAACCTTCTTCACCGGGCTGAACAGGCTGTCGACCGGGATCAGGCCGATCGGCGCATCTTCCGGACGATTGCGGTCGGCGGGGACATAGCCCTTGCCGGTGGCGATGGTGAGCTCCATGCGAAAATCCACCTTCTCGTCCAGGGTGCAGATCACCAGGTCCGGATTCAGGATTTCGATGTCGGCGGTGGCCTGGATGTCGCCGGCCTTCACTTCGCCCGGGCCCTGCTTGCGCAGCGACACGCGCTTGGGGCCTTCGGCATGCATGCGCAGCGCGATCATCTTCACGTTCAGCACGATGTCGGTGACGTCTTCGCGCACGCCCTGGATGGACGAGAATTCGTGCAGCACGCCCTCGATGGAGATGGCGGTGACGGCGGCGCCCTGCAGGCTCGACAGCAGCACGCGGCGCAGCGAATTGCCCAGGGTCAGGCCGAAGCCGCGTTCCAGCGGTTCGGCGGTGATGGTTGCGGACTTGCCCGCGTCATGACCGCCTTCGGTCTTGAGCTTGCCGGGCTTGATCAGTTCCTGCCAGTTTTTCTGAAACATGTTTTCCTCATCGTTTCCCGAGCCTGTCGGACCAGGCCCATGCGTGCGACGGGGTTAGTGGGTACGTCCGAAAATACGAATTCTTTAAACGCGGCGGCGCTTGGGCGGGCGGCAGCCATTGTGCGGGATGGGCGTCACGTCGCGGATCGAGGTGACGACCAGGCCGACGGCCTGCAGCGCGCGCAGCGCGGATTCGCGGCCCGAGCCGGGGCCCGAGACTTCGACTTCCAGGGTGCGCATGCCGTGCTCGACGGCCTTCTTGCCGGCATCTTCGGCGGCCATCTGCGCCGCATAGGGCGTGGACTTGCGCGAACCCTTGAAGCCCATCATGCCGGCCGAGGACCAGCTGATGGCATTGCCCTGCGGATCGGTGATGGTGACGATGGTGTTGTTGAAGGTGGCGGCGACATGCGCCACGCCGACAACGACGTTCTTCTTTTCTTTCTTGCGGGCGCGGGGGGCTTTGCCCTTGGCTTCGGCCATTTTACTTGGTCACTTTCTTCTTGCCGGCGATGGCCTTGGCAGGCCCCTTGCGGGTGCGGGCGTTGGTGTGGGTGCGCTGACCGCGGACCGGCAGGCTCTTGCGATGACGCAGGCCCCGATAGCAGCCCAGGTCCATCAGGCGCTTGATGTTCATGGCGACTTCGCGGCGCAGATCGCCTTCGACCAGGAAGTCGCGGTCGATGACTTCGCGGATCTGGATGGTCTCCGATTCCGTCAGGTCGCTGATACGGCGGGTGGGATCGATGCCCAGCTGGGCAACGATCTTCTTGGCGGTGTGCGGCCCGACTCCATGAATATAGGTCAGACCGATCTCGACTCGCTTGTTGGTCGGGATATTGACGCCGGCGATACGTGCCACTGGTTATGTCTCCGAGGGCTTATTAAGCCGTTGAGGTCGTTCGTTAAAACTGGTCCGCCAAGCCCCTGCCAAATCGGGGTCCGGCGGGCGTGAAAAAAGCCCGGAAACCACGGTATGACAGGAAAAACTGTCGCGAGGGCGCGGATTATAGGAATGCGCCCCCTCCCGTCAACTGTCAGACGGGATTTATTGTCGCATGCGCCTATTCGACCGGAACCCCATCCAGAACCTTGGCGATCTGGGCGGTTACCGTCTCCACCGGGGCCATGCCGTCCACGGTGGTGAGCTTGCCCTGCCCCCGGTAGTAATCGATCAGCGGGGCCGTGTTCTTGTAATAAACCTGAAGCCGGTGGGCCAGGGTCTCCGGGGTGTCGTCCGAGCGCAGGATGCCGCCAGCCTTGATCCGGGCTTCTACCCGGCTCAGTAGGACGGCGTCGTCCACCTTCAGTTCCAGCACCAGATCGATCTGGCGGCCCCGCTCGGCCAGCATGGCGTCCAACGCCTGGGCCTGGGGGATAGTGCGGGGGAATCCGTCAAACACCGCCCCAGCCTTGCAGTCGGGCTGGTCATAGCGTTCGCCGATGATGCGGATGACGGTCTCGTCCGAGACCAGCTCGCCCTTGGCCATGGTGGCCTTCACGGCCAGGCCCAGCGGCGTTCCGGCCTCGATGGCGGCCCGCAGCATGTCGCCCGTGGACAGCTGCGGCAGGCCCCGCGTGGTGGTCAGGATCTTGGATTGTGTGCCCTTGCCCGCCCCCGGCGGCCCGAACAGAACCAGATTCATCGGCGCGCGCCTCGCAATTTGGACTTCTTGAGGAGTCCCTCATATTGCTGCGCCACCAGATGGCTCTGGATCTGCGCCACCGTGTCCATCGTCACGCTCACCACGATCAGGATCGAGGTGCCGCCCAGCGAAAAGGACAGGTTGTACTTGTAGAACATGAATTCGGGGATCAGGCAGACCACCGTCAGATAGGCCGCGCCGATCACCGTGATGCGCGTGAGCGTATAGTCGATGAACTGGGCGCTTTTTTTGCCCGGGCGGATGCCGGGGAAAACGCCGCCATATTTCTTCAGATTCTCCGCCGTCTCTTCCGGATTGAAGACGATGGAGGTGTAGAAAAAGGCAAAGAACAGGATCAGCGCGCCATAGAGCACCATGTAGAGCGGCTGGCCGCGGCTGACATAGGTGACGACGGTCTGCAGCCAACCCGGCAGGTTCTGGGCGTTGAAGCTGGCAACGGTGGTGGGCAGCAGCAGGATCGATGACGCGAAGATCGGCGGAATGACGCCCGAGACATTGAGCTTGAGCGGCAGATGGGATGAGTCGCCGCCATAGACCTTGTTGCCGACCTGGCGCTTGGGATAGGTGACGAACAGCCGGCGCTGGGCCCGCTCCATGAAGACGATGAACGCCACCAGGGCGGCGGTGAAGACCGCGAAGAAAATCACCAGCAGCGGATTGATCGCGCCGGTGCGGGCCTGTTCCAGGGTCTGGCCGATGATGGTGGGAAAGCGCGCCACGATGCCGGCAAAGATGATCAGCGAGATGCCGTTGCCGACGCCGCGCGAAGTGATCTGCTCGCCGATCCACATCAAGAGCATGGTGCCGCCGGTCAGGGTGATCACCGCGCCGATGCGGAAGAACCAGCCGGGATGGATGACGATGTGCGACTGGCCGCCGAAATGCTCCAGTCCCATGGCGATGCCCCAGGCCTGGACCACGGCAAGGACCACGGTGAAATAGCGGGTATACTGGTTGATGACCTTCTGGCCGGCCGCGCCTTCCTTCTTCAGCGCTTCCAGTTCGGGAAACACCGTCGTCATCAGCTGGATGATGATGGAGGCCGAGATATAGGGCATGATGCCCAGGGCGAAGATCGCCATGCGGCTGGCGGCGCCGCCGGTCAGGGTGTTGAAGACGTCGAGCAGCCCGCCGCCCTGCTGCGCCAGCTGGGCCGCCAGTGCCGCCGGGTCCACGCCCGGCATCGGGATGTAGGAGCCGATGCGGGCGACGATCAGGGCGCCCAGGGTGAAGAAGATGCGATTGCGCAGCTCCTGGGACTTGCCCAGGTTATTGAAGCTGAAATTGGCTGCCAGTTGTTCGGCTGCAGATGCCATCAGGCTGCTCCCAGAAACATGCCGATGTTACGCATCGGCCAGACCCGTATCGGCCTCATATGGGGGTTCCACCCTGCCCTTGCGAGCGGGACGGACCATATTTCAGGCCTTGCGGGCTTCGCGCTTTTTGGCCGCTTCCGCACGGCGCGTCTGGCGCTTGCCCGGTTCGCCCTTCTTGTTGGCATACACCTTCTTGACATAGGTGGTGGTGACGGTACCGCCGGCCTTCTCGACCGCTTCCTTGGCGGCCGCCGAGGCGCCAGCCACTTCGATGTCGATCTTGGCGGTGATCTCGCCCTTGGCCAGCAGACGCACGCCGTCCTTGCTCTTGTGAGCCAGGCCGGCCTTGCGCAGGACTTCTTCGGTGATCTTGACCTTGATATCGAGCTTCTTGTTGTCGATCGCCTTCTGGATGCGGCTCAGATTCACCTCGGAAAAATCCTTGGAGAAGATGTTGCGGAATCCGCGCTTGGGCATGCGCATGTGCAGCGGCATCTGGCCGCCTTCGAAGCCGTAGATGCCGTTGCCGGTGCGGGCCTTGGCGCCCTTGACGCCGCGGCCGCTGGTCTTGCCGAGGCCCGAGGAGGAACCGCGGCCGACCTTGTCCTTGCGCTTGTGGGCGCCGGGATTGTTGCGGATTTCGTTCAGCTTCATCTTACATCTCCATGACCGCCTCGATTTGATCGAGGGCCGGCCATTCAATTACTTCTTGTCTTCGACGATCTCGATCAGGTGCTTGACGGCATTGATCATGCCGCGCACAGACGGGGTGTCTTCCAGGGTGCGCTCACGGCGGATCTTGCCAAGGCCCAATCCACGCAGCGTCGCCGCCTGGATTTCCGGCTTGCGGTTGGCGCTCTTCAACTGACGCACCGTGATGGTCTTGCCTGTCTTCTTCTCGGCCATGACTTTGTCTTTCACTCTTAGGCGGTGGCGTCCGCGGTTTCTTCGCGGCGGGCCAGGATTTCCGAAACGCTGCGACCGCGACGGGCGGCCACCATGCGCGGGCTCTGCTGGTTCTTCAGCGCGTCGAAGGTGGCGCGAACCATGTTGTAGGGATTGGAGGTGCCCAGCGACTTGGACACCACGTCGCCAACGCCCAGGGCTTCGAACACAGCGCGCATCGGGCCACCGGCGATGATGCCGGTACCGGCCGGCGCCGGACGCACCAGCACCTTGCCGGCGCCGTGATGGCCGCGCACTTCGTGATGCAGGGTGCGGCCGTCCTTCAGCGGGATGCGGATCAGCGACTTCTTGGCGTCTTCGGTGGCCTTGCGGATGGCTTCCGGCACTTCGCGCGCCTTGCCATGACCGAAGCCGACGCGACCATTGCCGTCACCGACAACCACCAGGGCGGCGAAACCGAAGCGGCGACCGCCCTTCACGACCTTGGCGACACGGTTGATGTGCACCAGCTTGTCGATCAGGTCGGAGTCCTTCTGGTCGCGATCACGACCGCCACGACCGCCCTTGGAATCCCGCTGTTGTCCTTCGCGTGCCATATTGCTTTTCCTTAAAACTCTAGACCGGCTTCGCGAGCCGCGTCTGCCAGCGCCTTGATGCGCCCGTGATAGATGTAGCCGCCGCGATCGAACATGACCTGGGTGATGCCGGCTGCCTTGGCGCGTTCGGCAATGCTCTTGCCGACCGAGCTGGCGGACTCGACATTGTAGCCCTTGCCCTTGTGGTCCTTCTCGTTGGTCGAGGCGGACGCAATGGTGACAGCCTGGGTGTCATCGATCACCTGGGCATAGATGTGCTTGCCCGAACGGAACACCGACAGGCGCGGACGCGTGCCATGGGTGCCGAGGCGGTAACGGGTGCGCGACTGGCGCTTCTTGAAGAGGGCGTTTGTCATCTTACTTCTTCTTGCCTTCCTTGCGGCGGACATATTCGCCTTCATAGCGCACACCCTTGCCCTTGTAGGGCTCCGGCGGGCGCCATGAACGGATCTCGGCCGCGACCTGACCGACCAGCTGCTTGTCGATGCCCGACACCGATATCATGGTGGGCTTTTCGGTGACGATGGTGATGCCTTCCGGGATCGCATACGGCACGTCATGGCTGAAGCCGAGCTGCAGGTTCAGGACCTTGCCCTGCACCGCGGCACGATAGCCGACGCCCTGGATCTCCAGTTTCTGGGTGAAGCCGGTGGTGACGCCGGCGACCAGGTTGTTCACCAGGGTGCGCGACAGGCCCCACATCTGGGCGGACTTTTCCATTTCCTTGCGCGGCGCGACGGTGATCCCGTCCTCGCCGATCGAGGCGGAGACTTCGGACACCAGCTTGACGCTGAGTTCGCCCTTGGGGCCCTTGACCTTGACGGTCTGGCCATCGACCGAGGCGGTGACGCCGGCCGGAAGGGCTATGGGTTTCTTGCCAATACGAGACATCGTTTGGTTCCTTAAAAGACCTGGCAGAGAACTTCGCCGCCGACATTCTTTTCGCGGGCGGAGTTGTCCGTCATGACGCCCTGCGGCGTGGAGAGAATGGAGACGCCCAGACCCTGGCGATGCGGCTTCAATTCGCTGACGGACGAATAGACGCGGCGGCCCGGGGTCGAGATGCGCTTCAGTTCGCGGATGACCGGTTCGCCCTCATGATACTTGAGTTCGATTTCCAGCTCCTTGTGGCCCTTGATTTCGACCTCGGCATAGCCGCGGATGAAACCTTCGGCCTGCAGGACATCCAGCAGACGGGTGCGCAGCCGCGAATTGGGCGACTTGATCTTGGCCGTGCGGCGCATCTGGCCGTTACGGATGCGGGTGATGAGATCGCCAATCGGATCGGTTATCATGGTGTCTCCTTACCAGCTCGCCTTGGTCATGCCGGGAATCTGGCCGAAATTGCTCAGCGAACGCAGCGCGATACGCGACATTTTCACCTTGCGATAGTAACCCTTGGAACGGCCCGACAGCTCGCAGCGATGATGCACGCGGACCTTGGACGAATTGCGCGGCAGCTTGGCCAGCTTGAGGCGGGCGGCAAAGCGCTCCTCGGCCGGCAGCTTCTCGTTGTTGGCCTCGGCCTTCAGCGTGGCGCGCTTGACGGCATACTGGGCCACCAGCTTTTCGCGCTTCTTGTTGCGGTTGATTTGGGAAGTCTTCGCCATTGTCTAGCGCCTCAATTCGTCGTGAAGGGAAACTGGAAGCC
>JAQGLO010000216.1 GCA_028292825.1 Alphaproteobacteria bacterium | reverse complement strand
CCACCGCCGTCGAAAGCGTGGTGTATGTGCGCCGCGAGGGCAGCAACGAGGAAGTTGAAATGGCCACCGACCGCTCCACCGCCATCCATCCGGGCGATGTGGTGCGGGTTCACAACACCATCTTCTCCGAGGCGATGGGCCTGTTCTCGCCGCTGACCGGCGTCGCCGGCATCGCCGCCGCGGCGACGATCCATTAGTCCCCTCCGGCCTTCGCTGGGCCGAGGCCCAGCCTCCCCGATTTAAGCTCGCGGATGCGCGCCGGGGAGGGATTTGCCCCCCGCTACCGCGTCACGTAAAAGGGCGGGATGAATCCGAACAGCATCGTCTCGGTCGGTCCCGACAATCACAAGGTCGAGATCGGCAACCGCCTCAAACTCAGCATCATCGCCGGACCCTGCCAGCTGGAAAGCCGCAGCCATGCCTTCGACATGGCGGGCGCGCTGAAGGAGGCCTGCGGCAAGCTGGGGGTTGGGCTGGTCTACAAGACCAGTTTCGACAAGGCCAACCGCACCAGCGCCGCGACGGCGCGCGGCATGGGACTGGAGAATGCGCTGCCGATCTTTGCCGATATCCGAAAGGCCTTCGGCCTGCCGGTGCTGACCGATGTGCATGAGCGCGACCAGTGCGCCGCGGTGGCGCAAGCCGTGGACATCCTGCAGATCCCCGCCTTTCTGTCGCGCCAGACCGATTTGCTGGTGGCCGCCGCCCATACCGGCAGGGTGGTGAATGTGAAGAAGGGCCAATTCCTGTCGCCTTGGGACATGAAGAATGTCATCGCCAAGATCACCGGCGCCGGCAATCCCGATGTGCTGGTGACCGAGCGCGGCGTTTCGTTCGGCTACAACACGCTGGTGTCTGACATGCGCGCGCTGCCGATCATGGCGGGCTTCGGCGCGCCGGTGGTGTTCGACGCCACGCACAGCGTGCAGCAGCCGGGCGGGCAGGGCACGACATCCGGCGGTGACCGCACCATGGTGCCTTACCTGGCGCGCGCGGCGGTGGCGGCGGGCGTGGCGTGCGTCTTCATGGAAGTGCACCAGGACCCTGACCATGCGCCCAGCGACGGACCCAACATGGTCAAGCTGAAGGACTTCCCCGCACTGCTGGAGCAGCTCGTCGAGATAGACGCGATCGTCAAACGGCCGTAACGACCAGCCAGCTGGCGATAACGCCCCAGATCGACAGCACCAGCAGGCCCACCGACGCCAGCGCCGTGATCATGAAGCCCAGTTCGCGCTTTTCCGCGGCGGCCATGTAGCCGGTGGCATAGACCAGCCGCCCGATGCACCAGACCAGGCCGAGCGCGGCAGGCAGCCAGCCGACGACATGGAAGTAAAGCGTCGCCACCCACAGCAGCGGCAGGAAGATCACCACCTGCTCCAGCGTGTTGCCCTGGACCCTGAGGGCGCGCTCGACTTCCGGGTGACCGCTCATCGCGGGGGCATGGATGCCGTGCCGCCCGCGCACGCGGCCGACCAGCACGAAGATATAGACCATCACCAGAACCGCCAGGATGGTGACGGCGGCGCTCAGGATCGTGGCGGGTGCGGAAAGCATGTGGGTCCCCCTGTGAAAGCCGGACCATAGCCGGTTCGCGTGGCAATTGCGCGGCCCGCAACGCCTCTGTCTTGTCTGGCATGGTACACTCGCCTAGAAACGGCGCACCTCTCACGGAGACCCCCATGACCGCCATTCTTGACATCATCGGCCGCGAAATCCTGGACAGTCGCGGCAATCCCACCGTTGAAGTGGATGTGCGGCTGGAAGACGGCAGCTTCGGCCGCGCCGCGGTGCCGTCGGGCGCTTCCACGGGCGCGCATGAGGCGGTCGAGCTGCGCGATGGCGGCAAGCGCTATGGCGGCAAGGGCGTGGAGAAGGCGGTCTCGGCCGTGAATGGCGAGATCTTCGACGCGTTGGCCGGCCTGGACGCCGAAGAGCAGATCAAGATCGACCGGATGATGATCGCGCTGGACGGCACCCCCAACAAGGCACGGCTGGGCGCCAACGCCATCCTGGGCGTGAGCCTGGCGGTGGCCAAGGCGGCGGCGGACTCCAGCGGGTTGCCCCTCTATCGCTATGTCGGCGGCGCCAATGCCAACACCCTGCCGGTGCCGATGATGAACGTCATCAATGGTGGCGTGCATGCCGACAATCCCATCGACTTCCAGGAATTCATGATCGCGCCGGTGGGCGCGGCCAGTTTCAAGGAAGGCCTGCGCATGGGCGCGGAAATCTTCCATGCGCTGAAGAAGTCGCTGCATGACGCCGGCCTCAACACCAATGTCGGCGACGAGGGCGGTTTCGCCCCCAACCTGAAATCGCCGGACGAGGCGCTGGGCTATATCTCCAAGGCGGTGGAGAAGGCCGGCTACAAGCTGGGCGAGGATATCTTCTTCGCGCTGGACCCGGCCTCGACCGAGTTCTTCAAGGACGGCAAGTATGTGCTGGAAGGCGAAGGCAAGACGCTGTCGCCGGATGACATGGTCAAGGTCTATGCCGACCTGTGCAAACGCTATCCGATCTTTTCCATCGAGGACGGCATGGCGGAAGACGACTGGGCCGGGTGGAAGGCCATCACCGAAGCCGTCGGCAGGACCGTCAACCTGGTGGGCGACGACCTGTTCGTCACCAATGTGACGCGCCTGAAGCAAGGCATCGACACCCACACCGCCAACGCCATCCTGATCAAGGTCAACCAGATCGGTTCGCTGACCGAGACGCTGGACACCGTGCAGATGGCACACAAGGCCGCTTACAAGGCCGTCATGAGCCATCGCTCGGGCGAGACCGAGGACAGCACCATCGCCGACTTGGCGGTGGCGACCAATTGCGGGCAGATCAAGACCGGCTCGCTGGCGCGCTCCGACCGCCTGGCGAAGTACAACCAGCTGCTGCGCATCGAGGAGCAACTGGGTGACGCGGCGGTCTATGCCGGACGAGGCGTCTTGCGCGCCTGAGTTTTGTTCCTATTATGTTCTCTGTGGAATCACGGAGAACAGCTATGGAAATCGGTCTTCAAATCGGTTTGGGCAGCATGGTGGTGCAGCAGCCCGGCGGTGGGCTGGTGATGTGCGTCACGGCGGTGGACGGCGATCATCTGTTCTGTGTTTCGACCGACAACCAGAAATCGGTGCGGCAATGGTTCGCCCGCAGCCGGTTGATGCGCGCCGCCTGCCGGCCGGCGCGGCGGCCTTATCCGGAAGGCCTGCAGGCGACCGGCTAAGTCTTAACGCCGGCAGGCTTAAGTTCCTCGAATCCTTAACGGAATCCCCCTTGACGGGGAGAATCGGTATGTGATTCGTTGGGTGCATGCGAATCAAGCGTTCGGTCACCCGGTTTTTCAGCCTCCTTGTCGTTCCGGCCATCACCTTGGCGGTCGTAAGCTACTTTGGCACCTACGCAATCTGGGGCAATCGCGGGATTCTGGCCTTGGAGGATACCCAGGCGAAACTGGGCATCCAGCAGGAGCAGCTGAGCCAGGTGCAGGACAACCGCCAGCGGCTGGAGCATCGCATTGCCCTGATGGAGCAGAACGGCGCCGACCCTGACCTGGTGGAAGAGCTGGCCCGCGGCCAGCTGATGGACGGGGCCCCCAACCAGGTCGCCGTCCCGCGCGCCGCGCACTGAATCCAGCTTCATTTTTCGGATCGCGGGCGGGAGCGTCAGCACTGTTACCGAACAGTGTTCGGACCTTGCAGCGCAATAAAAGTACAATGTTCTTGCCAACGCTATCCCGGCTTGCGACAACCCTTTTTACGTCTTTCAGAACCAAAAACGGTGTCCCAACCGCATGCCTGACGCGCCCAAGAGCAATTCGGAATCCCAGAAAAAACTTTACCACGACATGCTGCTGATCCGGCGCTTTGAAGAGCGCGCCGGCCAGCTCTACGGCATGGGTCTCATCGGCGGCTTCTGCCATCTATATATCGGCCAGGAAGCCATCGTTGTCGGCCTGATGAGCGCCTCCAAGGAGGGTGACCAGCAGATCACCGCCTATCGCGATCACGGCCACATGCTGGCCCAGGGCATCGACCCCAAGGCGGTGATGGCGGAACTCACCGGCCGTTCCACCGGATTGTCGCGCGGCAAGGGCGGCTCGATGCACATGTTCAGCGCCGAGAAGAAATTCTATGGCGGCCACGGCATTGTCGGCGCGCAAGTGCCGATCGGCACCGGCCTGGCCTTCGCCAATCGCTATCGCGGCAATGACAGCGTCTGTCTCACCTATTTCGGCGACGGCGCCGCCAACCAGGGCCAGGTTTACGAGGCCTTCAACATGGCCGAACTGTGGAAGCTGCCGGTCATCTATGTGATCGAGAACAACCAGTATGCCATGGGCACCAGCGTGGAGCGTTCCAGCGCGGTGTCGGATTTCTCCAAGCGCGGCTCCTCCTTCGGCATTCCCGGCGTGACGGTGGACGGCATGGACGTGGAAGCGGTGCAGAAGGCGGGCGCGGAAGCCTTTGCCTGGTGCCGCGCCGGCAAGGGCCCGATCATCCTGGAAATGAAGACCTATCGCTATCGCGGCCATTCCATGTCCGATCCTGCCAAGTATCGCAGCAAGGAAGAACTGGCCGAGATGCGCGAGAAGCGCGACCCGATCGAGAATTTCGGCAAGAAGCTGATCGAGCGCGGCATCGTCAATGAAGACGATCTCAAGCAGATGGATGCCGCGGTGAAGGCCCAGGTCATCGCATCGGCCGAATTCGCCACCGAAAGCCCCGAACCGGGCCTGGCTGAACTCTATACGGACATTTACGCCTGATGAGCACCGAGATCCTGATGCCCGCGCTTTCCCCCACCATGGAGGAAGGCAAGTT
>JAQGLO010000179.1 GCA_028292825.1 Alphaproteobacteria bacterium | reverse complement strand
GGCCCTTGAGGAAGCCGTGCGGCGGGCGGAAGCCGACGAAATAGTCGATCTGCTGCGGGGCGTAATGATCCTTGCCGTGCAGGAAGCTGTTGAAGGCGTCATGCCCGAACAGCGCCTTCGACAGCGCATCCCATCCCGGCGGCAACAGGAACAGGACGTTCGGTTTGCCCGCCCCACTTCCCGTACCGGGACCTGACACCGTGATCCTTTACTTGCCGGCCGGCGGGGCCGGCGGCGTGGCGCCCTTGGCGGCTTCCGGCGCGGCAGCAGCCGGAGCGGCAGCAGCGGCGGCGGGCTTGGGCGCAGGAATGGCGGCGGGCGCGTCGGCGTTGGAGCGCAGATAGGCGATCAGGTTGATGCGGTCCTTGTCGCTGCGCAGGCCGGCGAAGCTCATCTTGGTGCCGGGGACATAGGAGCCCGGCGACTTGAGGAACTTGAACAGCTCGTCATAGGTCCAGTTGCCCGGCTTGGCCTTCATGGCGGCGGAATAGTCAAAGCCCGGATGCGAGGCGCGGACGCGATCGACCACGGCATACAGATTGGGGCCGATCATGTTGGGACCGCCCTTGGCCAGGTTGTGGCACTGCTCGCACTTGGTCGAGATGGTCTTGCCCGCGGCCACGTCGGCGCCGGCCAGCACGGTGCCCCAGTCGGGCAGGGCTTCTTCCACCACAGCGGCAGCGCCGCCGCCGGCCGGGGTTTCCACCACGCCTTCCACGACATAGCCGGGCTTGGCGGGAATTTCCGGCTCATAGACCTTCTCGGCGACCAGGCGAACAACGAAGATGAAGATCGCCGTGCCCAGAACCGCACCGATGATCTTGTTCCACTCGAAGGAATCCATGGTCACTCCCCAAAACCGGCTCTGGCCCGAATGGCGGGCCCCGGCGAAAATACGGGGGGACATTACCCGCCACCGCCCGCACGTCATTGCGGCGAAGCGTCGCATAAATTTGAGGCCCTGTCTGGTTTTAGCGGCAAACCCGGCCTAAAGAAGCGGCCCAAAGGAACTGCCCGTGAATCCCGTCCTGCTGATCCCCGCCCGCATGGCCTCGGCCCGGCTCCCGAACAAGCCGCTGGCCGATATCGCGGGCATTCCCATGATCGTGCGGGTCTGGCGCCAAGCCATGGCTGCCGGGCTGGGCCCCGTGGTGGTGGCCGCCGGGGAGCCTGAGATTGTGGCGGCGGTGGAAGCGGCGGGTGGCCGGGCGGTGCTGACCGACCCGGACCTGCCCTCCGGCTCCGACCGCATCTGGGCGGCGCTGGGGCAGATCGAGACCCGCCATGACGTGATCGTGAACCTGCAAGGCGACCTGCCGGCGCTGGACCCCGCCCAGCTGCGGGCGGTGGTGGCGGCCCTGGACAAATCGGGCGCCGATATCGCCACCCTGGCAGCCCCCATCGACAATGACGCGGACAAGACCAATCCGGCGGTGGTCAAGGCCGTGGTGGCCTGGGACGCTTCGGGCGCGCTGGGCCGCGCCCTCTATTTCACGCGGGCGACCGCGCCCACCGGCGCGGGCGCGCTGTTCCATCATGTCGGGCTCTATGCCTATCGGCGCGAGGCGCTGGAGAGTTTTGTCGCCTTGCCGCCATCGCCGCTCGAGCTGCGCGAAAAGCTGGAACAGCTGCGCGCCCTGGAAGCGGGCATGACCATCGCGGTGGCGAAGGTGAATGAAGCACCGCTGTCGGTGGATACCCCGGACGATTTGGAACGAGCCAGGAAACTGTTGTCATGAGCAAAGCCCTTCTCACCGCCAAACGCATCGCCTTCCAGGGCGAGCCCGGCGCCTATGCCAATCTGGCGGCGCGCGAGGCGGTGCCGCATGCGGCGGCGATCCCCAAGCCCACTTTTGAAGACGCCATGGACGCGGTGAAGACCGGCGACTGCGATGTCTGCATCATCCCGGTGGAGAATTCGCTGATCGGCCGCATCGCCGACATCCATCACCTGCTGCCGGATTCCGGCCTGCATATCGTGGGCGAGCATTTCCTGCCCATCCGCCACCAGCTGCTGGGCCTGAAGACCGCCACCCTGGAAGGCATCACCAGCATCTACAGCCAGGCGCCCGCGCTGGCCCAGTGCCGCGCGGTCCTGCGCGCGCGCGGCGCGGTGGTGCACAACTGGTACGACACGGCCGGCTCGGCCAAGCATGTCGCCGAGCTGGGCGATCCGACGGCGGCGGCCATCGCCTCCACCTTGGCGGCGGAATTCTATGGCCTGAAAGTCCTGCAGGCCGATGTGGAAGACGAGCACCACAACGCCACGCGGTTTTTGATCATGTCGCAGGACGATGAGCGCCCGCCCAATGACGGCAAGGTGGTCACCACGCTGGTGTTTCAGGTGAAGAATGTCGCCGCCGCGCTCTACAAGGCAATGGGCGGCTTCGCCACCAATGGCGTCAACATGACCAAGCTGGAGAGCTACCAGATGGGCGGCTCGTTCAACGCCACCCGCTTCTATTGCGACATCCAGGGCCATCCCGATGCGCCGCATGTGAAGCGGGCGCTGGAGGAACTGGAATTCCACACCGCCACCATGCGGATCATGGGGGTCTATCCGGCCCACCCGTTCCGGGAAGACATGCCCTGAATTCAGTGGGTTAGCGGACCGTTCGGTACGGTAGGATACAAAAGCCAGCTTGCGGCGTTACCGTTCCAGCAAAACGGGGAAGCGCATGTCCAGCCATCCGACCAGTACGATCACGGTCACCAATATCGAGCCCTGCGGCGAAGCCAAGGTCTGCATCACCCTGGAAGTGGTGGTCGATGCCCATCGCATGGCAGAAGTGGGCGGCCAGATGCTGTCGGTCGCCGCCAAGGGCGCGGCGAGCAAAAGGAAAAAAACGGCGCCCGGCTTTATCCTGCGGTCGTGACAGCCTGGATCAGAGGCGCCGGACGCCGGTGACCGGACCGGCGACCCCGGCGATGCGCGCGACGGCCTGCGCCAAAGGTTCAATCACCGTGGCCATGTGAAAGGCGTTGGCGTGGAGCAGCATCTCGCCATCCACCATCACGCCCATATGGCCTTTCCAGAAAACAAGATCGCCGCGCCGGTCCGCCGTGGCGATGGGCTGGCCCAGCGCCTTCGCCATCATGTCGGTATCGCGCGGCGCCTGCATACCGGTCGCAGCCAGCGCGGTCTGGATCAGGCCGGAACAGTCCAGCCCGGCATAGGTCTTGCCGCCCCAGACATAGGGCACGCCGACAAAGCGCTGCGCCACCGCCACGAAATCGTTTTCCGTGGCCGGCTCCAGATGGCGGTGATGGACATAGAGCCCGCTTTCGATTTCCACATAATCGCCATCGCGGCCCAGCACCCGCACCGCGCTGTTCAGCGGCAGCAGGTCCTGCACCGCGCGCTTGAGGTCGGGCCCGAGAAAGGTCGGCGCCACCTGGGCGGCGATGCGGCCTTCGGTCTTGAACGGCACGGTCAGCGCCTTTTCATCAACATAGCCGACATAGGAATCATTGGCCGCCTGGCCCCAAGCCCAGCCCTTGGCGAAATCATAGACGGTGAAGCTCTCGCCATAGAGCAGCTCGCTGTCCTGCGGCGCTTCGTCGGAGGGTCGGGTGCGCAGCGAGGTGCGGCCCACCCACACCGAACGCGGCGAGCCTTCGGCATAGCGCGGCGCATCCACCGCGCCTTTCAGGTGCGCGGCGGCGAGATCGGCGCGGGCCGGCGTGATCCGCTTATCGGCCATAATGCTCTTTCAGCATCGCATACAGCGCCCGCGCCGCATTGGCCTCGCCGCCCAGCGGACGCCCCGGCTTGGGCCGGTCGGTCCAGGCGGGGATGTCGAGATGCGCCCAGGCCTTGGTTTTGGTGACAAAGCGATTGAGGAACAGCGCCGCGGTGATGGCGCCGCCATAGCCATAGGCCGGATTGTTGTTGAGGTCGGCGATGCGGCTGTTGATGGTGTCCTCGTAACCGCGCCACAGCGGCAGGCGCCACAGCGGATCCTGCTGCGCCGTGCCGTGGCGCATCAGGTCGGCGGCCAGGGTTTCGTCATCGGTGAAGAAAGGCGGCAGCTCCATGCCGGTGGCGACGCGCGCCGCGCCGGTCAGGGTGGCGACATCGATCAGCAGTTCGGGCTGTTCGTCATCGGCGTCGCTCAGCGCGTCAGCCAGGATCAGGCGGCCCTCGGCGTCGGTGTTGCCGATCTCCACCGTCAGGCCCTTGCGGCTGGGGAAGATGTCGCCTGGACGCATGGCGTTGCCGGAGACGGAATTTTCCACCGCCGGGATCAGCACCCGCAGGCGCAGCTTCAGCTTCGCGCCCATCACCATGCCCGCCACCGCCAGCACGCAGGCGGCGCCGCCCATGTCCTTCTTCATGGTCAACATGGCAGCGGAGGGCTTGATGTCATAGCCACCGCTGTCGAAGCAGACGCCCTTGCCGACAAGTGTGACCAGCGGGCCTTTACCCCAGACAATCTCGATCAGGCGGGGGCTGCGCACACTGCCCTGCCCCACGGCCGCGATCAGCGGATAGCCTTTTGCCAAAGCCGCGCCGCTGACCACGGAAATCTTCGCGCCATGCTGTTTCGCCAACGCGCGGGCGGCGGCTTCCAGTTCGGCGGGGCCCATGTCGTTGGCCGGGGTGTTCACCAGGTCGCGCGCCAGGAAGATATTGCCCGCGACGCGCGTGATCTCGCCCGCGTCCACGCCGGGCGGCGTCACCAGCTTCACGGCAGCGCGCGGCTTCTTCTTGTAGCGGTCGAAGACATAGCCGCCCAGCAGCCAGGCCAGCGCCGCGTTGGCGCCGCCGCAGAAATCCGGCACCGCGCCCAAGGCGTAAGTCCCAGCAGGCAGTTTTTCCGCCGCCGCCGCCAGCGCGAAAATGTCGGTGGTCTCGCCCAGCCCCAGCACCCATTGCGCGATGCCGCCTTTGGCGTCCGGCAGCGCCGCCAACTGGCCCGGCGCGCCGGTGAAGCCCGCGGCGCTGGCCAGTGCGCCGCGCTCTTGCTTCGCCAGCCAGGCCTTGGCGGCGTTCGCCGTGACGGCATGCAGCGGAATGGCGTTTCTGGCGCTGGCGACAAGGCTTGTATGCATGGGGCGCTCTTATACTCTGGCGGCCGTGACTTTATGAATCGCCGCTCCGGTAAGCAAGGAACAGTCATGGCCTACACCCTCGTCATCGGCACCCGGAACTGGTCCAGCTGGAGCCTGCGCCCCTATGTGGCGCTGCGCGCAGCCGGCGTGCCGTTCGAGACGGTGGTGATCCGCTTGCGCGAAAAGCAGCATCCCACCACCCGCGACCAGATCCTGCCTTGGTCGCCCGCCGGCAAGGTTCCGGTGCTGAAGATCGAAGAGGGCGGCGAGACCATAACCGTGTGGGACAGCCTGGCGATCTGCGAAACCATCGCCGAACGCCATCCGGGTGCCGGCCTGCTGCCCGCCGATCCGCGCGCCCGCGCCCTCATGCGCGCCTATGCCTGCGAGATGCATTCCGGCTTTGCCGATGTGCGCGACCAGCTGGGCATGGAATTCGCCCGCACCTTGCCGCTGCCTGAACTGCGCGACGACACCCGCGATCAGGTCGCGCGCATCATCGCATCATGGGAAGACGCGCTTGCCACCTGGAAGGGCGAATTCCTGTTCGGCGCTTTCTCCGTCGCCGACTGCATGTATGCGCCGGTGGTGTCGCGCTTTGTCACCTATGGCGTGGCGGTGCCGCCGCCGGTGCAAGGCTATATGGAGCGGGTGATGGCGCTGCCGTCGATGCAGGCATGGATGGCGGATTCCCGTGCGGAAGTGGAAGCCGGGTTGGACCGTTAAAGGCTTGCGCCGTCCGCTTTGCGCCAGAAGCGGTTGAACGGCAGCTTCACATTGCGCGGCACTTTTGCCGGCATTGTTTCAAAATCTACTTGCGTGAGCGGCTCGCTGCCTTTTGCGCAATGGTAACGGCCTTCGCATGCGCCTCACTGGCCAATGTATGCTTCTTGACCGCTGCATGGTGTGCGGGGGTTCCCACGGCAAGCTTCATTTCCTTGTGGGCTGCCGCACGTTCCGCTGCGCGTTTGTCCAACTCGATCTCTTCCGAACTTTTATCGGCCATTTTCATTTCCTTGTAAGCTGGACGGACAATATCGCTTTCACGGCGCGTCGTCCCGTTTTATATCCAGCGCCGCCACCTTGTGGATTGATACCGCTTTGCGCCCATGGCGCGAGCGCACGCTGTCCGCTTTGGGCAGGAAGCGGACAGCGGGTTCAGTTCAGTCTTCCCGCTTCGCGATAGAAGCGCGCCGCACCGGGATGCAGCGCCGCTGGCGGATTCTCCGCCGCATGATCCAGCAGGATCTCGCGGGCGCTGGGATGGCTGGAGGCCAGCGCGCTGCGGTTGGCGGGATTGAACAGCGCCCGCGTCAGGCCATAGATCAGTGCATCCGGCTCGCTGTCGCGCGTCACCCAGTAACTGCGGGTGGCCACGGTTTCCACCGCGCCGATGTTCGGATAGGCGCCCGCCGCGATGATCGCGGGCGACAGTTGCGGCACGGCGCGGACCAGCCGGTCGCGGCCTTCGCCATCCAGCGGCACCAGCCGCGCCAGGCCGCGCGCCGTCAGGTCGCGCACGCCGTCGATGGGCACGCCGGCGGTGGCAAAGAAGGCATCGATCTTGCCGTCACGCAGCAGCTGGACGGGATTGCCGGTGTCCTGCGCCACGATCCGCAGCTTTTGTTCCGGCACCCGGTAGGCCGCCAGGATGGCGCGGGTGCGGAAGATGGCGCCGGTATTTTCCGCGCCCCCCAGCATCACCCGCTTGCCGCGCAGGTCGTCGATCCGGTGAATGCCCGATCGCGCCGACACCACCAGATGCGCCTGCTCGGTGAAGAGCGAGGCGATCACCCGCAGGTGCCGCGCCCGGCCCCCCCGGCGGAAGGCGCCCTGGCCCGTCACGGCGGCGGCGATGACATCGCCCTCGGACAGTCCGCTGTCCACCGCGCCGGAATTGACGCTGCGCAGATTGTCGGCGGCGCCTTCGCTGGTGCGCGCCGACAGGATCACCCCGGCCGGGCCGCAGACGGTGGCGGTCTCGCAGCGCGCCACCCCGGCGGGATGGCTGATGAGACCCGCCATGGCCTGGCCGACGGGGAAATAGAGACCCTCGGTGGAACCGGTGGCGATCTGGAAGGAGATTCGGCTGGAACCCGGATCCCCCAGCCCGATATTGCCGCCCCACAGCGAGGCGCCGATCACCAGCAGCACAAAGGCGAAGAGCGCGATCAGGGCGGCGAGACGCTGGGACATCAGGACCGAAAGGTTAAGCCTTTATTGCGTCAGGACTGGGGCGCGTTAACGAAGCAGCGCGGAACATTCTTACTTCTATATGAGACAACATACTTAAGTCTTTGTTGACCGGGGTGCGGGCAAAATCATCGGCAGCGTAACCGAAGGCTGCCCCCCGATGCCGACACCCAATCGTCTTTCCCTGTCCCTTGCGGCCTTGCTGCTGGGCTGCACCGCGCTCAGCGGCAGCGCCCAGGCGGGCTGGTTCAGTTCCGACGACGCCAAGCCGGCCTCCGACAAAAAGTCGGTCACCAAAAGCGACAATGTCCAGCCGGCCGCCACCCTGGACGGCAGCATCCGCCAGGCGCAGCTGCTGCGGCTGGCGGGCCAGTATCCCGAAGCCATCACGCACCTGTCGCAGCTGATGATGATCGCGTCGGATGATGGCCGCGTCGTCACCGAATATGGCAAGACCCTGGCCGCGATGGGCCGGGCGCAGGAAGCGGTGGATTTCCTCACCCGCGCCCAGCAATTGCAGCCCGGCGACTGGACCGTCTATTCCGCGCTGGGCGTGGCCTATGACCAGCTGGGCAAGCAGCCCGATGCCCAGATCGCCTATGAGCATGCCCTGACCCTGAAGCCCGGCGAGCCCAGTGTGCTGAACAATTATGCCCTGTCGCGCATGCTGTCCAAGGACCCAGACGGCGCCAGGAAGCTGATCGCGCGCGCCGAGCTTGCCGGCGGCGGCGACGATCCCAAGATCGCGCGCACCATCGCCATGATGAAGGGCCTGACGGCGGACGCGGACAAGAATATCGCCGTGGCCGTCTCCGCGCCGGCGGCGCGCCAGATGGCGCAAGCGCCGCAGCCCGCGCCCCGCACCCCGGTGGTCCAGCATGCCATGCCGCAGGCCGTGGCCAGTGCCGCGCCGTTCGTGAACATTCCCGAAGCGCCCGCGCCCAGCAGCGCGCCGCGCCAGTTGGTATCGGCTGCGGCCAGCAACAACGTTATCGAATCCTCCGCCCAGGTTCAGCCGCGCAGCGGTGTGGTGATGCAGCGCGTTCCGGTCGATCCGATGGCCGGACCCGTGCTGCCCAAGGTCGCCACCAAGGTTGCCCCCAAGCTTGCCATGGCCCATGCCGTGACGCCGAAACCGGAAGTGGGCAAGCCCGACACCGCCAAGCCGCAGCCCGCCAAGCTTGCCGATGCCAAGCCCGCGCCGGCCAAGACCGCCGCCACTGCGGCACTGGAGCTGGAAGCCAAGGCGGACGCCATCGCCAAGCAGCTGAACGGCAAGCCCGCCGCCATCGCCGCCGCCAAGGCCGAAGCCAGCAAGCCCGAAGTCGCCAGCAAGGCGCCGGTGCCCGCCAAGCCGCAGCCTACCAAGGTGGCCGACACCAAGGCCGCGCCCGCGCCGGTCAAGACAGCCGCCAAGCCCAAGGACGCTATTCCCGGCCTGCGCCTGAGCGCCAACGCCTACTAGGCGGCGCCTCACCACAAAACGAAAAGGCGCCGGAGTGATCCGGCGCCTTTTTCTTTGGCTTGGCGGCGGGCGCTAGTGCATCGCGGCTTTGACGGACATGACGGCGGGGCCCATGATGACCACGAACAGGCAGGGCAAGAAGAAGATAACCATCGGCACGGTGAGCTTGGCGGGCAGCGCGGCGGCCTTGCGTTCGGCTTCCTGCATGCGCATCTCGCGGTTCTCGTTGGCGGAGACCCGCAGCGCCTGGCCCAGGGGCGTACCGTATTTCTCGGCCTGGTTCAGCGCGGTGGCCACGGCCTTGACGCCGCTATGGCCGCAACGCTTGGCCAGGTTGTCAAAGGCCTGGCGGCGGTCAGGCAGATAGCTTAGCTCGGCGGTGGTGAGCGCCAGCTCCTCGGCCAGCTCGGCGGACTGGCTGCCGATCTCGGCGGCGACGCGGCTGAAGGCGGTTTCGATCGACATGCCGGATTCCACGCAGATCAGCATCAGGTCCAGCGCGTCGGGAAAGCCGCGCATGATCGACTGCTGCCGGCGGCTGATCATGTTGGAGACGAAGATATCGGGCACATAGAAGCCGATGCCGGCGCCGGCAACGGCCGCCAGCACCTTCATCATCGGTGTCCAGGTCAGGTGCAGGATCAGGAAAGTGTAGAACAGCACCACGCCGAACACGAGGAAGGGCATTACAAAGCGAAAGAACATGAAGGTGATCAGCGGCGCCTGGCCCCGGTAGCCGGCGGAAGCCAGCTTTTCGCGGGAATTCTCGCCTTCCAGGATATTGCCCAGCTTGAAGCGGTCCAGCGTGGCCTTCATGTAACTGGTGGGCTCGACACGCAGTGCGCCGCGCTTGGCGTTCAGGGCGGCATGATGCTTGGCGCGCAGTTCCTCGCGGCGCCGGGCCACGGTGTTGAGGCGGTCGGAAAGGCCGTTGCGCTCCAGGAATGGCAGGCCCAGAGTCACGATGGTGGCAAAGGCCAGAATTCCGACAAAAGCCGTGATCAGGAAGCTCTTGTCGAACAGCAGTGTCATCAATGTGTCCATCATCGCCTCCTAGTGCTTGAAGTTGATCATTTTGCGCATCACCAGAATGCCGACGGTCATCCACACGACGCAGCCCGCCAGCATCAGGTTGCCGGACCTTTCTGTGAACAGCTTGGAGATATAATGGGGCGCGGTGAGATAGACGATGCCCAGCACGCCGGGCGGCAGCGAGCCGATGATCGCGGCCGAGGCCTTGGCCTCCGAGGACATCGCCTTGATTTTGCCTTGCAGGCGCTTGCGGTCGCGCAGCACGAAGGCGAGGTTTGACAGCGCCTCGGAAAGATTTCCGCCGGACTTGCCCTGAATGGTCATGACGATGCCGAAAAAGCCGACTTCGGGGGTGGGCATGGATTCCATCATGCGCTTGAGCGCCTGTTCCATGGTGACACCAACCTTTAGGCTTTCCACCAGGGCGTAGAACTCGCTGCCTACGGGATTGGGCGATTCGCGCGCTACAATGCGCAGCGCCTCGTTGGTGGGCAGGCCCGAGCGCACCGAGCGCACGATCACGTCAATGGCAGGGGCGAAATGCTCAGTGAACTTCTTCTTGCGGCGGTTCGTCAGAAAACCCAGCACCCAGCGCGGCAGGCCGAGCCCGACCGTGAAAACGGCGAGTGCGATGACCAGCGGCGTCTGGTGGGTGGCGACGGCCAGCGACGCGGCCAGGGCCGCCAGGATGCCGCACACCATCCAGAAGCTCTTGGGCGATGTCTTGGGAAAGCCCGCCTGCTCCAGGCGGCGGCGCATGGTGGGCTTTTCCTTTTTTGCGGCGCGGTTCTTTTCCACGTCCTTGAGCATGGCCGCGACATTCTTGCGCTTCTGGGCGGTATTTTCCTGCGGCGATGGGGCGCGGCCGCGGGCGCTGCCCGGGGGGCGGGCCACGGCGCTGATGCGTTTCTTGGTGGCATCGTCGCCGCCGGCAAAGGCAAACATCGCGCCGCCTGCCGCCAGAACCAACAGCATCGCGACGGCGATTATCATTGGTTGACCTTGTCGAGCGCGTCCGACAGTTCGCGTTCCAGATTGTAGTAGCGGGCGCGGTCCCAGAAATGCGGACGCACGATGCCCGAGCCGATATGCTTGCCCTTGAGGCGGCCGGTCTCGTCCTCGCCGGTGATCTCATAGGTCACCAGGTCCTGGGTAATGACGACGTCGCCTTCGGTGCCGATCACCTCGGTGATGCGGGTGATGCGGCGCGAACCATCGCGCATGCGCTCGGCCTGGATGATGATGTCGATCGAACCCACGATCATCTCGCGGATGGTCTTCATCGGCAGGGCATAGCCGCCCATGGTGATCATGGCTTCCAGGCGCGACATGGCTTCGCGCGGGGAGTTGGCGTGGAGCGTGCCCATCGAGCCGTCATGGCCGGTATTCATGGCCTGCAAAAGGTCGAACGCCTCGGGTCCGCGCACTTCGCCGACGATGATGCGTTCGGGGCGCATGCGCAGGCAGTTCTTGACAAGATCACGCATGGTGATCATGCCCTGGCCTTCGAGATTGGGCGGGCGGGTTTCCAGGCGCACCACATGCGGCTGCTGCAGCTGCAGTTCGGCGGCGTCCTCGCAGGTGATGACGCGTTCCTCGGTGTCGATATAGGCGGTCATGCAGTTCAGAAGCGTGGTCTTGCCCGAACCGGTACCGCCGGAGATCAGGATGTTGCAGCGGCAGCGGCCGATGACCTGCAGCACGCGCGCGGCATCCGGGGAGATCGAGCCGAACTTCACCAGGTCATCGAGGGTTAGCTTGTCCTTCTTGAACTTGCGAATGGTCAGGGTGGGACCGTCGAGGCTCAGCGGCGGGCCGATGACGTTGACGCGGGAGCCATCCAGCAGGCGGGCATCGCAGATGGGCGAGGATTCGTCCACGCGGCGGCCGACCTGGCTGACGATGCGCTGGCAGATATTCATCAGCTGGGCATTGTCGCGGAAGCGGATATTGGTGAGCTGCACCTTGCCGGCGACTTCGATGAAGACCCGGTTGGCGCCATTGACCATGATGTCGGCGATGTCGTCGCGCGCCAGCAGGGGCTCCAGCGGGCCGTAGCCGAGCACGTCGTTGCAGATGTCCTGCAGCAGATGTTCCTGCTCGGCGATGGACATCACCACCGCCTTGATCGAAATGATCTCGTTGACGATGTCGCGAATTTCCTCGCGCGCCGAATCCGGGTCCAACTGGGCCAGCTGCGCCAAGTCGATGGTGTCGATCAGGGCATTAAAGATGGTGGACTTGATCTGGTAATAGTCGTCCGAGCGGCTGTCGGTCACCACCCGCG
>JAQGLO010000156.1 GCA_028292825.1 Alphaproteobacteria bacterium | reverse complement strand
CTGGGCGGCGCGCCAGCGGCGCTCGCCCGCCACGATCTCATAGCGGTCGGCGCCGAGGGGGCGCACCAGGATGGGTGACAGCACGCCCTTTTCTTTTATCGAGGCTGCAAGATCGGCCAGCGGCTGTTCGTCGAAGGTCTTGCGCGGCTGATACTTGCCCGGCTGCAAAAACGCGACGGGCAGGGTGCGGGTGTCTTTCTTCGCGAGGGGCTCGCCCTTCACGGCAGCGACTTCATCGCCGATCAATGCGGACAGGCCGCGGCCAAGGCCGCGCGGACGATCGGTGGGAGGTGTCATGCCGCGACCCGCAGCCGCTCGCGCTGGATCAGTTCGCCCGCCAGCTTGATGTAAGCCTGGCTGCCGGGACAGCGCAGGTCATAGACCAGCGCCGGCACGCCATGCGACGGCGCCTCGGAAATACGGACGTTTCTGGGAATCACGGTGGTGTAGACTTTCTCGCCAAGAGTTTCGCGCACATCGGCGGCGACCTGGTCGCTCAGCTTGTTGCGCTTGTCGAACATGGTCAGCACGATGCCCTGCATCTCCAGCGTGGGATTGAGCTTGGCCTTCACCAGCTCGATGGTCTGCAGCAGTTGCGACAGGCCTTCCAGCGCGAAGAACTCGCATTGCAGCGGCACCAGCACCGCATCCGCTGCCGCCATTGCGTTCAGCGTGAGCAGGGTGAGGGACGGGGGGCAATCAATCAGGATGTAGGAAAAGGCATTTTGTCCGTGTGCGGAATATTCATCCAGCGCGTCCTTCAGGATGAAGTTGCGCCGCGGCCGGTCGGCCAGCTCCAGCTCGGCGCCCGACAGATCGACGGTGGCCGGCACCAGCGACAAACCGGGGATGCGGGTGGGGATGATGGCCTGGGCCAGCCTGGCTTCGCCCATCAGCACTTCATAGGTGGTCAGCCCCCGGTCCTGGCGGTGGATGCCCAGCCCGGTGGAGGCGTTGCCCTGGGGATCGATGTCGATGACCAGGGTGGGCTCGCCCACCGCCGCCAGGGCGGTGCCCAGGTTGATGGCTGTGGTGGTCTTACCGACGCCGCCCTTTTGGTTGGCGACGACCATGATGCGCGGCTTTTGGGGGATCGACATGCAGGGGGCCCAGCTCTCTCACGGTCACTATAGCACCGGACGGATCGGTCTGGCTTGGAACTTGAGAGACCTGCATTTTCCAATATTTATGGGCTTCGGTCAATTCAGACCCCACATTTTGTCCTTTGAGGAACAAGCAAACACTGTTCGGTCCCACGAAGCTGTGAGCATATTCCAGCAGCCTGGGCAGGGGGGCGCAGGCCCGGGCGGTAACCACGTCATAGGAGCGGGGGGGCAAATCCTCCATCCGCGCATTCTCGATGGTGGCGGCCACCCCCATGCGGTCGGCGGCGGCGCGCAGGAAGGCGCATTTCTTGGCGGTGGCTTCATGCAGGGTCACCGCGACCCCCGGCAGCATCGCCGCCAACACCAGCCCTGGAAATCCGGCGCCGGAGCCCAGGTCGGCCAGGGTGCGCGCACTTTCCGGCACCAGGGGCGCCAGCTGTGCCGAATCCCACATGTGGCGCTCCCACAGGTCGGGCAGGGTGCTGCGGGCCACCAGATTGTGGAGGGCCGCCCATTCCGTGAGGATGTCGGCATAGGCCTTCAGCCGGGCCAGTGTTTCACGTGAAACATTCGCCTCGGCGGCAAACTCGTCAGGCCCGAACGGCATTTTTGCTCTTCAGGCCCTTCACGTGGGCCAAAATGAGGGTCAGGGCGGCGGCGGTGACGCCTTCGATCCGCTGGGCCTGGCCAAGGGTGGCGGGCCGGATGCGCTCCAGCTTCTGCCTGACTTCGTTGGAGAGGCCGACAATCGCGCCATAATCCAGCCCGGCGGGAAGGGCGCGACCTTCATCCCGGCGGAAAGCGACGATGTCGGCATCCTGGCGGTCGAGATAGCCGGCATACTGGGCGTCAATTTCCAGCTGCTCGACGATTTCTGGCTCCAGGGAGCCCAATTCCGGCCAGATACGGGCCACGGTGGCGAAATCCGACAGGTTGATCAGGTCCAGGGCGCTGCGACGGACTCCATCCTGACGCACAGCCAGACCATGCTTCATCGCCTCGTTGGGGGTCAGGGAGAGGGAACCCAATGTTTCACGTGAAACAGTCAGCCGTTCCAGCTTGTCCGCGAACACTCCAGCCCGTTCGCCACCAACGATCCCGCCCGCCAAGCCCAGGGCGGTGAGCCGCTGGTCCGCATTGTCGGACCGCAAGGTCAGGCGATACTCGGCACGGCTGGTGAACATGCGATAGGGCTCCGACACGCCCTTTGTCACCAGGTCGTCGATCAGCACCGCTATATAGGCCTGGGCCCGGTCCAGAATGACGGCGGCGGTGCCACCGGCAGCCCGGGCGGCATTCCAGCCGGCCATCAGACCCTGCGCAGCGGCTTCCTCATAACCCGTGGTGCCGTTGATCTGGCCCGCCAGATAGAGCCCCGGCACGCCCTTGACCTCCAGCGCGGACGACAGCTCCCGCGGATCGACATAGTCATATTCGATGGCATAGCCGGGGCGCTGGACCACGACCTTTTCCAGCCCCGGAATGGTTGCCAGCAAGGACAGCTGGACGTCCTGGGGCAGGGAGGTGGAAATGCCGTTGGGATAGACCAGATTGTCGTTAAGTCCTTCTGGCTCCAGGAAAATCTGGTGCGACTCCCGGTCGGCAAAGCGGCTGACCTTGTCTTCAATACTGGGGCAATAGCGGGGGCCGGTCGAAGCGATCTGGCCGGAATACATCGGCGAACGATGCAGGTTGGCGCGGATGACGTCGTGGGTCTGAAGTGTTGTCCGGGTAATGCCGCAGGCGATCTGCGGCGTGGTGATGGCGCGGGTGAGAAAGGAGAAGGGCACGGGTGGCTCGTCGCCCTGCTGCATCTCCAGCGCGGCCCAGTCGATGGTGCGGCCATCCAGCCGCGGCGGGGTGCCGGTCTTCAGCCGCCCCATGTTCAGGCCAAAACCATAAAGCGTCTTCGACAGGCCGAGGGACGGCGCTTCCACGCCGTCTTCGATCTTCATGCGGCCGGCAGGAATTTTCGTCTCGCCGATATGGATCAGGCCGTTGAGAAACGTGCCGGTGGTGAGCACAACTTTTGCGCAGGCGATCTCTTCGCCGTCAGCGGTGAGAACGCCGACGATCATTCCATCCTTTAAAATCAGGTCTTCTGCGCTCGCGACACGAATTTCCAGATTCGGAATTTCCACCAGCAATTTCTGCATTGCCGCGCGATAGAGCGCGCGGTCGGCCTGGGCGCGCGGCCCGCGCACCGCCGGACCCTTGCGGCGGTTGAGCAGGCGAAACTGGATGCCGGCCGCGTCTGCGACCTTTCCCATCAGTCCATCGAGCGCGTCAACTTCCCGAACAAGATGCCCCTTGCCGACGCCGCCGATGGCGGGATTGCAGGACATCTCGCCCAGGGTTTCGAACCTGTGGGTCAACAGCAGGGTGCGGGCGCCAAAGCGGGCCGATGCGGCGGCCGCTTCGCAGCCCGCATGGCCTCCTCCGATGACGATCACATCATACATTGCGTTCAAATACGCGCGCGGGCCTTATTTTCCAATGCAGAAATCGCGGAAGACAAAATCCAGCAGCTCTTCCACATCCACCCGGCCGTTGATGCGGCCGATGGCGCGCATCGCCAGCCGCAAATCCTCGGCCAGCAATTCGGGCTGATCGGCGGGCGCAGCGAGGCCATGCTGCAAGGCGGCCACCGCTTCGCCCAGCGCATGGCGGTGGCGGGGCCGGGTGAGGGCGGGCGCATCGCCCGGCGCTTCCAATTTATGCTGCAGCTTTTGCTGCAGCAAAGACTGCAGCATAAAAAGCCCCTCACCGGTCTTCAGGGAAATCGAAATGCCGTCCCGGGCGCCCCCCAGGTCGGCCTTGTTCCACACCGTCAGGTCGGGTTCGGGCAGGTCATCCGGCAATCCGGCGCGCGGATTTGCTGCACTTCCGTCCAGCAGCAAAAGCGTCATGCCGCCTGCCGCATGGGACAAAGCTCGACGTACGCCTTCGGCCTCGATCACGTCGCTGGTTTGCCGCACGCCCGCGGTATCGGCCACCGTCAGCAGGTAGCCGCCCAAATCCAGTCGCGCCTCCACCACGTCGCGGGTGGTGCCGGGAATGTCGGAGACAATCGCCACGTCTCGCTGCGCCAAGGCATTGATAAGGCTGGATTTTCCGGCATTCGGTGGGCCCAATATGGTCAGGCGCAGGCCTTCCCGCAGCGCCTCGCCACGTCCCCCATCGTCCATATGTCCTTGTATTTGCTGCAATATATAAGACGCCGCTGAACGGGCCGCGGCGAATTCGGCATCGCCCACCCCGTCATCGGAGAAATCGATCGCCGCCTCTGCCCGCCCCAGCGCCGCGATCAGCCGGCCGCGCCAGCCCTCATAAAGGTCGGCCAGCGCACCGTCATGCTGGCGCAGCGCCTGACGCAGCTGGGCCGGGGTCTCGGCATCCACCAGGTCGGCAATGGCCTCGGCCCGGGTCAGGTCCAGTTTGCCGTTTTCCACCGCCCGGCGGCTGAATTCACCCGGCTCGGCGGGCCGCAATCCCAGTGCGGCCAGCGCCGTGAACAGCGCCTCACGCACCGCCCGGCCGCCATGGACATGGAATTCCGCCACATCCTCGCCGGTGAAGCTGGCTGGGGCGGCAAACCATAGCAGCAAGGCGCGATCGATCTCGATCCCGCCCCACACCAGCCGCCGCAGCACCGCCTGGCGCGGGGCGGGCAGGGGTCCGGCCAGCGCCAAGGCAGCCGCACCGGCGCGCGGCCCCGACACCCGGACCACCGCCACGCCACCCCGGCCGGGGGCGCTGGAAAGCGCGTAAATAGTATCCGGCAAGGCTATTTGCCGTCCTTCTTGACCATGCCGGCCGCCGAATCCCACATCAGCTTCTGGAACTTGCTGAACGCCTCTGCGCCCCCCAGCGGCATCCAGGCCTTCATCATAGCTTCCGGATCCCCGGCATCGAAGGCGGACTTCATCCGGGCCTGCATGTCGTCCAGCATCTTGGTCTGCAGGGGGGCGACGTCGGGCAGCCCCATGAAGGCACGGGCCTCCTGGGGGGTCATGTCCATTTCGATCGTGACCTTCATGGCGGCACCTTTTGCGCTGGTGGTTTTTCAGGGTAAGTAACCCGGCCGCAAAAACATCACAGAAGTGGGCCGGCGTGAAGCCGCGAGCCGCACCCGATTGGATTTGAGAAGATGAGCAATCTGACCGACACCACCAGCCCCTTCATCGCCGCCCACAAGGACAATCCCGTCCAGTGGCGGCTGTGGAGCGACGAAGCGTTGGCCGAAGCCCGCGCCCAGGACAAGCCGATCCTGCTCAGCCTGGGTTATGCCGGCTGCCACTGGTGCCACACCCTGAACCGCGAAGCCTTCATGGACCCGGAGATCGCGCGCGAGATCAATGAGAACTTCATCCCCATCCTCTCCGACCGCGAGGAGCGTCCCGACATCGACCTGGTCTATCAGGGCGCAGCCGGCGCCATGCGCCACCAGGGCGGCTGGCCGCTCAACATCTTCCTCACGCCCGACGGTGTGCCTTTCTGGGTGGCGGGCTATCTGCCGCGCGAGCAGCAGGGCGCACTGCCCTCCTTCCGCCAGATGCTCGCCGACACCGCCAAGCTGTGGCAGACCGACAAGGTGCGGGTGGCGGAAAATGCCGCCCAGACGCGTGCCGCGCTGGAAGACCTCTACAACCGCGACATGGCGGCGCCGCAGGAGAACATGAATCTCGACCTGGCCGCGCTGCGCATGGGCCAGGGCTTCGACATCTTCTTCGGCGGCGTCACCGGACAGATGAAGTTTCCCAACGCCATCGTCCTGGAGATGCTGTGGCGCGCCTTCCTGCGCACCGGCATGCCGCAATTCTCGCAGCTGACCTTCACGACGCTGGACAGCATGCTGTTCGGCGGCATCACCGACCATGTCGGCGGCGGCTTCTTCCGCCACACCATGGACGAGCGCTGGCTGGAGCCGAGCTTCGAGAAGATGCTCTACGACAATGCCCAGATGATCGATATCCTGGTCCAGGTCTGGCAGTTCAACCGCAACGAACTGGGCCGCCAGCGCATCGGCGAAACCATCCGCTGGCTGCTGCGCGACATGAAAGTGGAGGGCGGTTTCGCCGCCGCCATGGCCAGCGGCACCCTTGCTGAAGACGCGCGCTTCTACACCTGGAGCGAGGCGGAGATCGACGCCGCCCTGGTCGGCACTTTCTCGGCCCGCTTCAAGCAGGTCTATGGCATCTCGCGCGACGGCAATCTGGGCGGGCGCAACCTGCCGCGCCGCCTGGGCAATCCCCAGCCCGCCAACGAAGCCGACGAAGCCCTGCTCACCCGGCAGCGCGACATGCTGCTGGCGGCGCGTGCCAAGCGCACCGCCCCGGCGCGCGACGAGCGCGTGCTGGCCAGCTGGAACGGCCTGGCGATCTATTCCATCGCCCGCGCCGGCCAGGTGCTGGAAAAGCCGGAATGGATCGCCGAAGCCATTGCCGCCTTCGACTATATCGCCAAGACCCTGGGCGATGGCGACCGCCTGGCCCATGACATCTCCCATGGCGTGAAGGGCGTGGGCGGTTTCGCCGACGATTATTCCCACATGGCGCGCGCCGCGCTGCAGCTGTGGGAAGTGACCGGCGACGACCGCTTCCTCGTCCCCGCCAAGGCCTGGGTGAAAACCCTGGACGATCATTTCTGGGACACCAAGCTGGGCGGCTACTGCTTCTACGCCGATGATGCGCCCAAGCTGTTCGTGCGCCCGCGCATGCTGTTCGACAATCCCACCCCCTCGACCAACGGCACCATGCTGACCGTGCTTACGCGCCTGGCGCTGATCACCGGCGACCGCGACTATATGAGCCGCGCCTCGACCCTGGCCGTCACCTTCGGCAACGAAGCCAACCGGGTGGTGAACGGCTCGGGCGCCTTCCTCAACGGCTTCGAGGTGCTGGTGAACAGCCTGATCATCCTGGTGATCGGCCACAAGGGCAACGCCCGCACCCAGGCCCTGCTGCGTACCGCCTGGAGCAAGGCCATGCCCAACGGCTTGATCGTGCAGATGGAGCCCGGCGATCCGCTGCCCGAAGGCCATCCCGCCACCGGCCGCGGCATGCTGAACGGCCAGCCCACCGCCTACATCTGCCAGTCGGGCAATTGTTCGGACGGCATCACCGATTCCGCCGTCCTGGACCAGGTGCTGACCCTGCCGGCGCAACTGCGCCAGCAGGTGCAGCAGGCCAGCTAGATGGGACGCCCCGCCAACCACCGCACGGCGCCCGCCAGCCCCCGTCACCGGGGCTAGCGCGGCATGGCGCGGGGCATGATGGGCGCGGGCCGGGCGCTGCGCCAGGATGCCTCGGTCCTGGAAGAAAGCCTCAAGCCGGGCACCCGGCGCCGCGTGCTGCGCTTCGCCGCCACGTATGGATCGGGGCTGGCGCTGTTTGCGCTGGTGGTGGTGGTGGATGCCGCAGTCGGCAACATCAACCCGCTGATCTATCGCGACATCATCAACAACGGCGTCATCAAGCATGACGCGCCGCTTGTGGTGCGGCTGGCGCTGCTGGCGGCGGCCATCATGGTGGCCGATGCCGGACTGGGCCTGTTCCAGTCCTATCTGGCGGCGCGCATTGGCCGGGACATCCTGCTGAAACTGCGCACCGACCTGTTCAACCATATCCAGCGCATGCCGCTGGCTTTCTTCCTGCGGGCCCAGACCGGCGCGCTGGTCAGCCGCCTCAACGGCGATGTCTCCGGCGCCCAGAGCGCCTTTACCGATGTCCTGTCCTCTGTGCTGGGCAATCTCATCAGCGTGGTGATGGTGGTAGGCTTCATGCTCTTCCTGTCCTGGAAGATCACCCTGGCGGCGCTGCTGCTGCTGCCCTTGTTCCTGTGGCCGGCGCGGCGCATGGGCCGGGTGCTGCAGAAGATGGCGCGCGAAAGCTATGACCTGAATGCGGCGGTCAATGCTGTGATGACCGAGCGCTTCGGAGTGGCGGGGGCGCTGCTGGCCAAGCTGTTCGGCCGCCCCGACGACGAAGCCGCCCTGTTCGACGCCAAGGCCCGCGCGGTGGGCGATCTGTCGGTGCGGCGCAGCGTCTATGGCCGCATCTTCTTTGCCGCCTTGTCGCTGATGGCGGGGCTGGCCGTGGCGCTGACCTTCGGCTGGGGCGGCGTCCTGGCCGTGCACAACGAGCTGGATGTCGGCACCCTGATGGCACTGGTCTCCTATCTGGGCCGGCTGTACGGCCCCATCACCGGGCTTTCCAACATCCAGATCACGGTGATGACGGCCCTGGTTTCGTTCGACCGGGTGTTCGAGATCATGGACCTGCCGCCCGCCATCGCCGAGAAGCCCGATGCGGTCACGATTCCGCCGGGCCCGGCCGCCATCCGTTTCAATCATGTCGCCTTTCGCTATCCCACCGCGGCCGAAGTCTCGCTGGCCTCGCTGGAGGCGGTGGCCAAGCCGCCGTCCAGGCTGCCGGAAAAAACCGTGCTGTCCGACATCGATTTCGACGTGGCGCCCGGCACCCTGACTGCGCTGGTGGGCCCCTCGGGCGCGGGCAAGACCACCATCACCCAGTTGCTGGCGCGGCTGTATGATGTGAAGGACGGCGCCATCACCATCAACGGCACTGATTTGCGCGACGCCACCCTGGCTTCGCTGTCGGCCCGCATTGGCATGGTGACCCAGGATTCGCACCTGTTTCACGACACCATCCGCGCCAATTTGCTCTACGCCCGGCCGGACGCCGGCGAAGCGGACATCTGGGCGGCGCTGGAGGCGGCACAGATCGCACCTCTGGTGCGCGGACTGCCCGAGGGGGTGGATACCCTGGTGGGCGAGCGCGGCTACCGCTTTTCCGGCGGCGAGAAACAGCGCCTGGCCATTGCCCGCCTGCTGCTCAAGGCGCCCGACATTGCCGTGCTGGACGAAGCCACCGCCCACCTGGATTCCGAATCGGAGGCCGCCATCCAGGATGCCTTCGAGATCGCGCGCAAGAACCGCACCGCCATCGTCATCGCCCACCGCCTGTCCACCATCCGCACCGCCGACCAGATCCTGGTGATCGCCGACGGCCGCATCGTCCAGCGCGGCCGTCATGACGAACTGCTGGCCATGGGCGGGCTTTACGCCGATCTCTATCACCGCCAGTTTGAAACAAGGACCATCCCACCATGATCAAGGCGATCCGCTTCGAAAAGCCCGGCAGCAGCGATGTGCTGCAGTATGTCGATTACGACCTGCCCGCGCCGGGCAAAGGCCAGGTGCGGGTGAAGCACACCGCCATCGGCGTCAACTTCATCGACACCTATCACCGCACCGGCCTGTATCCGTTGCCGCTGCCGTCCGGTTTGGGCTCGGAAGCTGCCGGTGTCGTGGAAGCACTGGGCGAGGGCGTCACGCGGTTCAAGCTTGGTGAGCGCGTCGGCTATGGCTCAGGCGCCATCGGTTCCTATGCCGATGCCGCCAATGTGCCCGCCGACAAGCTGGTGAAGCTGCCGGACAGCATCGGCGACGAGGTCGCCGCCGCCGTGATCCTCAAGGGCATGACGGCGCAATATCTGTTGCGCCAGATCCATCCGGTGAAGGCGGGCGAAACCATCGTCTTCCATGCTGCCGCCGGCGGCGTCGGCCAGATCGGCGTGCAATGGGCCAAACACCTGGGCGCCACCGTCATCGGCAGCACCACCTCGCCGGACAAGACCGCGCTGTGCCAAACCAATGGCTGCGACCATGTGCTGAACACGCATGAAGAAGGATGGGAAAAGAAAGTGCGCGCGATCACGGGCGGCGTGGGCGTACCGGTGGTCTATGACTCCATCGGCAAGGACACGTTTTTGCCGGGCCTGGATTGCCTGGCCGTGCGCGGCATCATGGTGACCTATGGCAATGCCTCGGGACCCGTCGCCCCCTTTGCGCCGTCGCTGCTGGCGGCCAAGGGTTCGCTGCTGGTGACGCGGCCGACGCTGGCCTCTTTCACCCGCACGGCGGAGGAAACCCAGGCCTGCGCCGACGACCTGTTCGCGGTGATTGCCTCGGGCGCAGTGAAGATCGCCATCAACCAGCGCTTCGCCCTGAAGGACGCCGCCAGGGCGCAGGACGCCCTGACCGGCAAGCAGACCACCGGCGCCACCATCCTGGTGCCGTGATGGAACGCCTGACCGCCGTCTATCACCTGCGCGTGCCCGCCGGCAGCGCTGACGCGCGCGCCACCGGCATCGCGGTGGAACAGAGCGTGGAGATGCCGGTGGCCGCCGTCACCGATCCCGCCATCCTGCGCGATATTGTCGGCCAGGTGGAAAGCGTCACCGACCTGGGAAGCGGCGTGTTCGAGGCCCGCATCGGGCTCAGCGTCGCCACCACGGGACTGGAAGCGGGGCAGCTGCTGAACATGCTGTTCGGCAACAGCTCCATGCATCCCGACATCACCCTGGCGGATGCGGAATTTCCGGACACGGTGCTGAACGCGTTTGGCGGCCCGCGTCACGGGCTTGCAGGCCTGCGCAAGATGGCAGGCGCGGAAGGCCGGGCCATGACCTGTTCGGCGCTGAAGCCGCAGGGCTCGGATGCCAGGACCTTGGCGTTGCTTGCCGGGCGGCTTTCAAAAGGCGGGCTGGATTTCGTCAAGGACGATCACGGCATTGCCGACCAGCATTACAGCCCCTTCGCCGAACGGGTGCCGCGCATTGCCGAGGCGATGGCGGCCAACGGCAAGACCATCTACCTGCCGTCGCTGTCGGGGCATCTGGAGCAGATGCGCAGCCAAGTGGAAATCGCCCGTGCCGCGGGCGTGAAGGCGGTGCTGATCGCGCCCATGATCGCGGGGCTGGCGACCTTTCACGCGCTGCTGCGCGACAACCCCGATATCGCCTTCATGGGTCACCCGGCCATGGCCGGCAGCGGCCAGATCGCGCCGCCCTTCCTGTTCGGCAAGCTGTTCCGGCTGCTGGGCGCCGACGCTGTGGTCTTCGCCAACCATGGCGGCCGCTTCGGTTATTCCCCCGCCACCTGCCGCACCCTGGCGGACACGGCGCTGCGGCCCTGGGGGACGCTGGACGCCGCCGTGCCGGTTCCCGCCGGCGGCATGACCTTGGCCCGCGTCGCGGAAATGCTGCAATTCTATGGCAAGGACGTGATGCTGCTGATCGGCGGCGACTTGCTTTCCGCCGGCACGCGCATATCTGAGGAAGCGGCGAGGTTTCAGGACGAAGTCGTTCGCCATAGCGAGGCCCTGTGATGGACAAGCTCGAACCGGCACCAGCCGACATCTTCCGCGCCTTCCTGGAAAATTACCGCTGGGATGGCGTGTCGCATCTTCCCTACAAGGAAGAAGGCTCGGCGCCCTTCAAGTCCATCACCCGCCAGGTCCTGTTCCAGGACCCCGAGCTCAAATGCGAGCTGCGCTATTTCGAAGTGGCGCCGGGCGGCTATTCCACGCTGGAGCGCCACCAGCACAGCCATGGGGTGATGATCCTGCGCGGCGCCGCCGATGTGATGGTGGGCGGCGAAGTGAAGACGGCGAACACCCACGACCTGGTGCGCATCCCGCCCATGACCTGGCACCGCTTTCGCACCAAGGGCGACGAACCGATGGGCTTTCTCTGCATGGTCAATGTCGAGCGCGATAAGCCGCAGCTGCCCACTGCCGAAGAGGTGGAGCAGTTGAAGACCGATCCCGCGATCGCGGATTTCCTGAAGGGCTGAGCCCGAAAACAAAAAGGCCGGACTTGCGTCCGGCCTTTTACGTTTCTGCCTTGCGGCAAGATCAGGTGTTCATGCTTTCGAAGAAGTCGCCATTGTTCTTGGCCGACTTCAGCTTGTCGAGCAGGAATTCGATGGCGTCGACCGTGCCCATGGGCGACAGGATGCGGCGCAGGACATAGGTCTTGGCCAGCTGGCCCTTTTCGATCAGCAGTTCGTCCTTGCGGGTGCCCGAGCGCATGATGTCGATGGCCGGGAAGACGCGCTTGTCGGCGACCTTGCGGTCCAGGATGATTTCGCTGTTGCCGGTGCCCTTGAACTCTTCAAAGATCACTTCGTCCATGCGGCTGCCGGTATCGATCAGGGCGGTGGCGATGATGGTCAGCGAACCGCCTTCCTCGATATTGCGCGCCGCGCCGAAGAAGCGCTTGGGACGCTGCAACGCATTGGCGTCGACGCCGCCGGTCAGCACCTTGCCGGAAGAGGGCACCACGGTGTTGTAGGCGCGGCCCAGGCGGGTGATGGAATCCAGCAGGATGATGACGTCGCGCTTGTGTTCGACCAGGCGCTTGGCCTTCTCGATCACCATTTCGGCGACCTGCACGTGACGCGTCGCCGGTTCGTCGAAGGTGGAGGAGATAACCTCACCCACCACGGTGCGCTGCATGTCGGTGACTTCTTCCGGGCGTTCGTCGATCAAAAGCACAATCAGGAAGGCTTCGGGATGGTTGGCGGCGATCGCCTTGGCGATGTTCTGCAGGATCACGGTCTTGCCGGTGCGCGGCGGCGCGGTGATCAGGGCGCGCTGGCCCATGCCCTGGGGCGCCACGATGTCGATGACGCGGCCGGTCTTGTCCTTGATGGTCGGGTCGTCCAGCTCCATCTTCAGCGCCTTGGTCGGATAAAGCGGCGTCAGATTGTCGAAATGGACCTTGTGCTTGATCTGCTCGGGGTCCTCGAAATTGATGGTCGTGACCTTGAGCAGGGCGAAATAGCGCTCGCCTTCCTTGGGGGCCCGGATGGGGCCTTCGGCGGTGTCGCCGGTGCGCAGGCCGAAGCGGCGGATCTGGCTGGGGGAAACATAGATGTCGTCCGGACCCGGCAGATAGTTGGATTCCGGGGAGCGCAGGAAGCCGAAGCCGTCCTGCAGGATTTCCACCACCCCCTGGCCCATGATCTCCACGTCCCGCTCGGCCAGCTCCTTGAGGATGGCGAACAGCATGTCCTGCTTGCGCATGGACGAGGCGTTCTCGACTTCCAGTTCCTCCGCAAAAGCCAGGAGATCGGCGGGTTTTTTGTTCTTGAGTTCCTGCAGCTTCATCACCTGCAGGCCGTCTTGGAGAGTCATGGAATGTACCTGAACGAAAGGGAGGGATTGGTCCCGATGTGACGGGGGCAACAGAGCCCCGGCGCGGTCATCGGAAAAAGTGGTTGGATTAACCCGTCACCGGCGTTCCGGTCACGACAGCCCTGCACGTCGCGGGCGGTCGGTGGGTCAATGAGAACGCAAGGGTTATAGCCGGAATTGCGGGGGTTGCAAATATCCCCACCGGGCCCTGCCGCGCAATTAATGTTTCATCCTGGGGCGGGGTTAATCGCCGAAGGGTTGCAGCTTCACCAGCAGCACGATCAGCACGATCAGCACGAACGGCACTTCGTTGATGATCTTGTAGAAGCGCGCCGAGCGGGTGTTGCGGTCATTGGCGAAGTCACGCACGCAACGCGCGAAAAAGCCGTGCAGCCCGCTCATGCCCAGCACCAGCACGAACTTGATCTGCAGCCAGGTATCCGCATAGGCCCCGGTGAGCCAGGCCAGGGTCAGCCCCAGCACCCACACCGCGATCATGGCGGGATTGATGATGCGCCTCAGCAGCCCGCGCTCCATCACCTTGAAGCGTTCCGAGCTTTCCGAGCCCGGCGTGGTTTCGGTGTGATAGGCGAACAGCCGCGGCAGATACAGCATCCCCGACATCCAGGCGATCACCGCCATGATGTGAAAGGCCAGGAACCAGGGAATGTAATTGCCCAGGCAGACCTGCAATGGGCTGTTGGCCAGACATGCGAACATCGCGAACCCCTTAATTGAAACCGCAGCGTGCCAGGCCGGGCGAACAGATACGCCCCTCAGCACAAGTCACAGTGTTGCCCTCGGCCGCGCGGCGCACAAGGCCCGCCAGTCCCAGGATGAAATCAGAATGCGCCCCCACCGTGGCGGCACGGCGATAGTCGGGCACGCCGGATTCCGCCGCCAGCTTGCGATATTCTATGTCCAGCTCGACCAGGGTTTCGGAATGTTCACTGACAAAGGCGATGGGCACGGCAATCACGCCCTTGCCGTCGGCCCCCGCGCGGCGGATTTCCGCATCGGTGGCGGGCCCGATCCATTCCAGCCGTCCCACCTTGCTCTGGTAGCAGACCACCGGCTCCAGCTGCGGCATGTCCAGCACCTTGATGATGGCCTTGGCGCTTTGCTCCACCTGCCACTGATAGGGGTCGCCCTTGGTGATCATGCGCTTGGGCAGGCCATGCGCCGACAACAGCAGGCGGTAAGATACACCCGCGGGCGCATTTTCCATGGCGGCGCGGATATGCGCCACCGACGCCGCGACAAAGCCCGCTTCCCAGGGATAGCAGCACACCCGTGAAGTCGGCGCGGTTAGCTTCGCCGCCTTGGCGGCGCGGGCCCATTCCTTCACCGACGAGGCGGTGGTCGAGGTGGAATATTGCGGATAGAGCGGCAAAAGCACGATTTTATCGGGGTTGAACGCTTTCGCCGCCCGCGCCGCGCCATCGCTGAACGGGTGCCAGCAGCGCATCGCGACAAAGGCCTTGGCCTCCACGCCATCAACCGACAGCGCTTTTTCCAGCGCATCGGCCTGCTTGCGCGTCTCCTCGAAGATCGGCGATTTGCCGCCGATGTGATTGTAGATCTCGCGCGCGATGGGGGCGCGGCGTTTCGCAATGAAGCGCGCCAGCGGCAGGCGGATGATCGCCGGCAGGTCGATGATGGCGGGATCGGAGAACAGGTTGCGCAGGAACGGTTCGACCGCTTCAGGCGAATCCGGTCCGCCCAGGTTGAACAGGATGACGGCGATCTTCATCTGCGGATTCGCTTCAGCAGTTGTTCGACATGCGCGATGGGCGTCTCCGGCAGGATGCCATGGCCCAGGTTGAAGATGTGCGGCTTGCCTTGCGTGGCTTCCAGGATGTGATCCACCGCACGGTCCAGCGCCTCGCCACCGGCAATCAAGGCGATGGGATCGAGGTTGCCTTGAACGGCGCAGGAAAGATTTTTCGCCGCCCACGCCATCGGCATGGCGGTATCCAGCGACACCGCATCCACGCCCGTCGCCGCGACATAGTCCTGATAACCCGCCAGGGTTGCAGCGCGCGGAAAGCCGATGATCTTCGCGCCCGGTCTTGCCGCCCGCACCGCTGCGACAATTTTCTTTGTCGGCGCGATCACCACCTGTTCAAACAAGGGCGCCGGCAATCCCGAGGCCCAGCTGTCGAAGATCTGCACCGCATCGGCGCCGGCATCGAGCTGGCGGATCAGGTGGAACGCGACACACCCGGACAAGATATCCAGAAGATATCCAAAGCCCTGGGGATCACGATACGCCCACAGCTTGGCGGCCTTCTGTTCATCGCCGCCCGCGCCCGCCGCGAGGTATGTCGCCAGGGTCCAAGGTGCACCGGCAAAACCCAGGAGCGTGGTCGCGGCGAAACCTTCGCCATCCAACCCGCTGCGTGTCCGGCGCAGGGCTTCATAGACCGGCTCGAAGTACGCCGCCCAGGATTCGCGATCTTCGTTGAAACCGTCTGTCGAGGTCACAGGCGTCAGGCTTGGTCCCTCGCCAGCGGTGAACGTCACCTTCTGTCCAAGGGCCTCAGGCACCGTCAGGATGTCACTGAACAGGATCGCCGCGTCAAAGCCGAAACGGCGGATGGGTTGCAGCGTCACTTCGGCGGCAAATTCCGGATTCAGCGCCATGCCCCAGAAGGACCCCGCCTTCTCCCGCAGCGCCCGGTATTCCGGCAGGTAGCGGCCGGCCTGGCGCATCAGCCAGACGGGTGGCACTTTCTCAACGCCACTTTCCAGAACACGCACAAGCTTTCGATCACTCTTCAATTACAAGACTCCTAAGACTCTAAAGATGATGAAGATGATGTGAGGGCTGTGAGTTGGGGACGAAAGTGTGCGGCAAGGCCTGCCATAAGCCCAAGCGCGCATGGACTCAAGGACTTGGCATTGTTCCGCCGCCGCCCGGCCGGCTTGCCGGCATGTTGGCGAAGGGGGTCTCTGTCCCCAAAGCATACCGGTTTGCACTGATGCCCCGTTCCCGGCTAGGAGGCCTGTGACCAAAGGCCGGTTTCACCCCAGATACGGCGCCAACCCTTGGATAGTTCTGTGGATCGCAAATTTCACGTTCACCTGGTCTCCGATTCCACCGGCGAGACCCTGCATGCCATGGCCACGGCGGCGCTGGCCCAGTTCGAGAATGTCGATGTCCGGGTTCATCCTTACGCCCTGGTGCGCAGCGACCATCAGCTGACGCGGGCGCTGGATCATGTCGCCATCAATCCCGGCATCGTCTTCTTCACCTTGGCCAACCAAGGCCTGCGCGACCGGCTGATGCTGCGCTGCATGGAGCTGGGATCCCGCGCCATCGATGTGCTGGAGGGCCCGGTGATGGCGCTGCGCCATTTCCTGGGCCAGGCGGAAAGCCACAAGGTCGGCCGCCAGCACCAGGTGGACCAGCGCTACCTGGAGCGCATCGAAGTGCTGAACTTCACCATCGCCCATGACGACGGCCAGTCGCTGGACAGCATCGACGGGGCCGAGGTCATCCTGACCGGCGCCAGCCGCACCTCCAAGACGCCGACCTGTGTCTATCTCGCCATTCGCGGCGTGGCGGCGGCCAATGTGCCGCTGGTGCCGCGGCTGCCGCCGCCGCCGCAACTGCTGGCGGCGAAGAAGCCACTGATCGTCGGCCTGTGGGTGTCGCCCGACCGGCTGATCCAGGTGCGGCGCAACCGGCTGAACACCATGGGCGAGGTGCGCGATACCAATTATGTCGATCTGGATGCGGTGCGCGCCGAGATCGGCGCCACCCGCAAGCTGTTCGAGGACCAGGGCTGGCCGATGATCGATGTCTCGCGCCGCTCGATCGAGGAAACCGCCGCGGCGGTGATGAACCTGCTCACCGAGCGCAGGGAGCAAGCATGAGCCTGGTGCTGGCTTCGGGCAGCGCCAGCCGCAAGACCCTGCTGACGGCGGCGGGGGTGGATTTCGTCGCCGATCCCGCGGACCTGGACGAAGACGCATTGATGGCCGAGCTTACAGCGCGGGGGGCCGATGCGGTGGCTGTCGCGACCGAACTGGCGGCGCAGAAGGCGCTGTGGGTGTCGCGCCGCCATCCGGGCGCGCTGGTGCTGGGCGGCGACAGCGTCATCGCCCTGAACGGCCGGCAGCTGAGCAAATGCGCCACCCTGGGTGCGGCGCGCGCCTTGCTGGCCGAGATGTCGGGCCGGGAACATCTGCTGGTTTCCGCGGCGGCGCTGGCCCGGGACGGCAGCCTGCTATGGACCCATGCCAGCCCCTGCCACATGACGGTGCGCGAGCTGAGCCCGCAATTCCTGGACGATTACCTGGCCCGCGAGGGCACAGCCATCCTCTCCTCGGTGGGCTGCTATCATTTCGAGGGGCGCGGGGCGCAGCTTTTCGCTAGAGTGGACGGCGATTATTTCTCGGTGCTGGGCCTGCCGCTGTTGCCGGTGTTGGCGGCCCTGCGCAAGGAAGGCGTGTTGCAGTTGTGATCACGGGAAAAGCAAAAATCGCGGGCGTGGTGGGCTGGCCGGTCACGCATTCCCTGTCGCCGGTGCTGCAGGGCTACTGGCTGGAAGAGCTGGGCATCGATGGCGCGATGGTCCCGCTGGCAACGCACCGCGAGGATTTTGCCCGCGTGATCGATGGCGCGCGCCGCGCCGGCTTTCGCGGCGTCAATGTCACCGTGCCGCACAAGGAAGCGGCCTTTTCGCTGGCGCATCGCAATGATGCCTTGGCGGTCGCGGCGGGGGCGGCCAATTTGCTGGTCTTCACCGATACCGGCATCGAAGGCCGCAACACCGATGCCATCGGACTGGCGGAATCGCTGCGGGAAAATATCGGCGAACTGAACGGCAAGCGTGTCGTGCTGCTGGGCGCAGGCGGCGCGGCGCGCGGCGCGGTGCTGGCGCTGGAGATGCTGGGCGCGGGCGCCATCCATCTGCTCAACCGCGATGTGCACCGCGCAAAAACCCTGGCGGCTTCGTTTTCGCCAAAAGCGAAACTGTTGCCGGGCGCGCTGGCGGACTGGGCAGGCGTGGCGGGCGACGCCGTGCTGGTGGTCAACTCCACCAGCGCCGGCATGGGCAATATTCCGCCGCTGGACATCGATCTGGGCGCGCTGCCGAAGGGCGCGGCGGTGTGCGACATCGTCTACAGCCCACTGGAAACGGCGCTGCTGAAAGACGCTGCCGCGCGTGGCCACAAAACCATCGACGGGTTGGGCATGCTGATGCATCAGGCGGTGCCGTCCTTCGAAGCTTTCTTCGGCGTGAAGCCCAAGGTCACGCAGGGCTTGCGCGATGCGCTGGTGAAGGTACTGCGTGACCGCGTCTAAGCCCTTTGTCATAGGGCTTACCGGCTCTATCGGCATGGGCAAGAGCGAAACCGCAAAACTGTTCGCCGCCGAAGGCGTGCCGGTGTTCGATGCCGATGCCGCCGTCCATGCGCTCTATGCGGGCGAAGCCGCGCCGATGCTGGAAGCCGCCTTTCCGGGCTCCACCCGGGGCGGCGCGGTCGACCGCGCGGCGCTGGCGCAGGTGGTGATGGCCCAGCCGGGCGCGCTGCAGCGGCTGGAAGACCTGATGCATCCGCTGGTGGCCGATCTGCGCACCCAGTTCCTGGCCGACAATCCCGTGCCGGTCGTGGTGCTGGATATTCCCCTGTTGCTGGAGACCGGCCTGGCGGTGGATGCCGTGGTGGTGGCGACCGCGCCCGAAGATGTCCAGCGCGCGCGCGTCCTGGCGCGGCCCGGCATGACCGAAGACAAGTTTGCCGCGCTTCTGGCCCGCCAGATGAGCGACATGGAAAAGCGTGCACAGGCGCACTATCTGGTGATCACCGACAAGGGCTTGGATCACGCCCGCGAACAGGTGAAAATGATTTTGGCGGATGTGCGGGCAAAACTGAATGCGTGAGATTGTCTTCGATACGGAAACGACCGGCTTCGAGCCCGCCGACGGCCACCGCATCGTGGAAATCGGCTGTGTCGAGCTGGTGGATCATTTCCCCACCGGGCGCACCTTCCAGGCCTATCTCAATCCCGAACGCGACGTGCCCATCGAGTCCCAGCGCGTCCACGGCCTGTCGGCGGAATTCCTCGCCGACAAGGCGCTGTTCGCGCACATCGTGGAAGAGTTTCTGGAATTTCTGGGCGACGCGCCGCTGGTGATCCACAATGCCAGCTTCGACCTCAAATTCGTCAATGCCGAGTTCAAGCGCACCGGCCATCCGCCCATACCGCTGGCCCGCGCCATCGACACCATCGAGATCGCCAAGCGCAAGGTGCCCGGCGCGCGCTATTCGCTGGACGAATTGTGCAAGCGCTTCGGCGTCGACCTGTCGGCGCGCACCAAGCATGGCGCGCTGCTCGACGCCCAGCTGACGGCGGAAATCTATCTGGAGCTGATCGGCGGCCGCCAGCGCGGCCTGATGCTGGCCCCGGCCGAGATCGCCGCGTCACAGGTGGGCGAGCAGGTCCGCGCCGCGCGCCAGCGGCCGGAGAAACTGGCGCCGCTGATTACGGAAGTGGAGATTGCGCTCCATGCCGCCTTTGTCGCCAAGGAATTGGGCGACAAGACGCTTTGGAAGTTCGAAGCGGCTTAGGCGCTTCCCGCCGTCGGCGCACCGGCCGCCTGGGCTACGCGGGCCTGGTACAGCGCCATGAAATCGATCGGCTCGATCATGAGCGGCGGCATGCCGCCATCGCGCACGATGTCGGCCACCACGCGGCGCACAAAGGGGAACAGCATGTGCGGCGCCTGGATCAGCAAGATAGCCTGCTGGGTGGCGGTGTCCGGGACATTGCTCAGGCGGAAGACGCCGGCATAGGCCACTTCCAGCAGGAACAGCGCCTTGCCGTCATTCTTGGCGTCAACGCGAATCTTCAGTTCGACTTCGAACAGTTCGGTGTCCAGGCGCTTGGCGTTCAGGTCAACCGCCAGCTCGATCTGGGGGCGCTGGGTCAGCTCGATTGCCACGCCGGGATTCTCGAAGGACAGATCCTTGATGTACTGGGCCATCACCTGCAGGTTCGGCACCTGGGGCTGGTCCTGCGGAATCGGGGTTCCTTCGCTGCTCATAACCGGTCTTTCCTGCAAATTCGGCCCGCGCGATACCACCGATTGGCGCGGCCTGACAAGGTTTGGCCGCGCTTTGCGGCCAGCAAAAGCCTTCCCAGCCTTGACCGGGACCAGCTAGGGTCGCCCGGCGGGCGGGATCGCAACGCGTTTCACAGGTTTTCATCATCATGCCGGATTCCCAGACCCTGGGCCTTGTCATCGCCGCGGCCGTCGCCGGGGCCCTCTGCTTCCGCCTCTATTGGGTGCTGGGCCGCCGGACCGGAGCCGAGCCGGTGGCCGGGCCCGTCACCAACCCGCTGGCCGCATCCGCACCCGTGGCGACAGGCAATGGCCTGCTCGACATCCAGGCCGCCGACCGCGACTTCGACACCCAGAAATTCCTGGCCGGCGCGCGCGAGGCCTATGGCCTGATCGTGGGCGCCTTCGCCAAGGGCGACCGCGCCGCGCTGGCGCCACTGCTGTCGCCCGACGTGCTGGCGGCGTTCGAAGCCGCCATCGCCGCCCGCAGCGGCGCGCATGCGGACTTCATCAAGCTGACGGACGCAAAAGTCAGCGGCGCGGCGCTGGCCGGCAAGCATGCCGAGATCACCGTCACCTTCGAGGCCCTGTTTTCCACCGGCGCCATCACCGATGTGTGGACCTTCGCCCGCGACCTGGACGCGTCCGATCCCAACTGGCTGCTGGTGGCGACCTCGGGCGACGTGCCGGAATGAAGGCGCGGTGGCTTGCCGCGCTGCTGGTGCTGGCCGCCTGCGCCAGCCCTTCGCCGCCGCCGTCACAACCCACCTCGTTGCTGAAGCTGACGCGTACCACGTTTTCCAGCTTGCCGGACTGGAGCGCAGGACAGGATGCGGCTCTCGCGGCTTTTCGCAATAGCTGCGCCATACTGGCAGGCAGGCCCGACACCGCGCCGATGGGCGGCGTCGGCTATGCCGGCGCCGTGGCGGACTGGCGCGCCGTCTGCGCCGCGCCGCAGGGCGCGGATTTCTTCGCCGCCAATTTCACGCCCTACGAGGTCACCGGCTCGGACGGCCTGTTCACCGGCTATTACGAAGGCGAGATCGCCGCCAGCCGCACCCGGCACGGCATTTATCAGACACCCGTCTATGGCCCGCCGCCCGACCTGGTGCGCGCCGACCTGGGCGCCTTCATGCCCAAGCTGAAGGGCGAGCATATTTCCGGCAAGGTTTCGGGCCATGCCCTGGTGCCCTATGCCGACCGGGCCGAGATCAATGCCGGTGGCGTGAAGGCGCCGGTGCTGTTCTACGCTGCCGATCCCATCGCCTTCTTCTTCCTGCAGATTCAGGGTTCGGGGCGCGTCACGTTTGATGACGGCAGCCGGGGCCGCATCGCCTATGCCGGCGAGAATGGCCAGCCCTACACCGCCATAGGCCGCACCCTGATCGCGCAGGGCGAGCTGACGCGCGAAAATGTCTCACTGCAATCCATCCGCGCCTGGTTGCTGGCCCACCCCGACAAGGCGCGCGCCGTGATGGAGACCGACAAGAGCTACATCTTCTTCCGCGAGGCCGAAGGCGCGGGCGCGCAGGGCACATCCCTGACGCCGCTGGGCAGCATGGCGGTGGATTTGCGCCTGCATGCGCTGGGCGTGCCGTTTTATGTTGCGGCGGACGGCGATGATCCGGTCCATGCCGTGCTGGTGGCCCAGGATACCGGCGGCGCCATTCGCGGCCCGGTGCGCGGCGACATCTTCTTCGGCTTTGGTGCGGAGGCGGAACGGCGTGCGGGGCTCATGAAGGCGCCGGGCAGATTGTATGTGCTGCTGCCCAATGCGCTGGCGGACCGGCTGGGCGCGGACAAAGAGTTCGCGCCATGAAAAAAGTGAGCGACGAGGACCGCAAACTTTTCGAGGAAGATTTCAAGCAGGCGCGTCCCATCAAGGCGGTCGTCAAACCGAAAACGGCCAAGAAGAAAACCGCCGTCACCGGCCCCAGCGGCGTCAATGGCGGTACCGAAGACCGGCTGCGCAAGGGCCTGCTGGAGCCCGACGCCCGCATCGACCTGCACGGCCTGACGGAAGGCGCGGCGCATCGCGTCTTGTTCGCCTATCTTGCGGGGGCGCAGAGCCGGGGCTACCGGCTGGTGCTGGTGGTGACCGGCAAGGGCAACCCGCGCCGGGACGAGACCGCCAGCTGGATGGTGTCGCCGCATGGCGTCCTGAAACAGATGGTGCCGCGCTGGCTGGCCCAGCCGGAACTGGCGGCGATGATCGCCAGCATCCGCCCTGCCCATGTCCGCCATGGCGGTGACGGGGCGCTGTATGTCTATTTGCGCAAACCCCGATGAAGCAGGCGCATCACACCCTGGCGGTGCCGACGCGCAGGCCGGGGCTTTATGAGTTTACCGCCGCGCTGGAAGATTTCGTGCGCGCCAGCGGCATCACGGATGGACTGGTGACCTGTTTCATCCGTCACACTAGCGCGTCACTGGTCATTCAGGAAAATGCCGATCCCGACGTGCAGAAGGACCTGCAGGATTTCTTCGCCTGGCTGGCCACAAGCGGCCCGCGCTTTCGCCACACCGCCGAAGGCCCCGACGACATGCCTTCGCATATCCGCAGCAGCCTGACCCAGACCAGCATCGGCATCCCGCTGCACAAGGGCCGGCTGGCACTCGGCACCTGGCAGGGCATCTACGTCTTCGAACACCGCGACGCGCCGCACCGACGCGAGGTGGTGGTGCAGGTGATGGGGGAATAGCGACTCTTGTTTCCTCCCCCGTAAACGGGGGAGGAAAAAATCAGATCAATCCAGCCTTCTCGGCCAGTTCGCGCAGCGAGGTTTCCGGCCGGGCGCCATAGTGCGAGATCACTTCCGCCGCGGCCAGCGCGCCCAGGCGGCCGCAGTCGGGCAGGCCCTTGCCGTGCGTCAGGCCATACAGGAAACCCGCAGCGAACTGGTCGCCGGCGCCGGTGGTGTCGATCACGCGGCTGACCGGCGCGGCGGGAATTTCGTGCACCATGCCTTCTTCGACAATGACGCAGCCCTTGGCCGAGCGCGTCAGGGCGGCGATGCCGCCCCACTTCTTGGCGCCTTCGATCACGCCGTCGAATTCATCGGCCTCGAACAGCGCCTTGGCCTCGTCCTCATTGGCGAACAGGATGCTGACATCCTTGTCCAGCAGATGGATGAACTCGTCGCGGAAGCGGCCCACGCAGAAACTGTCGGACAGCGACAGCGCCACGCGGCCGCCCGCGCCCTTCATGGCGGCGATGGCCTTGCGCGAGGCTTCCTTGGCCTCATGCTCGTCCCACAGATAGCCTTCGATATAGAGGATGCGGGCCTGTGCCACTTCTTCCTCATTGATGTCGTCGGGCGCCAGTTCGCGGCAGGCCCCCAAATAGGTGTTCATGCTGCGCTGGCCATCCGGCGTGACGGCAATCAGGCAGCTGGCGGTGGTGGAACCCTTGGTGGTGGGATGGCTGGTAAAGGCGATGCCCGTGGCCGTCATCGACCTGGCGAAGACTTCACCCAGCCGGTCATCGAACACCTTGCCGAAATAGATGCCGTTGCCGCCCAGCGAGGCCAGGCCGGCGAGCGTATTGGCGGCGCTGCCGCCCGCCACTTCGTGCAGGCTGGACATGGTCTGCTGGTTGTCGGTCAGGGCCTTCAGCAGTTCATGGGCGCGGAAGCTGTCGATCAGGGTCATGCCGCCCTTGGCGATCTTGTGGGTCAGCAGGAAGCGGTCATCCACCGAGGCGATGACATCCACAATGGCATTGCCCACACCGGCAACGTCGTACTTGATCGACATGGGAACCTTCAAAAGAGATAGCGGAACCCGCTTATAAGCATTTCCCTTGT
>JAQGLO010000105.1 GCA_028292825.1 Alphaproteobacteria bacterium | reverse complement strand
GGGATTCACCGGATCCAGCGGCTTGTGCTTGATGGTCTTTCCCCAGGCGGGGACCCCGGCCATGCCAGCGGTGGCGGCGGCGCCCATCACGAAATGGCGGCGCTGAATCGTGGACATGGCGGCTCCCCTTCTTCTTTGTTGGCCAGACGTTTGGGCGGGAGTGACAGTAAGTCAAGAGTTTCCGCTGCCCATTTGAACCTCACTTTGGCGCACCCCCCCTCCCCCCGACTGCGCGGTGCCGAAAGAGACGGCCGGACCCATTATCGCAGCCAGCGCGGTCGCCTCTCAAGGTGGATATCTCTGCTGCGCCGCAACACCGGATGGGCACATTTACAGGGCAAATCAAAAGTGAAACTCTGACAATGAATCAGTGATAGGCCGGACGAACCGGCCAACCCGGGAGAGCGCTATGGACACCACACGCAGGATGTTTGTCGGCATGAGCACGGCAGCTGCCGCCGTCGCCGCGGGCGCCGCCCCGGCCGCCTCGGCGCCGATATCGCAGGCCAAGGACAAGTTCTGGATCGCCGCGACCACGCCCTGCGACAAGAACTATGAGTTCGATGCCGCCGCCTATGCCGAGCAGCTGGCCTGGTGGAAAAGCCAGGGCGCCGACGGCGTGCTGGTGCTGGGCACCAATGGCGAAGGCCCCTCTTTCTCGGTGGCCGAACGCAAGAAGATCGCCGAGACGGCGGTCAAGCACCGCAACGGTCTGGACCTGATCATCACCACCGGCACCGCCAACTTCAAGGAAACCATCGAGCTGTCGCAGCATGCCACTGCCATCGGCGGCGACAGCGTGCTGATCCAGCCGCCTTTCTATTACAAGAATCCCAAGACCGATGGCCTGCTGGAATATTTCCGGCTGGTTTTGGCAAAGCTGCCGGCCAGTACGCAGGTCCGCTATTACGACATTCCCCAGGTGACGGGCGTTACCATCAACCCGGCTTTCGTCACCGCCATGGCGGAACAGCATCCCAATTTCGTCGGCATCAAGAACTCCCACGGCATGGCGGACGAGTTCGAAGCCCTGTCCACCCAGACACCAGGCCGCCTGAACATCATCTCCGGCACCGACAACAACATGCTGGCGGCGCTGAAGCATGGCAACGGCGTGATCCTGGGATCGGGAAATGTCTATACCAGGATCGTGGCGGGCATCTTCGCGGCCCACCGCGCCGGCCAGGACGTGCAGCCGGCCTTCGACAAGCTGACCAAGGCCACCAGTCTCATGGCGGCGAATGGCTATAGTTCGAATTACAACGCCATCAAGTATGCGCTGAACTTGATGATGGGCAGCGACCGGGTGAACATGGCCCGTCCGCCGCATGTGCCGCTGAGCGACGACGAAAAAGCCAAGCTGCGCGCCGGCGTTGCCCAGCTCAAGACCATGGTGTGATCCACCGACGTTCGGCGCGGTCCGGTGCAAGCCGGGCCGCGCCTTTTTCATGCTGGGAGACAGGAATGACCCGTTGGCAATTGTTGCTGGGATGCACCCTGGCATTGGCGCTGGCCGCGCCGGCCGTGGCCCAGGACGATGCCTGGTACGCCTGGTCGCCCAAGCCCGACAGGCTGCCATCCTATGGCAAGAACAAGCCCGTGGTTCGCTTGCCCGCCGTGCTGGCACGCCACAAGGGCCAGCCGCGCTGGAGCGAACAGGCCGTCCTGACAAAACGCTGGGACGCCAGGTGGATCCAGGCGGCGCCGGGCGACAAGACGCCGGTCCAGTATTATGGCGATGATCGTACCGTGTGGGTGGTGTGGGGCGGGCAGATCCGCTTCACCATCGAGGGCCAGGCACCGTTCGTCGCCACCAAGGGCTTCCTGGTACAGGTGCCGCAGCGAGTGCGCTATTCCATGGAGACCATCGGCAGCGAACCGTCGCTGCGCTTCGAGGTCACGCATACGGGGATCAAGCCCAATTATCCGGCTGACAATGGCGAGGCGAAACCGGCCGGGGCCGATACCAGCTATATCAAGGTCAGCACGCCGACCCAGCCGGACAAGTATGACGAGATCAACCGGCCCTATATCGACTTCTTCAAGGATGTCGTCGCCGCGGATTCCACCCATGGTCCCAAGCAGACGCGCGTGGTTTCCGATGAGGCGGGGCTGGTCAACATCATTCGCGGTCCCGGCACACCCACGCCGCCCGCCGGAAATCGCGGCCACTTCCATATCGGCGACGACGAGTTCTGGTTCATTCTGGAAGGCAAGTGCGACTATCTCATCGAGAAGGTCGGACTGTTTACCGCGGACACCGGCGATATCGTCTTCGTGCCGCCAGGCCGCTATCACCGCGCCAGCTGGCATGACGGCCAGATGGATACCCGCCTGTCCTTCAATGTCAGTCCTCTGCTGTTCCACAATTTCGGCCCCGACGCCGGCGGCAAGCAGTAAGCGGAGCGCATGATGAAAACGTCCACCAAACTCATGGCCTGTGCGCTGGCACTTCTCGCCATCCCCGCGCTGGCCCAGAGCCGCAAGGTCTATATGTCCTGGTCGCCCAAGGGCGCGCCCGTGCCTTATGCCGGCGTCAACAAGCCGATCTGGCGCATCGCCGACGTGCTGGCAAAGCATACGGGCCGGCAAAGCTGGACCGAAGATGTGATCGAAACCGAGCGCTACAGCGCCAAATGGATCCAGATGGCGCCAGGCGAGAAGACGCGCACCCGCTTCTATGGCGATGACCGCACGGTGTGGGTGGTGTGGGGCGGCAAGATCCGTTTCACCATCAAGGGACAGGAACCGTTCGTGGCGACCAAGGGCTTCCTGGTCCAGGTCCCCCTGCGCGTGCCCTATTCGATGGAGACGGTGGGCGACGAGCCCGCCCTGCGGCTGGAGATCACCCGGGGCAAGACCCTGCCCTCCTATCCGCTGGATTCCGGTGCCATGCCGCCTGCGGCCGACGGCCAGCACTATGTGAAGGTCAGTTACCCCACCAAGCCGGTCGGCGGCGGCATGGACGTCTATACCGAGAAGAACCAGCCCTCGTTGGATTTCATGAAAGACTATGTTGCGGGCGATCCCGAAGCAAAGAAGGGCCGCCTGCACTTCTTCGTCGCCGATGCCGACAACCAGGCCGCCATCATCCGGGGTCCCGGTGTTGCCATTCCGCCCGACAGCAACAGGGGCCATTTTCACATCGGCAATGACGAGTTCTGGTTCATTCCGGAAGGCAAGATCGCCTACCAGATCGAGGGCGTCGGCTTGATCGTGGCCACACCGGGCGACCTGGTGCTGGTGCCGCCGCAGCGCTTTCACCGCGCCAGTTTCGCGCCCGGCCAGGTGGACACGCGCATTGCCTTCAACCGCAGCCCGACCATGCTGCACAACTTCGCAGAGGACGCGAACGGCCAGCAGTAAGCCGGCGGCAGATTGCCTCCGCGGCCGGACGACTTTAGCCTTCTGAGGGCCAAAGGGGATGCTTGATGCGCGAGATACTGCTTGCACTCTCGCCGACGATTCAAGGTGCCCCGCCGCTTGGTCCTGTTCCTGATTGATACCGGCGCGGAAAAGGTCCTGGGGCGAGAAATTCGGCAGACACTATAGCGTGATCGTCATGCCATCATAAGCCGGCTCGACGCCGGGCGGCAGGTCGCGCCGCAGCGTTTCGTAATCCATGTCGATATGCATGTTGGTGAGGATGGCGCGCCTGGGCTGTACGCGCGCGATCCACGACAAGGTGCGCTCCAGATGGGCATGGCTGGGATGGGGCGTCATGCGCAGCGCATCCACGATCCAGCAGTCCAGCCCCGACAGCGCCGCGAAGGCGGCCTCGTCCAGCGCGTCGACATCTGGGCAGTAGGCCAGCGATCCGAAGCGGAAACCCAGGCTGCGAATACGGCCATGGCCCAGCCCCATGGCCAGCACCGGCAACGGACCGCCGGGACCGTCGATCGCGAACGGCGCGAAAGGTTCGGGAATCTGATGGGCAGCCACGATGGGGGGATAGCCGCTGCCGCGCTGGCTTTCGAAGATATAGCTGAACTTGTGGTGCAGGCTGTCCAGCGCGAAATGATCGGACCACAGGTCCAGCATCCGGCCATTCTGCTGCAGGGTCAGCACCCGCAGATCGTCCATGCCGTGGGTCTGGTCGGCATGGTCATGGGTGATCAGCACGCCGTCCAGCCGGCCAATCTTTGCGGCCAGAAGCTGAGCGCGCAGGTCGGGCGATGTATCCACCAGCACACGGGTTTCGCCCGCGCCCGATTTTTGTGTCACCAGGATGGAGCAGCGAGTACGGGCGTTCTTCGGCTCGGCCGGATCGCACACGCCCCAGTTGGGTGCGCCCTCGCCCAGGCGCGGCACGCCGCCGGAAGAGCCGCAGCCCAGGATTCGAACCTCAAGCATCCGGACGCTTCACCTTGGAAAACAGCCGGAAGAAATTGTCGGTGGTAGCGGTGGCCAGTTCGCCGGCGCTCACGCCTTTGAGCTCGGCCAGCATGTTCGCGGTATGCACCACGAAGGCCGGCTCGTTGGTCTTGCCCCGATGCGGCACCGGCGCCAGATAGGGCGCGTCGGTTTCCACCAGCAGTCGGTCCAGCGGCACGGATTTGATCACATCGCGCAAAGCGGTGGAGTTCTTGAACGTCGCAATGCCCGACACCGAAATATAGAGCCCAAGCTCAAGCGCGGCCTCCGCCAGCCTTTGTGTGCCAGTGAAACAATGGATTAGGCCGGTGAAAGCGCCCTTCGCCATCTCGTCGCGCAGGATTTCGATCGTGTCGTCATCGGCGTCGCGGGTGTGGACGATCACCGGCAACCCTGTCTGGCGCGCTGCCGCGATATGGCTGCGAAAATTGGCGCGCTGCGGATCACGTCGCGCATGTTCGTAATAATAATCGAGCCCGGTTTCGCCGATCCCCACCACCTTGGGATGGGCGGCTTCCGCGATCAGGGCGGCGGCATCGTCCAGCAGTTCCTTTTCGGATTCATGCGGATGAACGCCGACTGTGCACCAGACATCAGCATGGGCTTCCGCCACGGCTTTCACACCGGGAAAGCGCTTCAGCTCGGTGCCGATGGAGACGCAGACGCCGACACCGGCCGCCCTGGCCCGCGCCACGACTTCGTCCACCTTGCCGGCATAATCGGGAAAATCGAGATGGCAGTGGCTGTCTACCAGCATCACAGCGTCCCACGCCGCGCAACGCCAGACAGGTCGCGCACCGCCGTCAGAACCGCCTGGCGCGGCTCTAGGTTCAGGCCGGTGGCGCGACTGAAGCCCTGTTCCAGCCGGCCGAGCAGCGCGACCCAGCGATCGAGCCCACCCGCGCCACTGTGCGCCTTGGCGCGGATGCGGTCGGCCAGCGCCTCGGTGAGGAAGTTGCCGAAATTGTCGAGACCATCGCGCATCCGTCCCAGCTTTTCGCCCAGCGCCAGCAGCGCCAGCAGATCGGGATCGCGGGCCTGGTCGATCAGGCGGTCGGCCTCTTGCGCCAGCGCCCCGCCCTCGCCTGTCGCCAGGGTCAGTGCCGCGCCGATGCTGCCGCCCGACAGCCGCGCCAGGGCGGCGCGCTCCGATGCGCTCATGTCCGGCAGATGATGTGCCAGCAGCTTTTCCAGCACGGCATCGGGCAGCGGCCGCAAATCCAGCCGCTGGCAGCGCGAACGAATGGTGGGAAGCAACCGGCCCGGGGTGTTGGACAGCAGCAACAGCATGGCGTTGCCCGGCGGCTCTTCCAGCATCTTCAGCAGGGCGTTGGCGGCATTGTCGTTCATGTCGTCGGCGGTATCGACGATGGCGACACGCCAGCCGCCGGCGCCGCTGGTCATGCCGAAGAAATCGGACAGGCGGCGGATCTCGTCCACCGACAGCACGGTCATCAGCTTGCCGGTGCGCGGATTGATGGCGCGCTTCAGCACCAGCAGGCCGGGATGGGATTGCGCCGTCACCTGGCGCGCGGCGGGATCGTCCAGCGGCACAGCAAGATCTTCCGGGCCGGCATCGGTGGCGCCATGGGCCAGCAGATAGCGCGCGATACGATAGGCCAGTGTCGCCTTGCCGGTACCGGGCGCGCCGGTGATCAACCAGGCGCTGGGCGGGCGGCCGGCCCGCAGGGCGCGCGCGGCCCGGCCCAGGGCGATATCCTGACCGAGCAGATCGAGGTTTTCGCGCGGATGGGCGAAGCCTTCCACGCGGTCGCTGTCGTTGGGTTCGGGGGCGGCGGAACGCTTGGCCATGCGGTTTTATAGATCGAAACGGCGGGCGACGGCGGTGAAAATCGCTTCCGCCACCGCATCCGGGCTGCCGGACGCGTCAATCACCCGGCAGCGCTCGGGCGCTCGCTTGGCGATGTCCAGGAAGGACTGGCGCAGCCTTTCATGGAACTCCGGACCGAACTTTTCGAAACGGTTTTCCACCGCGCTTTTGGCGTCGGTGCGCGCGTGGGCGCGTTCCAGCCCCGTCTTCACATCGAGGTCCAGGACAAGCGTGAGGTCGGGCTGGAAATCGTCCAGCACGGCGCTGTCGATGCGGCGGATGGTTTCGCGCTCCACGCCGCGGCCAACGCCCTGATAGGCGAAAGTGGAATCGTTGAAGCGATCGCTGATCACCCAGGCCCCGGTTGCCAGCGCCGGCCCGATGGTACGCGCCACATGGTCGGCACGGGCGGCATAGGCCAAGAGGGTTTCGGTGATGGGATTCCAGCGGCCGGGCTCACCCTCCACCAGCAGTCTGCGGATTTCCTCCGCACCCGGCGAACCGCCCGGCTCGCGGGTGGCCAGCACGGTGAGCCCCTTGGCTTCCAGCGCCGCCTTCAGGCGCTTGACCTGGGTGGACTTCCCGGTCCCCTCGCCGCCTTCGAGCGTGATGAAGCGGCCTGTCATTTTTTCCAGAGATGCTTCACGGCATTGGTCATGCGGCCGAAGATGCCAACCTGCGCCACCGAATTCGCGGCAAAGACCGGCACCGTCAGCGGCGGGAATTCCGGCGCCGTCACCACCACCACGCCGACCTTCTGGCCGACATGGATGGGCGCGGCCAGGCCAAGATCGTATTTCAGCTGGGTCTTCATGCCGGCCTTGGAATCCACCTGCATGGTGACGTTGAGCGGCCTGGCGGCCGTCACCGCCACACCGGGCTGGGCGCCGCCCGCGACCGGGGCATTGCCGATGATCTGATTGGTGGCGAAAACCGGATAGGAACGGAATTCGCGGAAAGCCAGATCCATCACCCGGCCTGCTTCCTCGGCGCGCTTGATGTTGGGGAAATAGTCATTGTTGTACTGCGGGAAGCGCAGGCCGTTCAGCACCAGGATCAGGCGCTGGTCGCCGCGCTTGGCGGAGATGGTGATGCCATAGCCGGCGGCATCGGTATGGCCGGTCTTCAGGCCGTCGGCGCCCGGCAGCGAGCCCAGCACCAGGTCGCGGTTGGGCTGGTGGATATTGTGCCAGACGAATTCGCGCTCGCTGAAATAATGATAGAGCTGCGGATAGGTGGTGATGATGTGGCGCGACAGCTTGGCCAGGTCGAGCGCGCTCATCAGCTGGCCCGGCGGGTCCGGCAGGCCATCGGGATTGACGAAGGTGGACTGTTTCAGTCCCAGCTCCTTCGCCCGCTTGTTCATCAGTTCGACAAAGCCTTCCACGGTGCCGCCGACGCCTTCGGCCACCGTGACGCAGGCATCGTTGCCCGACTGGATGATGATGCCGCGGATCAGGTTCTCGATTGTGATGCGAGAGCCCAGTTCCACGAACATCTTGGAGCCCTGCGTGCGCCAGGCGCGTTCCGACACCGGAAAGGTGTCCTCCAGCTTCACGCGGCCGTCCGCGATGCGGCTGAACAGCAGGTCGATGGTCATCAGCTTGGACATCGAAGCCGGCGGCATCGGTGACATGCCGTCCTTCTGCCACAGGACCTGGCCGGTTGCCGCGTCCATCAGCAGCGCATGTTCGGCGCTGGTGTCGATCACGGCCTGTGCGGGCAAGGCAAACGCGCCGAGGATGGACAGGGCAAGTGCAAGGCGGCGGAACATGGAATCTCCAGTTACTGGTCTACGACGATATGGGCGTCGTTGGCGCCCGCGCCCGTGATCCGGGCCAGGGCCGCGTCTGCGTCCTGGACCGAGCCAAGCGGCCCGGTGCGCACTCTATAGAGGGTCTGCCCGGCACGTTGAAGGGTCGAAATCCGGATGTCCCCGCCCACCTTGCCCAGCAGCGCCTTGGCGTTCTCCAGCTTGGAGAAAGCCCCCAGCTGGACATACAGGTGTGTGCTGGCGGGAATCGGAACCCTGGTCACCTGCCCGGTCGGCTGGGCGTCGGCGAACATGGCGGCCGGGATCGGCGCGGGCGCCGGCAGGCTGGCGACCTTGGCCGGCGGCGCGACAGTGGCGCCGGGCACGATGGCCAGTGCGGCCGTATCCACCTTGCCGGCGGGTACGGGCGGCAGGGCGTTGGCGATGGCGGGTGGGGTGATGGGCGGCGGTGGCCCGCCATTCATGTCGGAGCGGCCCAGATAGGTCACCCGCACCCGCGCCGTGCCGGTCTGCACCACGTCCAGAAGTTCGGCGGCGCGCTTGCTGAGGTCGATGATGCGGCCCCGGGCATAAGGCCCGCGGTCATTCACCCGCACCACCAGCGACTTGCCATTGTCCAGGTTGGTCACCCGCACATTGACCGGCATGGGCAGGGTCTTGTGGGCGGCGGTCAGCTGGTTGCCATCATACATTTCGCCATTGGCGGTGTGATGGCCGTAGAAGGTCGGGCCGTACCAGGAGGCGATGCCGGTCTCGTCATAGTCCGGCTGCTCGCGGGGGTAATACCAGACATTGTCCACTTGGTAGGGCTGGCCAACCTTGTAGATTCCGGCATTGGCCGGTACCTGGACGGTATGATCCTCGGCGGGCTTGGGCGGCGGGGTCGTGGTGGTACAGGCGGCCAGGATCAGGGCGGCGACGGCAGGGATCAGTCTGGCGGCAAGCCGCATGGTCGAATCGTGTCCGGTAGAGCCGGTTGACGCTAGCGGGCCGGAGCCCCCGGCTCAACGGATGCAGCCCGGAGGTTGCCCAAAAGCCTTGTTAAAGCTAGGAAATCGCCCGTGGATGGGTGGCCGAGTGGTTTAAGGCTCCAGTCTTGAAAACTGGCGTAGCGGCAACGCTACCGTGAGTTCGAATCTCACCCCATCCGCCACGACCTCGACACGCACCGGCCCCACCCCCAGACTTGGCCCCGATGAATCCGCAAAGCGCCCTCAGCCAGGCCATCGCCTTCCACCAGACCGGCAACCTGGCGGATGCGGAGCGGCTGTATGTGGAAGTGATGCGGGCGGCACCGCGAGAAGCCGCAGCACCGCATCTGTTGGGCGTGGTGCGGGCGCAGCAGGGACGTAACGGCGAGGCGCTGGAACTGATCGGGGCGGCGCTGAAGCTGAAGCCCGACGCGCCGGAGATGCTGTCAAACCATGGCAATGTGCTGAAGACGCTGGGGCGGTTCGCCGAGGCATTGGCCAGCTATGACCGGGCGCTGGCGGTGAAGCCGGATTATGTCGCCGCCCTGGCCAAGCGCGCCCAGGTCTTGCGCGACCTGGGGCGGCTTGATGAGGCGCTGGCGGCCAGCGATGCGGCGCTGAAGATGAATCCGGGTTTTGCCGAGGCGCATTCCAATCACGGGGTGATCCTGTCGGACCTGGGGCGGCATGACGAGGCCCTTGCCAGTTATGACCGGGCGTTGGCCATGGCGCCGCAATTTCCCGATGTGTGGAACAACCGCGCCCTCACCCTGAAGGCTGTAAAGCGGCTCGCAGAGGCGCTGGCCAATGCCGAACGGGCGGTGGCGCTGCATGCGGGCTTTGCGGAAGCCTGGAACAATCGCGGCATCATCCTGTTCGACCTGAAGCGCACCGGCGAGGCAATCGCCAGCTATGATCGGGCGCTGGTGTTGCAGCCCGGTTATGCCGAGGCGCTGAACAACCGCGCCGTGGCCTTGGCCGCGCTGAAGCGGTTTGCGGAATCCCTGGCCGATTGCGACCGCGCCGTGCTGCTGCGTCCCGCCTTTGCCGATGCGCTGTACAATCGCGGCAATGCGCTGAGCGAACTGGGGCGGCCGGAAGATGCGCTGGTCAGCTATGAGCAGGCGCTGGCCGCTGACCCGGCCCATCCCAATGCGCTGAGCGGACTGGCCAATGCGGCGCTGATGACGGGCGACTGGGTGCGCACCGCCGAACTGGCCGATGTGCTGAAAGCTGATGTGCTGGCGGGAAAATCGGTGATCCAGCCCTTCGTGCTGATGGGCTATCACGACGACAATGACCTGCAACTGCATTGTTCGCGCAATTATGTGCGCCAGGCCGGACCGGGCCCGCAGCCGCCGCTGTGGACTGGCCAGAAATATGCGCATGACAAGATTCGCGTGGCCTATCTGTCCGCCGACTTCCATCAGCATGTCACCGCCGCCCTGACGGTGGAAATGTTCGAGCGGCATGACCGGGAGCGGTTCGAGATCACAGCGGTCTCGTTTGGTCCCGATGACGGCAGCGACATGCGCGCCCGGCTGGTGCGGGCATTCGACCGCTTCCACGACGCCCGCACCCAGACCGACCGCGAAGTGGCGCAGCTGCTGCGGCAATGGGAGATCGATATCGCGGTGGACCTGGGCGGCCATACCAGCGGCGCGCGCCCTTGGGTGCTGGCGCATCGCCCGGCGCCCGTGCAGGCGAAATACATGGGCTATCCCGGCACGTCGGGTACCGATTTCACCGACTGGCTGGTGGCGGACCGGATGGTGGTGCCGACTGATCAGGAACAGTTTTTCAACGAGAAGATCGCTGCCCTGCCCGACACGCTGTGGGTGACGGATACTATGGTCGAAATACCGGCGCCGCCCAGCCGCGCCGAAGCAGGGTTGCCCGATACAGGCTTTGTGTTCTGCTGCTTCAATCACAACTGGAAAATCACCGCGCCGCTGTTCGACATCTGGATGCGGCTGCTGGACACCGTGGACGGCAGCGTATTGTGGCTGCTGGAGGGAAACGCCGTCATTCGCAGCAACCTGCAGCGCGAGGCACAGACGTGCGGCATCGATCCCGCGCGTCTGGTCTTTGCCGCCCGCACCACCCCGCAAAAGCATCTGGCGCGGCAGCAACTGGCAGACTTGTTCCTGGACACCCTGCCCTACAATGCTCACACCACCGCCAGCGATGCGCTGTGGGCCGGGCTGCCGCTGGTCACCACGCCGGGCCATTCGTTTCCGGCACGCGTTGCCGCCAGCATCCTGCAAGCGGCGGGCTTGCCCGAACTGATCGCACCCGATCTGCCAGCATATGAGGCGTTGGCACTGAAGTTTGCGCGAGAACCGGAGGCGTTACAGGCCGTCCGTGACAAGCTGGTCGTCGTGCGCGAAACACCGCTGTTCGACACTGCGCGTTTCACCTGCAACCTGGAAGCCGCCTATGGCGCCATGCTGGAGCAGGTATGAGCGATCCGGCACCGACGCTGCTTGCGCCGATCCGCCTGTCGGTGGCGGCGCCCGCCTATAACGAGGCGGAAGGTATCGAAGCTGTACTGGCAGAGTGGCACGCATTCCTGTCCGCCTGCGACGCGGTGGCGGAATTCGAGATCGTGATCTGCAATGACGGCAGCAGGGATCGCACCGGCGATATCCTGGACCGCCTGGCGCTCAGCTATCCGCAACTGCGGGTACTGCATTTCAAGCAGAACCAGGGGGCGGCTGCAGCGCTGAATTTCGCCATCGCGGCGACCCACGGCGACTGGGTGCTCCTGATCGATTCCGACGGGCAGTTTCCCATTGCCAACCTGCCCGACATGCTGGCGGCGCTGGGCAAGAGCCGCGCCGCCATCGGCATCCGGCAGAAAAAGGACGCGCCATTTGCCCAGTTCGGCAGCTGGGCCAGCGGGGTTGTCTGCAACCTGGTGCATGGCAGCCGCATGCGTGACTTCAATTCCGCCTTCAAGCTGGTATGGGGACCCACCCTGCGCAAGCTGGGGCTGGAGGCGCGCGGCATGAACTACTCCACCGAAGTCACGTCGCGGCTGCTGGAATGCGGCATCACGCCGGCAGAAGTGACGATCGAACATCGTCCGCGCACCACCGGGGTTTCCAGCATGAAGCTGGTGCGCGGTGCGGCGCACCGGCTTCTGTTCGTGCTTTACATCGCCCTGCGCCAGCTGCTGTTGCGGCTGGGCATTCTCACGCGACCCACGCCATGAGCGCGACAAGGGTCGTCCTGTTCTGCGGCGGGCGCGGCAGCGCCACCATCATTCGCGCTTTGCTGCGCCAGACAGGTATCGACCTTACCTTGCTGGTCAACGCCTATGACGATGGTCTGTCGACCGGGGCGCTGCGCAGTTTCATTCCCGGCATGCTGGGGCCGTCGGATTTCCGCAAGAACCTGTCGTATCTGCTGGGAAATTATTCCGACGCTCAGTACGCCCTGAAAAACCTGATGGAATATCGCCTGCCGGGCGGCGCGGCGGCGGTCGAAAACCTCGCGCGCTTTGCGCGCGACAATGACGCGACGCTGCTGGAAGAACCGCTGAAGAGCTGGTTCGCGCAGCTGGCGCCGCTTTTGTCGCTGCGGGTGCGCGGCTTGCTGGGGCGCTTTTTCGATCACGCGGCCGGCGGCGCTTTCGATTACCGCGATTGTTCGCTGGGTAATCTTGTTTTCGCGGGCGCCTATCTGGCGCGCGGCAACGATTTCAATGCTGCCGCGGCCGAAGTGGGCGATCTGGTGGCAAGCCGCGCGCAGCTGCTGAATGTCAGCAGTGAGCAGAACCGTGTTCTTGTGGGCCTGAAACAAGATGGAAGCCTGCTGGCCAGTGAAGCCGAAATCGTTGGCCCGCAATCGCCCGCGCCGATCACCGACCTGTACCTGTTGCAGTTGCCGCTCTCCGACGCGGACGTGCAGGCCCTGACAGCACTGGATTTTTCGGGCAAGCAGGCCTTCTTGGCGGCCCGCGATGCCTTGCCGCATTTGTCGCCGGCCGCCGCCGAGGCGCTGGCGCGGGCGGACATCATTCTCTACGGGCCCGGCACGCAACATTCCTCCCTGCTGCCCAGCTACCGGATCGCCCGCATGGCATTGACCGCCTCGCCTGCGCCGGTAAAGGCGCTGGTGATGAACCTGGACAGCGATAACGACGTTCTGGGCCTGACGGCCAGCGACCTGGTGGACCGCGCGCTGGCCTATGGCGCGCCGGTGTCGGACATCCTGCTCAACAAGGCGTCGGACCGCCTTCCAGCCGGTGCGCTGACAACCGATAGCTATCGTGGCGCCAGGATCGTGCGCGGTGCCTTCGCCACCCCATTCCGCCCCGCTGTCCATAACGGCAGCGCCGTCGCGGACGCGGCACTGGCCTTGCATACGGATGCTCCCGGTACGTCGCTGGAGATATTCGCCGATATCCACAACCGGTCCGCCGCAGGCGACGAGATCGTGGAGGAATTCCTGGAGACCGACTGGGGCGGCGTGCCGGTGCAGCTCACGCTCAACCATGTCACGCAGGCGGATGCGGGTCCGATCGCCACGGTGCATCTGGACGGCATGTTCCCGGAAAGCGGCTATTTCCGCGACTGGCTGAAGCATGGCGTGTCTGACTATCTGGTGCTGATGACCGGCGATGGCGGCTATCGCTTCCGCGACGTGCAGGCGATCCTGGCGCTGATGGAACGCCAGCCTTCGCTGGGCGGCGTATTCGGCTCGCGCACCCAGAGCCGCCGGCAGTTCATCACTTCCATCCAGGCGGCGTATGGCGAGCATCGCGTGCTGTACCGGCTGGGCAAGGTGGCGGCATTTTTCCTCAGCCAGCTTTTCTATCTGCGCACCGGCGTCATCGTGTCCGATCCGCTGACGGGTTTGCGCGTGTTCCGGCGGCGCAGCCTGGCCGGATTGCCCGCCAGCGGCAGTGACGCGCCGCTGGCGATCGTGCGCCAGCTGATCGCGCATGGCGTGGAGATCGCCGAACTGCCGGTGCTGTACCGCACCTTTTCCGGCTTCACCGATCCCTATTGGCGGGTCCGGCGCGGACTGCGCAACCTGATGGGGCTGTTGTGAGCGTCTGCGCGGTCATTCCGGCGGCAGGACGCGGCACGCGGCTGGGCGGTAACGGGCCCAAGATACTTACGCCGCTGACGGACAGTCGCACCATCTGGTCCGTTCTTTACGACCGGCTGACGCCGCTGGTGAATCATATCCACCTGGTGCTGTCACCGGAGGGCGCGTCGGTGTTTCCTGCTTTGCCGGCCAATGTCTCGACCAGCATTCAACCCGCGCCCACCGGCATGGGCGACGCGATCTTCCGGGGATACGATATCTGGTCGCGCCATGATGCCGTCCTGGTGGTGTGGGGCGACCAGGTGTTCGTGTCCGCCGACACGCTGTCGCGCAGCCTGGCCGCGCTTGTGCCGGGGCGCAATGCCGTGCTGCCGGTCACGCGCATGACCGCACCGTATGTCGAATATGTTTTCTCGGGCGCGGCACTGACCAAGGTATTGCAGACCCGCGAGGGCGACGTCACCAGGCCAGGTGGCTTTTCCGATGTCGGCACCTTCGCGCTGGGCACAGATGGCCTGAAGCCGGCATGGGAGGCCTATCGCGCCACCAGCCCGCGCGGCGGCGCCACAGGCGAGATCAACTTCCTGCCCTTCCTGCCTTTCCTGGCAACCCAGGGATGGCGGATCACGCCGCTGGAGGTTGCCGACGCCACGGAAGCCCGCGGCATCAACACCCCGGACGATCTGGCTTTCTTTCGCAGCCTGTATAAAACCGCGCCATGAAGAACGTGTTGGTCACCGGCGGCGCCGGCTTCATTGGCAGCCATCTGTGCGAGGGCCTGCTGGCGCGCGGCTACGGGGTGCGGGTGCTGGACAATCTTTCCTATGGCCGGCGCGAATGGGTTCCGGGTGCCTGCGAATTCCTGGATGGCGACATCCGCGATGCGGCAGACTGCGCCCGTGCGGTGGCCGGCATGGACGGTGTCTTCCATCTCGCTGCCATGTCGCGCGCGGGCCCGTCCAATGATTTGATCGAGCTTTGCACCCAGTCCAACATTGTCGGCACCCAGAACATGCTGCTGGCGGCGCGCGATGCGGGCGTGAAGCGTTTCCTCTATGCCGGATCGGCCACCGCCTATGGCAACCTGCCGCCGCCGCACCGCGAGGATGGGCAACTGCAGTTCCTCAACATCTATGCCCTGACCAAGAAGACAGGCGAGGACTATTGCCTGCTGTTCGATCGCGACTTCGGATTGCCGTCGGTGGTGCTGCGCTATTTCAGCGCCTATGGCCCGCGCCAGCCGGAAGCGGGCGCCTATGCGCTGGTGCTGGGCATCTTTCTCAGCCGGGCGGCGGCGGGCGAGACGCTGGAGATCCATGGCGACGGCAGCCAGCGGCGCGACTTCATCCATGTGCGCGATATCGTGGCGGCGAATATCGCAGCCTACGAGAGCGATGCGCATGGCCAGGTCTTCAATGTCGGCAGCGGGACGAATATCTCGGTCAAGGAACTGGCGGATATGATCTCGCCGGACCAGGTCATGACAGATGCCCGGCGCGACGATTCCATGGCAACCTGCGCCGATATTTTTCGCATCAAGGCGGCGCTGGGCTGGGCGCCGAAGATCTCCTTTGCGGAGGGACTGGGCGAACTCGTCAAGTGACATGCTCGGACTGGGTCTGCGCCGACTGTTCGCGCGACAGCAGCACGATGGTCGCCAGGATCAATATCGTGCCCAGCCAGTCCATCGCCCCGAAGGACACGCCCAGCCACCACACCGCCAACACCGCCGTCGAAAGGGGTTCGGCGCAGGTCAGCAGGCTGGATTTCTGCGCCCCGATCATCTGCAGCGCCTTCAGCGACAGATAGAAGGCCAGCAAGGTGCCGAACAAGAGAATGAAAGCAACGAAGACAATTGCCCTGGCGTCCCACACGCCTTCCACCATCCAGGGCGGATGGCGAAAGGACAGCGCCGCGCCGCCGATCAGCATGCCCCAGCCCGTCACCAGCGCCGCGCCATGCTTCTTCAGCAGCGCGCCAGGCTGGATCGCGTTGAACGCAGCCGTCACCGCGGACGCAATGCCCCACCACAAGGCTGCCGGCGAGATGTTGAGTTTGCCGGCATCGCCATGGGTGACCAGGAAGAAGGTGCCCGCCAGCGCCAGCGCGATGGCCGCCAATTCGCGCGCGTTCGGCAACCGGCGGCGGCGGGCGGTCAGCCACAGCGCCACCATGGCGGGGGCGGTGTATTGCAGTACCGTGGCGGTGGCGGTGTTGGATGCCGCGATCGCCGCCATGTAAGTGTATTGCACCCCCAGCATGCCGAACAGGCCGAACAGGATCAGCGAAGGCCAGTCCCGCCACACGGCGAAGGCCTTTTTGCCGCCCCGCAGGCCCGCAAAGCCCAGCAGCAACACACCGGAGACCAGCAGCCGCATGGTCACCAGCCAGTCCATGTTCACCCCGCGCTGGGTGAAGAGAAACTGCGCGAAGGTACCGCCGATGCCGAACAACGCCGCGGCGATGACGGCATAGGCGAAGCCAAGCCTGTTCATGGCAGCGCGAACGCCGTGACGTCATCGGCGCCGGCCGGGTCGCCCCAGAAGCCGCCGGTGGTGACGGCGGCGACATACTGCTTGCCGCCGGCGCGATAGGTCAGCGGTGTGCCGTAGAGCGAAGCGGGCAGCTTGAAGGTCCACAGCTCCTTGCCCGTTCTGGTATCGAAGGCGCGCAACCGCTTGTCGTCGGTGCTGCCGATGAAGGCCAACCCGCTGCCGGTGACGATGGGGCCACCGACATTGGGGCGCCCGGTGTTCGGGTCGGCCAGGCCGTCGGTCACGCCCAGCACGCTCTCCCAGGCGATGGCGCCGGTCGAGACATTGATGCCATACAGCTTGCCCCAGGGTGGATTCTGGCAGGGCATGTGGCTGTCCTTGTCCCAGAACCACTGATAGCCATAGCGCATGTCATAGCTGCCGTCGGGCTTGCGGATCATCATTTCCTGCGAGCCCATCTCGCTGGTGTTGACGATGTACAGGCCGTTCCTGCGATCAAAAGCGGCGTGGCTCCAGTCGATGCCGCCCCAGTTCCCGGGAAAGCGCGCCATGGCGTGGTCGACACGCGGCGGCTGGAAATAGCTTGCACCAACAACCTTCTGGTCTGCGATCAGTTTTTCGCAGCCGGCTTTCTGTTGCGGGGTCAGGCTTGAGAGTTCGCTCATGGCGAACGACGTGCGACCCAAAGGCGGCGTCACCGATGCAGGCTGGGTCGGCGATACGACGTCGCCGATCATGTCGGTGTCGGTGGGCACATCAATGTCATGCAGCGGATGAATCGGCTTGCCGGTGACGCGGTCCAGCAGGAACAGCAGGCTGCCCTTGTTCATCGTCGCAATGGCGGGAATGGTGCGGCCATCCTTCTTCACATCCACCAAGGTGGTCAGCGGCAGGTCATAGTCCCAAAGGTCATGGCGCAGCGCCTGGAAGTGCCAGAGATACTTTCCCGTCGCCGCGTCCACCGCCACCAGCGCATTGGCGAACAGGCTCTGGCCTTTGCGGTCATTGCCCGACTGGTCGAAGGTCGGCGCGCCGAAGGGCAGATAGGCGATGCCGCGCTTTTCATCCAGCACCACATTGGTCCAGACATTGACGCCGGAGCGCTTGTGCCAGGTGTTAGCCTCCCAGGTCTCATGGAAGGGTTCGCCCGGCTGCGGCACGCCATTGAAGTGCCACAGCTCCTTGCCGGTGCGCACATCAAAGGCGCGCACCTGGCCGGACGCGCCGCGCGCCGGCGCCTCCTGGGTGCGCGAGCCGATGATGATAATGTCCTTGTAGATGGTGGGCGCGGCGGTCAGGCCCAGAAAGGCATTGGGATAGCCCTGCATCACGGCCTTGGTATGCAAGTCCAAGACGCCGTCTGTTCCGAAGCCAGCGACCGGTTCGCCGGTTGCGGCATGCAGGGCGATCAACAATCCGGCCTTGGTGCCGAACACGATCTGGGGCTGCTTGCCGGGCCAATAGGCGACCCCGCGCGTAGCGGGGCTGTCGGTGCCCGGCACTTCGTAAGCCCAGCGCTGCCTGCCGGTCCTGGCATCCAGCGCCACCACCCGGCCATAGGGCGTACTCACATACATCACGCCGCCCACCACGATGGGCGTGTTCTCCGACGCCAGGAAGCCCCGCGCGGCGCGGTCCGGCGTGCGCATGTGATAGGTCCAGGCCGGCTTCAGCTGCGCCACATTGGCGGCGGTGATCTGGGCCAGCGGCGAATAGCGGCTTTCGCCATAGTCATGGCCATAGGTCGGCCATTCGCTATCCAGCGGTGCGGCCAGGGCCGGCACGGCCATCAGCGCCGGCAAACAGCAATATCTGGCCATGCGCCGCCAGCCGGCACCAGCGCTTGATCCTTGTTTTGCTGAACGGAGGGGTACCCCCTCCCCCTTGTTGCGCACCTTGTCCACCAGCCGAATCCGTTTCCCCGCCGCGAGCCTATAGCGATGCGGCGTGGAGAGCGACGTGGACTGTCAGGGCTTGCGGAAACGCAGGGTCATGCGGTCGCTCTCGCCGATGGCGTCATATTTGGCGTGGTCGAACTTGGGGTTCTCGCCGCTTGCGGCGCTCTGGCGGCTGGGCGGCAGGGTCCAGACGCCAAAAGGATGGTCCTTGGTGTCCTTCGGATTTGCGTTGATCTCGGATTTCGCTTCCAGCCTGAAGCCTGCCTTCTCAGCCATCGCGATGACATGCGCCGTGGAGACATAGCCATTGCTGGCCCCCGGCAGCATCGCTTTGGGATCGGCCCGGTGTTCTTCCAGCGCCAGGATGCCGCCCGGCTTCAGGGCGGCATGGAAGTCCGCGAACGCCTTGTCGGCAAAGCCGTCCGCCATCCAGTTGTGGACATTGCGGGCGGTCAGCACCAGGTCGGCGCTGCCGGGCGCGGCCAGCGCGCCGGACGATTTGCTGAACACGGTATAGTGGATGGGACCGTAAACAGCAGCATCGCTGAATTTTGCAGGCAGCCGCGCGTCCGGCTTGCCGGTGGCGGCGATATAGTGACCGCCCGTCGCCTTGGCATAGGGCGCCAGGATTTCGCTCCAATAGCCGCCGCCGGGCGAGATCTCGATCACGGTCATGCCCGGCTTCAGGCCCCAGAATTCCAGGCTGTCGACGGGATGGCGGGCACCGTCGCGCGCGCTGTTCTCGGAGCTGCGGGTATGGGCCGCCACGGCGGCGGTGAGCTTGCTGTCGGCGGCGAATGTGGGTGCGGCCATGCAGACGATGGCGGCGGCGGCAAACAGGCTGCGCGAAACAGTCATGCGATCCTCCTTTGGGGTTGTTTGCAACCCTTGGACGGGCCGCGTTATTTTATGTCGTCCGGCCGCAAACTGCTGAGGCGCACGGGCTTGTCCCGCGCGCTGGCAATGGCGCTGGACGGCATCTTAGGCGTCTCATATTGGCGATATTGCGGCATCTCATCGAGACGGACGAACTTGTAGCCTTCCTCGATCAGGGCTGGCACCACCTGGCGCACCAGGTCGGCGGAGCGCAGGTGAATGGCATGCATCAGGACCACGCCGCCATCCTTGCGGCGGATCTCGCGGCTATAGCCCTTGGCGCAGGTGCGCGCCGACCATTTCAGGTGCCAGCAGTCCCAGTCCGCGGCGCTCATCACATAGCCGTCATTGTTGAAGGTGATGTCGCCGCCGATGTCCCAATAGATCGGGCCGACATAGTTGCGTAGCACCGGATCGGCATTGAGGATGGCGGCATGGGCCGACTTCCAGGCGCCATAGGGGGCGCGGAAATAGAATTTGTCGGTGGGCGCCATCAGCGGCGCGATCTGCTCATGCACGTCGCGCAGCTGCTCCAGCAGCGCGTCGGGGTGTGCGTCATAGCGGCTGCCCAGGAAGGCATGGGTAGCGCTGTGATTGGCCAGCAGATGGCCTTCGCGGGCAATGCGGGCCAGCATGTCGGGATTCTTGTGCGCCTGCTTGCCGACGATGAAGAAGGTGGCCTTGACGTGCATTTCCTTCAGCGCGTCCAGCACCTCGCCGGTATGGGCATTGGGGCCGTCATCGAAGGTGAGCGCGATGGTGTGGGCATTGCGCAGGCCCGACTTGAAAATGGTGCGTTCCTGCAGCCAGGCCAGTTGGGCCGGTTTGGATTTCACGGGTTCGCCCGCCATCGCCGTTGCCGTCAAAGCCAGCAACACGCCCATCACCAAAGCAACTTTACGCATGACCACCGCTCTGAACGCCCAAATGCCGAATTTAATTTACCAGTCGCGCCGTTTCGGGCAAGGCGGCGCTGGCTGCGAGGGGCAAGAATCCCCTAGATTTCAGACCTTTGGTACGCAGGGAGCGGGACATGGGATCATCACGGCGCACATTCTTGGTTAACGGGGCGGCCCTGGCCGTCACCGGCCCGGCGCTGGCTGAAGTTGCCGTTCACCAGCGCCTAATCCGCCTGGACACCCATCTGGACACCCCGGCCAGCCTGGCGCGGCCGGGATGGGATGTGATGGCGCGGCACAGCTTCGATACCGACCTGACCCAGGTAGATTATCCGCGCATGGTGGCGGGCGGGCTGGATGGCGGCTTCTGGGCGATCTACACGCCGCAGGGGCCGTTGACGCCGGAAGGCCTGATGGCAGCGCGCGACGCGGCGCTGCTGCGGGCGGCGGAAATCCGCGAAATGGTGGCGGCGCATCCGGCACAGTTTGAACTGGCCTTCACCGCCGCGGATGCCGCGCGCATCGCCGCGAAGAACAAGATCATTGTCTATCAGTCGATCGAGAACAGCTATCCGCTGGGCGAGGATGTCACCTTGCTGCGCAGCTTCTACAGACTGGGGGTGCGGCTGGTGGGGCCGGTGCATTTCAAGAACAACCAGTTCGCCGACAGCGCCACCGACACGTCAAAATGGAAAGGCCTGTCGCCCAAGGGCCGCGAGTTGGCGCTGCTGGCCAATGACCTGGGCATGATGCTGGATGCCAGCCATGCCAGTGACGATGTCTTCGACCAGATGGCGGAGATGTCGCGCAGCCCCATCATCTGTTCGCACTCCGGCTGCCGGGCGGTGTTCGACCATCCCCGCAATCTGGACGATGCGCGGATCAAAAAGCTGGGCGCCATCGGCGGCACCATCCAGATCAATTCCTACAATGGCTATCTGATTGCCGAACCGCCCAATCCCGACCGCGCCAAGGCGCGCGGGGCGCTGTATGCCAAGCTGGAAAATCTGGGCAGCATGTCGCCGAAAGATGCGGCGGCGGCGGTGCGCGCGGTGGCGGCCGGCATGGCGGCGCTGGACAAGCAGTATCCCGTGCCCAAGGCCGACTTCGAGACCTTCATGCGCCACGTCATCCATGCGCTGGACCTGGTGGGGCCGGAGCATGTCGGCATCGGCTGCGACTGGGATGGCGGCGGCGGCGTCATCGGCATGGAGGATGTGGCGGCCCTGCCCCGCGTGACGGAACGGCTGGTGAAGCTGGGCTATACCGAAAGCCAGCTGGCCGGATTCTGGGGCGGCAATGTGCTGCGCGTGCTGGGCAAGGCGGAAACCGCGCGCAAGGCGGGCTGATGCAAAAGGACCGCCTGCTGGCCATGACCGACGGCGTCATCGCCATCATCATCACCATCATGGTGCTGGAATTGAAAGCACCGCACGGCACCAGCTTCGCGGCGTTGGCCGAACTGTGGCCGGTGTTTCTGGCCTATGCGCTGAGCTTCATCTATGTGGCGATCTACTGGAACAACCATCACCACTATTTCCACCTGGTGGACCGGGTCAGCGGCGGGCTGATGTGGGCCAACTTCAACCTGCTGTTCTGGATTTCCCTGGTGCCCTTCGCCACCGCCTGGATGGGCGAGCATGAATTCGCCCCCGTTCCCACCGCGCTGTATGGCGTGTCGCTGTTCATGCCCGCGATCGCCTGGTGGATCCTGCAGATCGTGATCGTGAAGAGCCAGGGGAAGGGATCTAAGATGGCGGCCTATCTGGGTCGTGACATCAAGGGCACGGTCTCGCCATACCTGTACGGCGCCGGCATCGGGCTGTCCTTCGTGGCGCCCTGGGCCGCGCTGCTCTGCTACCTCGCGGTCGCGGTGCTGTGGCTGGTGCCGGACCGGCGTATCGAAAAGATGGTCGGATAGCCCCTAGATGTCGGCGTAACAGCGCACTTCCTGGTCGGCGCCGGGCGTGGTCAGCGCGCCGTCGCGGGCGGGGCCGACATTTTTGGCATAGCGCGCCAGCGCACCGGTTTTGAAACCGGCGGGCTTGGGCTTGAACGACTTTTTGCGCTCTTCCAGTTCGGCGTCCGTGAGTTCGACATCCATGGTGCCCTTGTCGGCATCGATCACGATGATGTCGCCGTCCTGGATGAGCCCGATGGGGCCCATGTCGGCGGCTTCCGGGCCGACATGGCCCACGCACAGTCCGCGGGTCGCGCCGCTGAAGCGGCCATCGGTGACCAGCGCGATATTCTCGACGCCCTGCCCGTACAGCGCCGCCGTGGTCGACAGCATCTCGCGCATGCCGGGTCCGCCTTTGGGGCCTTCCCAGCGGATCACCAGCACATCGCCTTCCTTGTATTCGCGCTTCTCAACTGCCGCGAAGCAGTCTTCCTCGCAGTCGAACACGCGGGCGGGGCCGCGATGCTTGACATGGGCGAGACCCGCAACCTTCACGATGGCGCCTTCCGGGGCGAGATTGCCGCGCAGGCCGACCACGCCGCCGGTGGGGGCGAGCGCGTTCTTGACCTCGACCATCACCTTCTGGTCGGGATTGAATTTCACGTCTTTCAGGTTCTCCGCAATGGTCTTGCCGGTGACGGTCATGCAGTCGCCATGCAGCAGGCCCGCATCCAGCAAGGCGCGCATCAGCATCGGCACGCCGCCGGCTTCCCACATGTCCTTGGCGACATACTTGCCGCCGGGCTTGAGCGAGGCCAGGTACGGCGTCTTGCGCATGATGTCCGCCACGTCGAACAGGTCGAACTTGATGCCCGCCTCATTGGCCATCGCCGGCAGATGCAGCGCGGCATTGGTCGAGCCGCCGGTGGCGGCCACCACCATGGCGGCATTCTCGAACGCCTTGCGGGTGCAGATGTCGCGCGGGCGGATATTCTTGGCCAGCAGGTCCATCACCGCCTCGCCCGCCTTCAGGGCAAAGTCATCGCGTGACAGGATTTCGGCGGGCGGGCCCGACGAATAAGGCAGCGCGATGCCGATGGCCTCGGCGACACAGGCCATGGTGTTGGCGGTGAACTGGCCGCCGCAGGCGCCCGAGCCGGGGCATGCGACCTTTTCCAGTTCGACCAGTTCGGTTTCCGGAATCTTGCCGGCGGAATATTTGCCGACGCCTTCGAACACATCGACGACGGTGACATCCTTGTCGTGGAAACGGCCCGGCATGATCGAGCCGCCATAGAGGAACACCGACGGCACGTTCAGCCGCAGCATCGCCATCATCATGCCCGGCAGCGACTTGTCGCAGCCGGCAAGACCCACCAGCGCGTCATAGCAATGGCCGCGCATGGTCAGCTCGACCGAGTCCGCGATCACTTCGCGCGACACCAGCGACGAGCGCATGCCTTCATGCCCCATGGCGATGCCGTCGGTGACGGTGATGGTGCAGAATTCGCGCGGCGTGCCGCCGGAGGCCTTGACGCCCCGCTTGGTGGACTGGGCCTGGCGCATCAGGGCGATGTTGCAAGGCGCGGCTTCGTTCCAGCAGCTGGCCACGCCCACGAAGGGCTGGTGAATCTCCACCTCGGTCAGGCCCATGGCGTAATAGTAGGAACGGTGCGGCGCCCGCTCCGGACCTTCGGTGACATGGCGGCTGGGCAGCTTGGACTTGTCGAACGTGTTTGACATAAAATTACCCTGTGACGGCGAAACGCGGCGGACTATTGCCGTGACGCTGCGGACCGGCAAGGCGCTTTTTGACATAGCGGCTTCACACGCAGCTTCCATCCTGTTGACGGGCAGACCAGCTCTGTTTAGAATTATTCTAAATTGAACCCAGGAGACGCCCATGACCGAAGAGACCAAGACTGGCGGATGCCCCGTGATGCACGGGCCGCGCGGCCATGCCAACCGGGACTGGTGGCCGCAGCAGCTTGACCTGAAAAGCCTCGACCAGCATTCGCCCCGCGCCAATCCGATGGGCAGGGATTTCAACTATGCGCAGGCCTTCAAGACGCTCGACCTCGATGCCCTGATCGCCGACCTGCACACGCTGATGACCGACAGCCAGCCCTGGTGGCCGGCGGACTTCGGTCACTATGGCGGCCTGTTCATCCGGCTCGCCTGGCACAGCGCCGGCACCTATCGCGTTGCGGACGGACGCGGCGGCGCCGGCGGCGGCCAGCAGCGCTTCGCACCGCTCAACAGCTGGCCGGACAATGCCAATCTCGACAAGGCGCGTCGCCTGCTGTGGCCGGTCAAGCAGAAGTACGGCAGCAAGATCAGCTGGGCCGACCTGTATGTGCTGGTGGGCAATGTCGCGCTGGAGTCGATGGGCTTCAAAACGTTTGGATTTGCCGGCGGCCGCGCCGACCAGTGGGAGCCGGAAGAATTGTATTGGGGGCCGGAAGGCACCTGGCTGGGCGATGAGCGTTATTCGGGCGAGCGGCAGCTTTCCGGTCCGCTGGGCGCGGTGCAGATGGGCCTGATTTATGTCAATCCGGAAGGCCCCGGCGGCGATCCCGATCCCCTCGCCTCGGCGCGCGACATCCGCGACACCTTTGCCCGCATGGCGATGGATGACGAAGAGACCGTGGCGCTGATCGCGGGCGGTCATACCTTTGGCAAGACCCATGGCGCCGGCGATCCCTCCTTCGTGGATGCGGAGCCGGAAGGCGCGGTGATCGAGGACCAGGGCCTGGGCTGGCGCAGCCGCCACGGCGCCGGTCATGGCGCCGACGCCATCACCAGCGGACTGGAAGTAACCTGGTCGCAGACGCCGACAAAGTGGAGCAACCACTTCTTTGAAAACCTGTTCAAGTTCGAATGGGAACTGACCAAGAGCCCGGGCGGCGCCAAGCAGTGGCAGGCCAAGGGCGCGCCAGCCGACATTCCCGACGCGCATGATCCGTCGAAGAAGAAGCTGCCGACCATGCTGACGTCCGACCTGGCGCTGCGCTTCGACCCGGCTTACGAGAAAATCTCGCGTCGCTTCCACGAGCATCCCGACCAGTTCGCGCAAGCTTTTGCCCGCGCCTGGTTCAAGCTCACCCATCGCGACATGGGCCCGATCCAGCGTTACCTGGGCAAGCTGGTGCCGCAGGAAACGTTGATCTGGCAGGATCCCGTTCCGGCCGGCGCGACGCTGGGCGATGCGGATGTGAAGGCGCTGAAAGAGAATATCCTCGCCAGCGGGCTGACGGTGCCGGAACTGGTGTCTACCGCCTGGGCCTCGGCCTCGACCTATCGCGGCTCCGACAAGCGCGGCGGCGCCAATGGCGCGCGCCTCCGCCTGGCGCCGCAGAAGGACTGGGAGGTGAACCAGCCGGCCCAGCTTTCCAGGGTACTGGCGAAGCTGGACAGCCTTCGCGGCAGCGCCTCCCTGGCCGACGCCATCGTGATCGGCGGGGCGGCGGCGGTCGAAAAGGCGGCCAGGGATGCCGGCGTCACGGTGACCGTGCCCGTCATCACCGGCCGCGGCGACGCCGCGGCAGACCAGACCGACGCGCATTCCTTTGAACCGCTGGAGCCCCTGTCGGATGGTTTCCGCAACTATCGCAAGGCGGGACCGCAATTCATGGCGCCGGAAGAAGCGCTGGTGGACCGGGCGCAGCTTCTCACCCTGACAGCGCCGGAAATGACGGTGCTGGTGGGCGGGCTGCGGGTGCTGGGCGCCGGTGCCGGCGAGGCCGGTGTCTTCACCGGCAGGATCGGCGCGCTGACCAACGACTTCTTCGTCAACCTGCTCAGCATGGACACGGTGTGGACCGCCACCGGCGAGAACAGCTTTGACGGCCTTGATCGCGCGACAAGAGCAAAGAAGTACACCGCCACTCGCGTCGACCTGATCTTCGGCTCGCATTCCCAGTTGCGCGCTTTGGCTGAGGTCTATGCCCAGTCCGACGCGAAGGAGAAGTTCGTGTCGGATTTCGTGGCGGCCTGGACCAAGGTGATGGATGCGGACCGGTACGATTTGAAAAAGTAAGCAGTCATTCCAGAATGCTAAAAGCCCGGCAGCAATGCCGGGCTTTTTGTTTCTGCTTCGCGTGTTCGCAATCAGCCGTAATACGACACCCAGTGATATCGCCACACAATGCGCGCCACGCGCCATTCGCTGCCGCCGCCCAGCTGCCAGCCCGCGACACAGGCCCGCGCGGCACGGTCGAGATCGGCACGGCCGCTGCTCTCGCTGACCCGGCTGGCTTCGACAAAACCATCCTCGTCCAGCCGCATCCTGATCACGGTCACGCCCGAGGCTTGGGCGTGCAGCGCGGAGCGGGGATAATTGTTGCAGGGCCGTCCGGCCGTCGGTTCAAACCATGCGCCGTCCCAGCTTTCGGCGCGCCCAGTGCGGTGATAGCCCCAGTCGGCCCGGGCTTCGTGGTGATGGCGATGTTCGCAGCAGCAATGCGCCGCCGCCGCCGTGGGCGCCAGCGCCGCAATCAGCGCAAAGGTCTTTGCGAGCATGTTGTCCCTCCCGATTGGATGGCCGAGGTTAGCCGGACCGGGCGGGTTTTTCCATCCGGTTGACAGTCCGTCACCCCTTCCCGCCCTACTGTTACGTGCTAGCCTGACATGGGGCGACAAGACCCCAAACTCAAAGGGAGGCGTTTCATGAAATTGCTGCTTGCCGCCGCGTACCTTGCGGCACTGACTGCACCTGTTTGCGCAGCCGGAAAAACCGAGACATTCATCATCAACAAGGGCATCTATGCCTGCAAGACCTGCACGCCCGCCTTTACGGTGAAAGCCGATGGCGGCGCCTATCCGGTCAAGGGCGCCAATTTCGACGCCGTTGCCGTGCGGCTCACCGGCAGCGGCGCCACCGAGATCCGGATGAAGGGCGGCAAGGTGGTGACAACCATCAACACCAGCATTTCGAGCGACCGGCGCACCGCCACCACCGACTTCACCGACACCAGCGGGCCCAAGCCGGCCAAAGGCTTTATCGTCTCGCGCCGCGTGGAGGGCAGCCCCAAGGGCGACAATCCCGTTTCCGGCTCCTGGCTGCAAATGGACGGATCGGGCGACAAGTTTCCGCGCTGAATGAAAAAAGCCCCGGACGAAAGTCCGGGGCTTCTTGGTCTCAGGCTGTTCGCGACTTAGCGATAGTAATAGTGACGACGACCATCGCGGTCGATGTAGTAGGAATCGCGGTCATGATCGCGATAGGCGCGGTCGCGGCGATCGCGGCTATAGCCGGCGCGGCGGCAGTCATCGCGGTTGTTGCTGTTACCGATCGAATTGCCGATCACGCCGCCGGCGACACCGCCGACCACGGCGCCGACGATCGAATGCGAGGCAAGACCGCCGACCAGCGCGCCCGAACCGGCACCCAGGGCCGTTTCTGTGCCGGTGTCATTGTTGCACGCTGCGGAAGCCGAGACGGTACCCGCGCCCAGTGCGAACACGGCGGCGGCGGCAATCATGGCAAAGTTTTTCATGAACAAATCTCCTGTTTTCAGGCTGCGGCAGCGCCGCGTATCCCTCACAAGGACAGGAACGTACCGATGTCCCGAAAGTTCCCTTCCAGGCGACGGCAGGATCAGGTCATGGCGGGATAGTCGACATAGCCTTCCGCGCCGCCGCTGTAGAAAGTGGCGGTATTCCAGGCATTCAGCGGTGCGCCGCTGGCGAATCGCTCCACCAGGTCGGGATTGGCAATGTAGAGCTTGCCGAACGCGACGGCGTCGGCCACGCCGTCCGCCAAGGCCTTTTCGGCGCTCGCCTTGTCGAAGCCTTCATTGACGATATAGGCCCCGCCGAACACCGCCTTCAGCTTCGGACCGATGCTGGTCTTGTGCGGCGAGAAACGCGGGTTGCCGGCGCTGTCGACCAGCTGGGTGCTCTCGTCCATCACCGCCTCGCGCGCCGCGATCCAGCCCAGGCCGCGCTTGCCCAGTTCGCGCGCCACATAGGTGAAGGTGCCCAGCCGGTCGCTGTCGCCCATGTCATGCGCATCCATGCGCGGCGCCAGATGCATGCCGACGCGGTCAGCGCCCCACACATCAATCACCGCATCGGTGACTTCCAGCATCAGGCGGGCGCGGTTTTCGATGGAGCCGCCATACGCATCGGTGCGGGTGTTGGTGGAATCCTGCAGGAACTGGTCCAGCAGATAGCCATTGGCGCCGTGAATGTGCACGCCGTCGAAACCGGCGGCCTTGGCGTTCTCGGCGCCCTTCTTGAATTCGGCAATGATGCGGGGAATTTCGGACAGCTCCAGCGCGCGCGGGGTCACATAGTCCTTTTGCGGGCGCACCAGCGAGACGGTGCCCTTGGGCTGCACGGCGCTGGGGGCTTCGGGGAGTTCGCCGTTCAGGAACAAAGGATCGGAAACACGCCCGACATGCCAGAGCTGCAGCACGATGCGGCCGCCGGCGGCATGCACCGCATCGACAATTTTCTTCCAGCCTGCTGTCTGTTCATCGGACCAGATGCCGGGCGTGGCGGCATAGCCGGCGCCGCGCGGCGTGACGATGGTGGCCTCGGTGATGATCAGTCCCGCCGAGGCGCGCTGGACGTAATAGTCCAGCGCCAGATCGGTGGGGACGCGGGTATCCGGTGTGGCGCGGCTGCGGGTGAGCGGGGCCATGATGATGCGGTTGGGCAGCGACAGCGCGCCCAGCTTCAAAGGATCGAACAAGGTGGGCATGGCGGGCTCCGTCAGACGCTTTTCGAAGAATTAGGCACGGCTCGGCCCAGCCGCAAGGTCGCGGCCAAGGAGGTATTGCCGCACCCTTTCTTGTCATTCTTGCTTTCGCGGGGATGGCAATTACTGAAGACGTGCAATGGCTTCCGACAGCCGAACCGACAGGGCCTGGGCCTCGGCGCGCTTTTCGCGCTGTTCGGTGAGTACCTCTTCCGGGGCCTTGAAGACGAACTGCTCATTGCCCAGCTTGGCGTCGAAGCGGGCGATTTCGTCCTGGGCCTTTTTCAGGTCCTTCTCCAGGCGGGCGCGCTCCTTGGCGAAGTCGATGACGTCGCCCAGCGGCAGTGCCGCCACGGCGTCGCCCAGAACGAACTGGGCCGAGCCTTTGGGAATCGCGTCGGCGATGTCGGCGCTTGTCAGACGCGCCAGGGTGAGGACCACATCCTTGTTGCGCGCCAGGCGTTCGGCTGCGGTGGCGTCAGCACCGGTCAGCAGCAGCGGGATTTTCGCACCTGCCGGCACATTCATTTCGGCGCGGACCGAGCGCACACCCTTGATGAGATCGATCACCCAGTTCATTTCGGCGCTGGCGGCCTGCGCATCCAGTTTCAGCGTCGGCCATGCCGCCACAACCAGCATGGTGTCGCGCGGCGCGGTGGCGGCCCACAGCTCTTCGGTGATGAAGGGCATGAAGGGATGCAGCAGCTTGAGGATCTGGTCGCGGGCCCAGGCGGTGGTAGCGCGGGTCTCGGCCTTCACACCCTCGTCCGTGCCCTGGATGATCGGCTTGGTGATCTCGATGTACCAGTCGCAGAAGATGTCATAGACGAAGTGATAGGCATTGCCGGCCGCATCATTGAAGCGCAGCGCCTCGATGGAGGCCGTGACGTCGGCGATGGCGCGGGCGGTTTCGGCCACGATCCACTGGTTGACGGTCTGGGTGACGCTGGCGGGATCGAAGCCCGGCACGGTGACGCAGCCATTCATCTCGCAGAAGCGCGAGGTGTTCCACAGCTTGGTGGCGAAGTTGCGGTTGGTTTCCACGCGCGTAGGGCCGATGCGCATGTCGCGGCTTTGCCCGGCGGCCAGCGCCAGGGTGAAGCGCAGCGCGTCAGCGCCGAATTCGTCGATCAGGGTGATGGGATCGACCACATTGCCCTTGGTCTTGGACATCTTGGCGCCGGCTTCGTCCAGCACGCGGTTGTGGATCACCACGGTCTTGAACGGCACTTCGCCCAGGAAATGAATGCCCATCATCATCATGCGGGCAACCCAGAAGAAGATGATGTCGAATCCCGTCACCAGCACACTGGTGGGATAGAAACGCTTCAGCTCGATGGTGTCTTCCGGCCAGCCCATGGTCGAGAACGGCCACAGCGCGGAGGAGAACCAGGTGTCGAGCACGTCGGCATCGCGGGTGATTGCCTTGCCTCCAGCCTGCGCTTGCGCTTCGGCTTCGGTTTCCGCGACGAAAATCTCGCCTTCAGGTCCGTACCAGACCGGAATCTGATGGCCCCACCACAACTGGCGGCTTATGCACCAGGGGCGGATGTTCTTCAGCCAGCTGAAATAGACATTGGCCCAGTTGTCGGGGACGAATTTGGTTTCGCCTGTCTCCACCGCTGCGATCGCCTTGGCGGCCAGCGGTTCGACATTCAGGTACCATTGCTCGGTGAGATAGGGCTCCAGCACCACCGTTTTGGTCTTTTCGTCATGCGGCACGGCATGGGTGATGGGCTCGATCTTCTCGACCAGCTCCATCGCTTCCAGGTCGGCGACGATCTTCCTGCGCGCGGCTTCGCGGCTCAGGCCACGATAGGGCGCGGGCACGTCGTCGTTCAGGGTGCCGTCGCGGTTGATCAGATTGATCAACGGCAGCTTGTGGCGCTTGCCGACTTCAAAGTCATTGAAGTCGTGGCCGGGGGTGATCTTGACGGCGCCGGTGCCTTTTTCCGGATCGGAATATTCGTCGGCGATGATGGGGATCAGTCGCCCGGTCAGCGGCAGCACCGCCTGCTTGCCCACCAGCGACTTGTAGCGCTCGTCATCGGGATGCACCGCCACGGCGGTGTCGCCCAGCATGGTTTCGGGGCGGGTGGTGGCGACAGTGATGAACTGGTCGCTGTCCTCGATGGGATATTTGATGTACCAGAGATGTCCCTTGACCTCGATGCTCTCGACTTCGAGATCCGACACCGCCGTCTGCAAACGCGGGTCCCAGTTGACCAGGCGCTTGTCCTTGTAGATCAGGCCCTGCTTGTAGAGCTCGACGAACACTTTCGTGACCGCCTTGGACAGCCCCTCGTCCATGGTGAAGCGTTCGCGGCTCCAGTCGGCGGAGGCGCCCAGCCGGTGCTGCTGCTCGACAATGGCGCCGCCGGATTCGGCTTTCCACTTCCAGACTTCTTCCAGGAATTTCTCGCGGCCCAGACCGAGGCGCGTCATCTGCTTCTCGGCCAGCTGGCGCTCGACGATCAGCTGGGTGGCGATGCCGGCATGGTCGGTGCCGGGCTGCCACAGCACGTCCTTGCCGCGCATGCGCTCGAAGCGCGCCAGGATGTCCTGCAGTGTGTTGTTGAGGGCGTGGCCGATATGCAGCCGCCCGGTGACATTGGGCGGCGGGATGACGATGGAAAAGGGCTCGGCCTCGGGGCGGTTGCCCGCCTTGAACGCACCGGATTCCTCCCATTGGGCGGCGATGCGCTTCTCAACGTCGGCGGGGTTGAATGTCTTGTCGAGCATGGTAAATCCGGCAAATCCGGGTGGGGAATTGCGGATTATTTGCCGGAACGTCAAGTCCGGTGGCCCCGGATCCCCGCTTTCGCGGGGATGACAAGCCTAGCGCTTGGCGGCCCGGGACTTCACAACCCGCTCGACTTCGGCGCGGACGGCGCCTTCCAGCAAAGCCGGGAAATGCGCGTCCATCCATTCGCGGATCAGGGGCTTCATGCCCTCGATCACGGAAGCGGAATTGTCGGAGAGATAGCCCCGCATGACCGGCTCGAAGCTTTCGCGCACGGCGCGCTCGAACACGGTTTCGACGCTGGAGCCGTCCACTGGCGCGAAGGCCGCGGCGGCGGCGCGCACCGGGGCCGGCGCGGGCTCCGGCTCTTCGGGAATGGAATCAAAAGCGTCTTCCATCGCCTTGCGGGTATGGTCGGAGAAGATATCGGAATGGGCCGACGGCGCCGCGGGCGCCACGGTCTCGAACACCAGGTCTTCGGCCGCAGGAGCCATGACCGGGGCGGGAGTCGGCACCGGTGCGGGCGCCGGTATCGCCGCGGGCGGTTCGGGCGTGAATTCCTGGGTCAGTTCCAGCACATCGTCATGCACCGGCGGCGCGGCCGGGGCCTCCGCGGGCGCGCCTTCAGGCGCGTCTTCCGAGATGATCTTGCGGATGGAGGCAAGGATTTCCTCCATGGTGGGCTCATGCTGGGGATTCGACATCGGCAGCTCCACGGCTCCGCCACAATGGGCGGGCTAGATTGAACGGTATGACAGTGGGGGGCGGATGGCAAAGATAGAGTTAACGCTGCGGCATCAAAAATTCGGACAGAACGGCGCTAGAAAACAAAGCCCATGGCTTTGCGGAACCCGGCCAGCAGCGGCACATCGGCGTCGAAATCGGGGCGCTTGCCGATCTGGCCATTCTCTTTCAGGAACAGCCAGGCGCGGCTCTGGCCGTCCTTGATCACGGTGACCAGGCGGCCGCCTTCGGCCAACTGGCCCAGCAGGATGTCAGGCACCGCCTCGATCGCACCGTTGATGAAGATCACGTCATAGGGGGCATGGTTCTTCACGCCTTCGATCAGCCCGCCCTGGACCAGTTCAACCCTGCCCACAACAGTCGCCAGCAAGTCGCTGGCAACACGCACCAAATCGGCATCCTGCTCCAGCGCAATCACCTCGGCGGCCAGGCGTCCCAGCACGGCGGAGGAATAGCCGGTGGCGCAGCCGACATCGAGCACGCGGTCGGTGGCCGTCACCTGCGCCAGCTGCAGCAGCTTGGCGAAGCTGCGCGGGTCCAGCAGGTAGCGGCCCTGGGCCACGGCCACCGGCACATCGGCATAGGCCAGGGCCTGGGCGGCGCGGGGCACGAACTTCTCGCGCGCCACGGCGTCCAGGGCGGCGAAGATGCGCGGATCGGTGACATTGGCGGGACGGATCTGGGTCTCGATCATGTTGAAGCGCGCGGATTCGGACATCGGAAAGCCTTTGAAAGAGTCGCGGAAGCGTTGGGGGGTTATAGGCTCCCCGCCGCCTCGTCACAACGCGCCGAAAGGACGCTTGACGCCCTCCCCGGCCCGCTGGAGCATCGGGTTTTTCGGAGGCAAAAATGATCGGCTATGTGACCCTGGGCACCAAGAATCTGGTCAAAGGCGCGGCCTTCTATGACGCCATCGCCGCGGAAATGGGCGTATCCCGCATGGGGGGCGACGACAAATTCGTCACCTGGGGCATTCCCGGCGGTGCGGCCGGAATCGGCCTGACCGTCCCCTTTGACGGCCAGCCGGCCACGGTGGGCAATGGCGTGATGGTGGCGCTGGAAGCCAGGGACACGGCCCAGGTGGACCGCATCCATGCCCTGGCCCTGTCGCTGGGCGGCACCTGCGAAGGCCCGCCCGGCCAACGGTGGGAAGGCTTCTATGCCGCCTATTTCCGCGACCTGGACGGCAACAAGCTCAATGCCTTTGTCATGTCCTGATCCGGGTTGTCGGGCCGGGCCCCGGCTGCTATAGCCGCCGCCCACCCGCAAAGACCCGTTCATCCGGTCGCTTTCATGAGGCCTCGTGGCGGAGTGGTTACGCAGAGGATTGCAAATCCTTGCACCCCGGTTCGATTCCGGGCGAGGCCTCCATACATTTCAAGGGCTTAGAAAATCACAAAATGCGGTTTTGCCTTTGCCGTTTGACTGGGGCAGACCGCTCCGGTCGAAAGGCATTCTGTTGGAAAATGTCCGCTGCCTCTTCCTGGCGTCCGCTGTCCTGTTTCTGGCATGCGCTGATGGTTGCGCCGCCGCGCCGCTTACCCCTGCCGCCGCCGGACTTGCCGCTGACGAACTTACACTCAGCGATGGCGCGGTCGACGGCAACCGCCTGAAAAGTCAAAGCCATTGCTTTATCGCGGCCGACGTCAAAAAGGCTGTGGTGCTGTTTGAGGTGGGCGCCCCGGGCAGCCATGGACGCGCCAGTTTCCCCACATTCATCGCCGCCGCGTCATCCTGCACGGCGATCCTGGCGATGGCGCCGGCGGCCAACGGCACGGGCCTGCGTGTGGATTTCGGTACCGACGACTGGAATGCCTTCAACGCCATGGCGCAGAAACCGGTCGCGGTCGATTTCGGCAAGGCCCGCATCATGCTCGCCACGCCAGGCGACATCTTCAACACCGTCCGTACCGTGACGGTGCGCAACACTTCCTGGACGGGCAGCGGCGCCTATATCGCCCTGGGCGAAAGTGGCGCGGCATCGGACAGCGGCAACCAGATTGCCTTCATGGCGCAGAATTTCCACCTGGACGGCACGATCACGTTCGACGGACAATATGCCAGCTACGGCAAGGACCAGTACAACATGAAGGCGCTGGCGAGCGCTTCCATCCGGGGCATGACAATCGGACCGGGCATCACCGTCACCGGCACCAAGGGCGCCTGTTATTTCAGCACCGACAATATGGACGAGCGCGTGGCCGGTCTTTTCGAGCATTGCGGGGATTTCTGGCACCTTGTCGCTGCGCCGGCTGACCCGCAGAGCGGACGTCCCTTCGGCGTATGGCAGCAGAATGTGCATGGTCATCTCGACGATCGGGGATTGCGGGCCCGCTTCGCGGCGCAATCGGGCCTCTTCATTCAGAGCGGGGATCCCAAGGCCACGGTCACCATGGCGGGCAGCCGGATCGAGAATTCCGGTTTCTTCAACTATGACCTGGAGACCTGGGCCGGCACTGAAAATATCGACCAGATCACGTCCATACAGGATCCGGCGGCCAAGCGGGACTATTCCCATCCCTATGGCGGCGTGAATATCAGCAACACGTCACGCGTGACATTCGACCTGGTGGATATTGCCGGGAGCAACGGCAACGATTTTGTGCTGAATCCGCAGAACGGCGACAAGTACCGCATGGAGAGCCTGATCGGCGGCACCATCCATGCGGTTTCCGGACCGAATTCCAATGATGCTTCCAAGGTCTATCTTGCGCAGATCGGGGACCACACCCAGAAGGTCGCCATCGAGAAGATTGTAGCGGACGTGCTCACCGTCTATCCCAGCGGCGCCAGCGGCAAGGACGGCGCGGCCGCCGGCAGCAACGGCATCTGGATCGGTGAGTTTTCCTCGCCCGGCAAGTACAGCGCCGGCCCGAACCTTGTCTTCACCAACTATTCCGGCGGCAGCAACCTGGTCAGCATCCGCAGCGGACAGGCCGCGACGATTGCCATGAACAGCGCTGCGGGGCCGGTGCTTTTGGACCTGGGCCCGGACTTCCATTTCAAGACCGTCAGGCACACCGGCAACAAGGGCGCTTACCTGGGCGACGTGGAACGCGATGGTGGGTGCCAGGCCTCCAAGCCCGAGGCTTGCAGGCTGTCCCTGGCGCGTTGGCGAGCCGCGGCACACCAAGTCCCCAACTGATCACTCCCCTACTGGCTGACGGTCTCGATCACCCGGCGCAAGGCGTCCGAGGGCGCGTCGGCGAAGCGGTGGACCTTGAGGAATTCCAGCCCGATCTCGGGCGAACGCTGCCAGGCGATGCGGCCCTCATAGGCCAGCCGGTTTCGCATATCCAGGAACCAGACGGCGGGCGGCAGGCCGCGCGGCTCGTCCAGCGCCACACGCGCCCCGCCCGCGGAGATGTCGCGGGTCTGGCATTTGATCCAGTGGCTGCCGTCCAGCAGCGCTATGAAGCTGCCCCAGTTCACGCGCCGGCGCGGCGAAGCGCGCCGGTCCACATGCGTGTCTTTTGCCCTGATCAATCCCAGCAACGGCATCGTATGTCCCCAAGCCCAAGGCGATCCTGACAGGGAAAAACTGTGGCTTGTTCAACGGGATGGTTCGAATTTTAGGAAACCCGCACAAGCCTGCCGGAATTTCACACAACCTCCGCAATTGGCTATAAAGCTGGCCAAATAACCAACGGGGAGATTTCCATGATCCGCACGTTCAAGATGTCCGTGGGTGCCGCCTGCGCCCTGCTCGCGCTGTCCACCACGGCCGCGCTGTCCGCCGAAGTCCTGATCGGGGACGCCAAGTCCCAGCCCGAAAGCCTGACCATCGCGCCGAACGGCGACCTGATCGTGGGCAGCGCCTCCACGCCCTTCGTCTACAAGGTCAAGAAAGGCTCCACCACGGCGGAGAAGTTCATCGACGCCAGCGCCGAAGGCCCGGGCACCTTCTTCTTCGGCCAGCTGGCCGACGGCAACACCCTGTGGACCTGCCAGCTGACGCCGGTCGCGGGCGTCACGCCGGTCCAGCGCCACACCGCCCTGCGCGGCTTTGACATCAGGACCGGCAAGGAAAAGCTGCGCTGGAACCTGCCGGGCGACAACACCACCTGCAACGATTTCACCGTCGGTCCGGACAAGGCGCTCTACATCGCCGACACCGGCAATGCCCGCATCTATCGCCTGGCGCCGGGCGCCAGCGCGGCGGAGCTGTATCTGGAGCACCGCAACCTGACCGGCATCGACGGCATCACCTTCCTGAACGGCACGCTCTATGTGAACAGCGTGTTCTTCAACAAGCTGTGGCGCGTGGATGTCGGCGCGGACGGCAAGCCCAAGACGCCGGTGGACATCTGGATGGATGCCCCGGTCAAGGGCCCGGACGGCATGCGCGCCGCGGGCGGCAAGCTGCTGGTGGCCGAGAATGGCGCGGGCAAGATCGACAGCCTGACCATCGCTGGCGACACCGCCCATGTCACGGTGCTGAAGGACGGGCTGGTGACGCCCACCGCGGCCGAACCCGCCGGCGACGTTATCTGGATCGCCGAGCGCGGCACCGGCAAGGCGATCTCCATCCCGATGCCGAAATAATCCGCCGAAATTTCCTGTGGGGAACTATTTGGGGAATTCGAGGTCACGGTTAAGGGCTTGTTAACCGCCACCTGTGCATCCTCCCCTCGTCTTCCTTGAAGACACCCCACCATTACCCAACGCCTTGGGGCCGGGATCACTCCCGGCCTCATTTTTCTTTATGGGGAGCCGAAATCGGCGGTTAAGCGGGGAAATTTCCCGCTTGGTTTGGGCCTCCGGACGCGCTAAGACGCCCGTCCTGTGTTCCTCGGTAGCTCAGTGGTAGAGCAATCGGCTGTTAACCGGTTGGCCGCAAGTTCGAATCTTGCCCGGGGAGCCAATTTTCCAGCGCCCATTCAGCGCTCCGCGTCCCGGATCGCGCGTTCCAGCTTTTCGCGCATTTTGGTCCAGGCATCGTCCTCCGCTTCCCGTCGCTGATCGATCTTCTGTCGTTCGGCTTCCAGTGCAGCGAGTCTTTTCGCGTGCGCTTTCTGGGCCTTTTCCAGTTCGGCTTCAGCGGTGGCGACGGCACGGTCACGCGACGCCTGGCGGCGCTCCAGGGCTTCGCGTTCGCGCGCCTGTTTTTCCTCACGCGCGGCCTTCGCCTTTTCAAACGATAGAATCGCAGCCCGCGAAGATTCGCGTGCCGACCTGGGTGGCGGCACCTTCTTTGGCCTTGAGGCTGGTTTTGGTGATCCGGCCGCAGCGGGCAAGCTCTTCGGCGGTGCCGCATGTTCCTGAAATGGATCGCTGGTGCCCACGGCCCGTTTCAGCACGATGCCGGGCGCCGCCAGTGCGGCAGCAACGATATCGGGATCGTCGGTCTCGGCCGCGAAGCCTTGATGGAAGACGTTGTGGGTGAACCCCCAAGCCTCCAGCGCCGCCTGCATCGACGGCGCGGCGACCGCAAGGTCATAAAAGCCGCTCTGGGTCAGGTATGTCTTGAGTTTACGCGCCATTACAAGCTGGGATCAGCCGCGGCCGCCGCCGTGCGTCCCGCCCTGCTGGCCGGCGATATCGGTCGGTTTTTCCGGACCTTTCACCGCGGAGGGCTTGTCCTGGCGGATCGTCCCTTGCGGCATCGGCGCCGGGTTCTCGGCTTCGTGGTCGGGGTTCTTGATGCTTCCACCGGGTTCGGACATGCGCAGCCTCCATCTGAACCAGGATAACGCGCATTTTGGCTGACGGTTCAGTCGTGGGCGGGTCGCTCGATGCGGTGGGTCGCGGCGCACCACCATACGCCGGCCAGCAGCGCCGTGATGGCGGTGACTTCCAGCAGGGTCGGCCAGCGACGCTCCCAGCCGAAGCTGTAGAGCAGCGCGAACAGGGTCTCGAACACCACCAGCTGCCCCATCATTGTCAGCGGCAGGCGGCGGCTGGCGCTGTTCCACAGCGCATTGCCGATCACGCTGGCGCCGATGGCGATGGCGATGCTGACGGCGGAAAAGCGCAGCCAGGCTTCGTGGCTCTGCGGTACCGGCGACAGCGCGAAGGCGGGCACCGCCAGCACCACGCACTGCGCCGCCGTCGCCACGCCCAGCAGCAATGACCAGTCCTGCGAGGAGATATCGGGCACCCGGGCGATGGCGCGGGCATTGCCCACGGCATAGGCCGCCCAGCAGGCCAGCGCGCCGCCGGCGCATAACAGACCCAGCGCCTGGCGCTGCCAGCTGCCATGCGCCCCGCCCTGCGCCAGCGAGGTGAACGAAATCAGTGCCACCCCGGCCACCGCCAATGCCAGCGACGGCGCCAGCGCGCGCAGCGGGATGGCGCCCTTTTCACGCGCCCCGATCAGGGTGATTACCACCGGCAGCAAGCCCACGATCAGCGAGGTCGGCGCGGGCCCTGCCAGCTGCACGGCGGTGGAGAGGAAGACGTAGTAGACGATGTTGCCCGTCAGCCCCAGCCAGACCAGCGCCAGCCAGTCGGCGCGGGTCAACTTGCGCGACAGCGCGCGCCAGCGGGGCGCCAGCAGCGGGACGGCGATGAGGCCATAGGCCAGATAGCGCGCGGCGGAGATCTGGGCCGCGGTGAAATCGGCCGTCAGGCCGGGCGCGATGAAGACAAATCCCCACAGCGCGCCGGCGAGAAGCCCGCTGCCGACGCCCATCAGCATGTCGCGGCTCATGCCCTGCGCCAACTTTCCCACCCTAGAGGCCGTTTCAAAACAGACATACCGCAAACCCGGCGAATACACGTCGCCGTTCGGCACCTATTTTAAAATCATTCGATCGGGACGCTAGCGTCCTGGCGGGGCGGAATTGCGCTGTGTGCTGCGCAGGAAATCGAGCGAGGGCGCTTCGGTCTGGTTCTGCGGGCGGCCTTGCTGGTCGATGACGCAGCGGCGTTCGAACTTGCCGGCCACCTGTCCGCCCTGCTCGATCCTGAGGGCGCGGTATTTCAGGAACGAGGACAGCTTGCCGCCATCGCGCACCAGGATGCTGTCGCAGACGATATTGGCCTGCACCTTGCCGAAAATGGTCAGGGTCCGGCAGAAGATCACGCCGGTGACCAGGCCGGTCTTTTCGACCGTGACATGTTCGGCGAATACCAGGCCCTGGACCTGGCCGTGAATGAAGGCATTGCGCGCGATCAGCTTGCCGTCGATGCCGGTACATTCATCGATGATGGTGAAAGAACTCTTGGCGCCCTGGAACTTGCTGGGCGGGAAATTCTCCCAGTCGAACAGCGCAACATCGTCCTCATGTTGCGGCACCACGACGCGCGAACAGTCATACATCACGGTATCGGCACCTGTTGCGGTCCAAAGAGCCGGGCCCTGGAACCAGCGTTATTCGGCGCTGCGCTGCATGGGGACAACCTTGGCCTGGCCTTCGGGCATGGCGGCATCGTCGGCGGCAGCAATTTTCTTGATGGTGCCGGACAATTCGCCGCCTTCCTCGACCATGATCTTGGAATAGCTCACCGAGCCGGAGATGCTGCCGCTGGAGCGCACCACCAGCTTGGACTGGACGGTCAGCTGGTCGCCGACCGTGCCGCGCACTTCGGCGGTCTCCACGCTGATCTCGCCGGAGACATGGCCCGACTGGCCCACGATCAGGCTCTTGGCCTTGAGAACGCCCTCGAACTTGCCGTCGACCGAGGCGCAGCCCGGCACGATCATGTCGCCTTTGAACTGAACGCCGGCGCCGATGAAGATCGTGCCGTCGGAATCCTGTTGTGTGATGTCAGCCATGATGAAAAATCCCCGCCCATTTGACCGCGAAAATGCACGGCACGGACAGAACAGTAAAATGCAAGGCAACAACCTTCAAGCACTGCGTAAAACAGGCTTAATGCGGCAAATAAATCTGTAAATTCAAGGCCGTCTGCCGGGGCCGGTCAGCGGAATTCCGGCCCCGCGGCCCAGATCACCAGCGACTTGCGGACCCCGCCTGTCAGGGGCGTCACCCGGTGCAGCACATTGGCGGGAAAGGCGACCAGGGCGCCGCGTTCGCGCGGGGCGCGGTCGATCTCGTTGCCGCCGCGCACTTCCAGGTCGCAGCCGTCATAGTCGCTGCCGTGGGACAGTTGCAGCGACAGGGTCAGCTTGCGCGGCTCCTGCCCCGGCTCGCCAGCGGCGCGGCCATAATCCTTGTGCCAGTCGAAATACCCGCCGCCGTCATAGACGGCATATTGGAAGGTCACGAGGCGGGAGAGGTCGAAGCGGAAGTAGCGCGCATTCAGTGCCAGCACGACCTCTTCCATGCGGCGATAGAAGGCCTCGGTGGCGGCGTCGCGCATCACCCAGGCGACCCTGGTCTGGCGGATGCGGTTCTGCTCGGTGCCCGACAGGCCGGCCTGCTCCAGCACCAGCGCGTCGCAATGGCGCGCCAGCGCGTCCAGCTCGGCCTGCGAGAACAGGCCGTGCCATGACACCGCCGCCCCTTGCAGGACAGGCGCCGTGCTGAATCCGAATGCTTCCCCTGCGGCTGCCAATGTCCCCCCGGCATGACGCTTGTTCTGGGAAACAGTGGCAGCATTCGCGACAAACTGCGACAGAAAACGAACGCTGGAAACATTCCAGACTGGGTGTTTAGCGCGCCTTCTTGCCGCTCGCCTTGAGGCTGTTCTTCAGCGCCGCCATCAGGTCGATGACATTGTCTTCCTGCACCGGTTCGGCGGTGACGAGCTTCTCGCCTTTTTCCTTGCGGCGGATCAGTTCGCGCAGCGCCGTCTCGTAGCGGTCCTCGAACTTGGCCGGCTCAAAGGCGCCCTCCTTCTGCTCGATGATGCGGCGGGCGATGTCGATCATCTCCTTGTTGGGCCGCGCGGCGGGAATATCGTCAAAGGCGTCCTTGGGCTGCACCACCTCGTCGGCCATGCGCAGGGTATAGACGATGATGCCCTTGCCCTTGGGCTCCAGCGCGACCAGGCGCTCGCGGGTGTGCATCACCACCCGGCCCAGCGCGATGCGGCCGGTTTCCGCCAGCGCCTCGCGGATCACGGTATAGGCTTCCACGCCTTCCTTGCCGTTGGGCACCAGGTAATAGGGCGCGTTCCAGTAGAGACGGTCGATCTCCTTCTCATCGACAAAGCGCTCGATCTCGATGGTGCGGGTGGTTTCCAGCTTCACCGCATCCAGTTCGTCCGGCGTCACGATGACGTAATGGTTCTTGGAAATCTCATAGCCCTTGACCAGGTCGGCGCGCTCCACCGGGCCGGTGTCGGGATCGGTGGGGATCATGCGGATGCGGTTGTTGGTCTCCGGGTTCAGCAGATGGAAGGAAATATCGCTGGAGCGGCTGGTGGCGTTGAACAGCGCCACCGGACAGGAAACCAGCGACAGGCGCAGCTGGCCCTGCCACATGGGGCGGGCGGACAGATGCGGCTCGTTGGAATTGGCGGGGCTGTGATGGCCGTGCTGAACGGCAGCGGCCTTGCGGCGGGCCGGCGCCTTGCGGGGCGCTTTCTTGGCCACGGCCTTGGTCTTTTTCTTCGCACCCATGATGGTTTTTCCCTGAAATCCGGAACGGAAACGCCCCGCGGGAACTTTGTTTCCACCAGGGAGACGCTGCCATGGCCACAGTCAAGAAGACCGTCCGCAAGATAGCCAAGGCCGCGCTGGAAAAGTACCAGTCCATGCGGGATTTCGCCGTGACCGCCGAGCCCAGCGGCAAGGCGGGCGAAACAGGGCCATCCAGGCGCCTGCGCTATGTCATCCAGAAGCATGCCGCCACCCGGCTGCATTACGACTTCCGGCTGGAGCTGAACGGCACCTTCCGGTCCTGGGCGGTGACGCGCGGGCCCTCGCTGGACCCCGCCGAGAAGCGACTGGCGGTGGAGGTGGAAGACCATCCGCTGGACTATGGCGATTTCGAAGGCACCATCCCCAAGGGCCAGTATGGCGGCGGCACCGTCATGCTGTGGGATCGCGGCTTCTGGGAGCCCGAAGGCGACCCGGACAAGATGCTGAAAAAGGGCGACCTGAAATTCTCGCTGGACGGCGAGAAGCTGCACGGCAGTTGGGTGCTGGTGCTGATGCGCAACGACAAGTTCAAATCCAAGCGCAACAACTGGCTGCTGATCAAGCATCGCGATGAATTCGCCAAGGATGGCAGCGGCGAAAAGGTGCTGGAGAAAGACAGCTCCGTGGCATCAGGGCGCGCCATGGCGGCGATCGAGAAAGGCAGCGGGGCCAAGCCCAAGCCTTTCATGCGGGCCAAGACCTTCCAGGCGGATGCGGTGTGGCAAAGCAAGGGCTCGCGCAGCGATCCGGTCGGCGATAAAAGAGGTGTGCGCGAAAATACCAGCGGCTCCGATGACAAGCCAGCCAAAGTGAAACAGGCGAAAAAACTTTCCAAACTGCCGCACTTTGTCGAGCCACAGCTGTGCAAGCTGGTGGACCAGCCGCCGTCCGGCGCCAATTGGGTGCATGAGGTCAAGTTCGACGGCTATCGCATGCAGCTGCATGTAGAAGGCGGCAAGGCGAAATTGTTCACCCGCAAGGGCCTGGACTGGACGGCGAAGTTCGGGGCCATCGCCAAGGTCGCCGCCAGATTGCCAGACTGCATCATCGACGGCGAGATATGCGCCCTGGATCACAATGGCGCCCCGGATTTCGCGGCGCTGCAGGCGGCGTTGTCGGATGGCAAGACCGAGCCGCTGATCTTCTTCGCCTTCGACCTGATGTTTGCGGACGGCGAAGACCTCCGCGCCCTGCCCCTGATCGAACGCAAGGCGCGGTTGCAGCCGCTGCTGAAAAAGCACGACACCCATCTGCGCTTTGTCGAGCATTTCACCAGCGGGGGCGACGCCATATTGCTGTCGGCCTGCCGCATGCATCTGGAGGGCATCGTCTCCAAGCGTGCTGACGCGCCGTACCAGTCGGGTCGTGGCGATACCTGGACCAAGGCCAAGTGCCGCGCCGGGCATGAGGTGGTGATCGGCGGCTGGTCGACCACGGCGGGAAAATTCCGCTCGCTGCTGGTGGGCGTGCATCGCGGCAATCACCTGATCCATGTCGGGCGGGTTGGCACCGGCTATTCCGCCGACAAGGTGAAACGCCTGATGCCGCGCCTGAAGGAGATGACGGCAAAAGAGTCGCCTTTTACCGGCAAGGGCGCGCCGCGCCGCGAGGCCGGCGTGCATTGGCTGAAGCCCGAACTGGTGGCGGAAATCGAATTCGCCGGCTGGACCGGCGACGGCATGGTGCGGCAGGCGGCCTTCAAGGGCCTGCGTGCCGACAAGCCTGCGGATGAAGTGCAGGCCGAGACGCCGAAGAAGAACAAGGCGCTGGCGGAGCCGAAAGCCGTCAAGGCAAGGATGGCGCCGGCCAAGGCAGGCGCGTCGGTGGTGATGAATATTCCCATCTCCCATCCCGACAAGGCGCTGTGGCCGGACGCCAGTGACGGTGTGCCGGTTACCAAACTGGAACTCGCGCGCTATTATGAGAAGATCGGCAACTGGATGATGCCGCACATTGAGGGCCGCCCCTGTTCGCTGGTGCGCGCCCCGGACGGCATCAAGGGCGACCAGCATTTCTTCCAGCGCCATGCCGGCGCGGGACAGTCGAACCTGTTCACGCAGGTCAAGGTCTCCGGTGACCGCAAGCCATACCTTCAGATCGATCGCGTCGAGGCGCTGATCGCGGCCGCGCAATCCGGCGGGCTGGAACTGCATCCGTGGAATTGCGCTCCTGGCAAGCCCGAGGTGCCGGGACGCTTTGTGTTCGATCTGGATCCGTCCACCGACCTGGGCTTCGACGATGTGATCGCGGCGGCGAAGGAACTGAAGGACCGTCTTGAAGCCATCGGCCTGATCCCCTTCGTCAAAACGACCGGCGGCAAGGGCCTGCACCTGGTGACGCCCTTCGACGCCGGCAAGACCATCGGCTGGAAGGAAGCAAAGTCCATCGCACGGGAAATCTGCGCCCGCATGGCGGCGGACAGTCCGGACAAGTACCTGGTCAACATGTCCAAGGCCAAGCGCACCGGAAAAATCTTCCTTGACTATCTGCGCAACGACCGCATGGCCACGGCGGTGGCGGTGCTGTCGCCGCGCGCCCGCGACGGCGCCACGGTGTCCATGCCGCTGGAATGGAGCCAGATCAAGAAAGGCCTGGACCCGAAGAAATTCACGGTGCGCAGCGTGCCTGCCCTGATCGCCAAAAGCACGGCATGGCGGGACTATGACAAAGGTGAGCGTCCTTTGTTGCCGGTCCTGAAAAAGCTGGCGGGGAAGTAGTCCGCTGCTATGGTCGCGGCATGAAAGCCGTGATCGCCCTTTTGCTTCTCACCGCGTCCGCGCAGGCCGCGCATCAGGACTGGACCGTGGTGCACCAGACCGACCGTTTCGTCGACCGCGTGATGATGGAAGCCTGGGCCGATGCCGACGCCGGCAAGGCGCGCATGATGCTCTATTGCGATACCGAAACCGGCTTTCGCGTCATGTTCGCACCGCATCGCAAGCTGCTGGGTGAAGGCCCTGCCCGGCTCACCCTGACGATCGATTCCGCAAAGCCGGTAACGCTGGGCGGCGACGCCTTCGGCGACGATGAGACCGATGTGGTGACGCTGCATGACGCCGGGCGCATCCAGAAGGCGCTGTCCGGCGCGCATCATGTGGCGGTGACGTTCGAAGGCGATGGCCTTGGCGAGGACAGCTTCAGCTTCGGCGACCTGGCGGCGCAGCGCGCCGCGCTGATGAAAACCTGCCCGGTCAGATAGGATCGGCGTTTACCGGCCGGCTTTCGGGTCGGGCGACTGCGAATTCAGGATGGTGTGAAACCTGTCCATGGTGCGTTCGCTCTGATGGTGGATCATGTCCCATTCGGCTTCGCTGTGGCACTCCTTGGTCGCGCCCATGTGACTGCCGGTTTCGGCGGCGCTCTTCACGCAGATGATCTTGATCGGCTTGGGGGCAACGGGCGCATCGGCGGTGACGGTGGTGTGTTCGGTGCCGGGCGACGGCTTCTGGTCCGCGGCATCCGGCGCCGCGGTCTGGGCGGATGCGCCCGTGATCAGAAAAAGGAAAATCGCCGCCGGAATGAAACTTCGCATGCACCCCTCCCCGAAAACAGGAGATTAGCGCAATTCAGCCGCGTCCGCGATAGGGCGCGACGCCGGGATCGGGCAGCCAGACGCCCGAGGGGGCCTTGCCATACTGGTAGAAGACATCAATCGGAATGCCGCCGCGCGGATACCAGTAGCCGCCTATGCGCAGATATTTCGGCTTGATCGCCGCAGCGATGCGCTTGGCGATGGCGATGGTGGTGGCTTCGTGGAAGCTGCCGACATTGCGGTAGCTGGTGAGATAGAGCTTCAGCGACTTGGACTCGACGATGGTCTTGCCCGGCACATAGTCGATGACGAAATGCGCGAAGTCGGGCTGGCCGGTGATGGGGCACAAGGTGGTGAATTCCGGCGCGGTGAAGCGGATCAGGTAATCGACATCGGTATGTGGATTGGGCACCGCTTCCAGCACTGCCTTGTCCGGCGAGGCGGGCTGCGCGACATGCTGGCCAAGCTGGGTGAGCTTCTTTGCCATGTCAGGCTTCGTACACGCAGGTCTGGCCATAGGACGGACGGCGCAGCTTGACGCGCGCCACTTCCGGCAAGATCGCCCTGGCGCGCACGAAGATGAACTTCGCCAGATTCTCCAGCGTCGGCGCGCCCAGGCCTTCCACCTCGTTGAGCAGGCGATGATCCAGGCTTTCGCGGATGGTCTTCAGCACGGCATCGACCTCGCCGAAATCGCGCAGCAGGCCGGTGGCCGCATCGGGCTCGCCGCGCAGGGTCACCTCGGCATAGAAGGAATGCCCGTGCATCCGGCGATATTCCGGGGCCCCGTCCAGGTAATGGGCGGCGTCAAAGGTGAATTCCTGGGACAGTTCGATCATGGGCCGGATATCGGGCCTCGCCCGCTTTTGGTCAAGGCCAAGGCCAACATTGCCGCGAAAACTATTGAAACCCTGTCCCGGGGGTCCAAGATGGGCGGATGAACCAGAACCTCCGTAATGCAATGAAATGGCTGGCCGAACCGGTGATGGTGGTGGCGATGGTCTTCTGCGCGACCACCGCAATCGCCCAGCCTTTCTATGTTCCGTCCGGCTCCATGGAGCCCACCCTGCAGATCGGCGACGTCATGCTGGGGACCAAATTCGCCTATGGCTATAGCCGTTGGTCGGTGCCGCACGGACTGGCGCCCGCGTCCCGGAACCGCCTGTTCGGCCGCATGCCCAAGCGCGGCGATGTGGTGATCTTCCGCCTGCCCCGCGATCCCAGCGAGACCCTGGTCAAGCGGGTGATCGGCCTGCCGGGCGACCGCGTCCAGATGGTGGCCGGGCGGCTGGTGATCAACGGCCAGCAGGTCAAGCTGGAAGCCGACGGCACCGGCAAGGTGGAAGACGCCCATGGCCGCCACATCCCGATCGGCCGCTTTACCGAGACCCTGCCCGGCGGCGTCCGCCACACGGTGTTCAAGACCCGCTGGGACGGCCTCCTGGACGACACCGCGGAATTCACCGTGCCGGCCGGACACCTGTTCATGATGGGCGACAATCGCGACAACTCGCTGGACAGCCGGGTGGCGGCCGAAGATGGCGGCGTCGGCTTTGTGCCGGTGGAGAACCTGATGGCCCGGGCGGACCTGATGCTGGGGTCCTACGACTATCTGAACCTGCACTCGGTGGCCGACCTGATCGGCAAAGTCCGGCTGTCGCGGTTCCTCAGGCCAATCTAGGCTTTTTCCCCCGCGACAGCTTGGCTTCTCCGTCATTATTGCGTCGCCGTTACCGCCCATGCTAACTGGCGGC
>JAQGLO010000092.1 GCA_028292825.1 Alphaproteobacteria bacterium | reverse complement strand
GGGATTCGAACTCTCGACCCCTAGCTCCCAAAGCTAGTGCTCTACCAGGCTGAGCTACGCCCCGACTTAACAAAAACAAGCAGTTAAGCCAACCGCCGGATGGTCGCAAGGCCTAACCGGCTGCTGGGATACCACAGTCCTAGTTCAAATCCACAAAGTGCCCGGAAAACAGCATTGGCCAGTTTTTCCCGGTCAGGATGAAGGCCCCGGTGGCCGAATTGTAGGCGATGCCGTTGGGCACGAAATTCGGCTCCGCATCGATGATCCGGCGCTCGCCCGCCGTCATGCGCGCGCGCAGGGAGGCAATATTGGCGCGGGCTTCGACACAGCCGGTCACAGGCGAAATCTTCAGCACCGTCCAGCTTTCAAACACATTGGCCCAGATGGCGCCGTCGGCATATTCCAATTCGTTCAGAGCGGAGATCGGGCGATCCTCTTCCAGCACCGGCAGCGCGCCCAGGGTGCTGAAATCGGCCGGCGACAGAAAGAAAATGCTGCTGGAGCCGTCACTGGCGATCAGGCGCGTCGCATCATGGGTCAGGCCCCAGCCCTCGCGCGGGTTGGACAGTTCGCGCAGCGGCTTCATGTGCGCATCGAAGACAAAGGCGCGATGCTCGCGCCAGGTCATCTGGTAGAGCCGTCCGCCGAACTGGGTCAGCCCTTCGCCGAAATAGCGCTTGCCGGCATCGAGCAGCGTCGTGACCTTGCCGGTTTTGGGATCGATGCGATTGATGCGGCTGTTGCCGAACAGGTCGCCGGTGGATTCAAGGATCGCCCCGCCCTGCACTTCCAGGCCTTCGGTGAATCCCGGTACGCTGCGATGGATGGTCTTTTCCACCACAAAGGCAAGATTCCGGGGCACAGGACACACCGCAAGAGCAGGCGTGGTGCAAATCATCAGGGCGGCGAGCAACACATGGCGCATGACGCGGACTATCTCACGCGCAGCCAAAAATCAAAGTCAGGAATCCAGCACCGTGATCTCGGCGACCAGTTCGCCCTTGGGACCGTCGCCCACCCGCACCTTCACACGCTGGCCTTCCGCCAGCTCCTGCACATTGCAGCGGCGCAAGGTTTCCATATGCACAAAGATGTCGGCCGTGCCGGTACCGCGATTGACGAAGCCATAGCCCTTGGCGCGGTTGAACCATTTCACGGTGCCTTCAAAGGCCGGTCCGCGCGGTTCGGCGATATAGCGCGGCCCGCGCTCGCCCAGGGTGGGCATCACCTGGGCGGTGGAATTGTCGATCGACAGGATGCGGCTGGCCTGCATGCCGCGCGGACCCTGCACGGCCTCGCACACCACCGAGGCGCCCTCCACGGCCCGGCTGAAGCCGGACTGGCGCACGCAGGTCTGGTGCAGCAGGATGTCGCCCTCGCCGCCTGCGGACGTGATGAAGCCATAGCCCTTATGGGCGTCGAACCACTTGACCTGACCTGTGACGGTCCGGCCCGCTTCAGTATCCCCCATTTGACCCCTCTCCTCCGCCGTTATGCGGAGTTCGCCACAATCCTGCCTTATTGGAACTTCCCCGAATAGAGGGGGTGCGCTGACGATTTATCTGCGCTTGCGGGGTAAACACCGGATTGTGGTTGCCCGGGCCTGACCGACGCCCGCCTGGCGTGCGCTTCCACCCAGCCCCGCCGCACAGCCGGGCCGAGCCAGGCATTTGAAAACAATCATTTCTTAATTGGCGCAAAAGGGCGAATGTACCCCCTCTGACAGGCTTTGCGACAAATCCCTGTTTGCGTGGGGGCACGCCGTGGCATCAAAATTACGTCTCATGATCAAAGAAGAAGCCAAGCCGCATGTGCTCCTGGTGGAAGACGCCAGGGACATCCGCGAGCCCCTGGCGCGCTACCTGCGCGAACACAGCTATCGCGCCACCACGGCCCAGGACGCCGCCAGCGCCCGCAAGGTGATGAAGGGCGCCGCCATCGACCTGGTGGTGCTGGACATCATGATGCCGGGCGAGGATGGATTGTCGCTGTGCCGCTCCATCCGCGAGACCACGCAGATTCCCGTGATCCTGCTGACGGCGCGCGGCGAGGAAGTGGACCGCATCATCGGGTTGGAAATGGGCGCCGACGATTACATCGCCAAGCCTTTCTCCCCGCGTGAACTGATCGCCCGCGTCGCTGCCGTGCTTCGCCGCACCCAGGCGCTGCCGCCGCGCCAGAAGCCGCCAGGCGCCGAACGGGTCCGCTTCGGGGAATGGATGCTGGATACCGGCCAGCGCGAACTGATCGGGCCGGACGGCGTCGCCTTGCCTTTGTCGAGCGGGGAATTCCGCCTGCTCCAGGCCCTGCTGGAACGGCCCAAGATCGCGCTGACCCGCAACCAGTTGCTGGACCTGACCAAGGGCCGCGACGCCGACCTGTTCGACCGTTCGATCGACAATCACGTTTCGCGGTTGCGCAAGAAGATCGAGCCGGACCCGAAAAATCCGCGCTACATAAAAACCGTCTGGGGAGGCGGGTACATCTTCGCGATGGACCCGGAAATGGCCTGAAGGGGCTGACGATGCGTTTCAAATTCTGGCCGAGCACCCTTTCGGTGCAGTTGATCTTCGTTACCGCCGCCGCCGTGGCGCTGTCCAACATCGCCGTGGCCTTCTGGTTCGA
>JAQGLO010000055.1 GCA_028292825.1 Alphaproteobacteria bacterium | reverse complement strand
GTGGAAGGCACCGGCAAATTCTCTGCCCCGGCCCGGGGGCGCCCTGCCGAGCTGTTCCGATTCCGTCGCGAGGTGCTGCGCGAGCGCCCTGCGCCCGGCATGCGGCTGGGATTGCGGCGCAGTCGGGCGGTTTAGCGCCGCCGGCTAATCGCTTGTTCCGATTCCCTTTTTGCGCGGCAAACTGTCATAGGACTGCAATTCAGAGCCGATCCGCGCCCCGGCGACTCTTGACCCTGTAATGCTCAGGTGTAGCATAAACCTCCAACCGGCCCTTGAAGGCCGGGTTTTTTGCACCACATATATACTCGAAATGAGTATTAATGCGGCGCAATCCGGGAGAACCCAGATGGGTGTTGAACTGGCCTATACCGATGCCGTCGCCCGCGCGACGGACGGCGTCTATGCCAAGGTGGCGAACTTCATTCCCAGGGCGGAGTGGATCGCCTATGCCCCCGTGATCGCCGAGATCAACCGGCTGAAGCGCGAGAAGAACGCCGTCATCCTGGCGCACAATTACATGACTCCGGAAATCTTCCACGGCGTGGGCGATTTCGTGGGCGACAGCCTGGCTCTTGCCCGTGAGGCGGCGCGGACCGATGCGAAGGTGATCGTGCAGGCCGGGGTCCATTTCATGGCGGAGACGTCGAAAATCCTGTCGCCGGACAAGACGGTGCTGATCCCTTCGATGGAAGCCGGTTGTTCGCTGGCCGCCTCCATCACCGGCGCCGATGTGCGGCTGCTCAAGCAGAAATATCCCGGCCTGCCCGTTGTCACCTACATCAACACTTCCGCCGAGGTGAAGGCGGAAAGCGACATCTGCTGCACCAGCGGCAATGCCGTGAAGGTGGTGGAAACCATCGCCCGCGACTTCGGCGTCGATACCGTGATCATGATCCCGGACAAGTATCTCGCCCGCAATGTGGCGGTCAAGACCGGCGTGAAGGTCATCACCTGGGAAGGCGCCTGCGAGGTCCATGAGCGTTTCACGGCGCAGGAAATCCGCGACTATCGCACCGCCCATCCCGGCATCATCGTGCTGGCGCATCCCGAATGCCCGCCCGAAGTGGTGGCGGAAGCCGATTTCGCCGGCTCCACCGCCGCCATGATCGATTATGTCGGCAGCCACCGGCCGCAGCGGGTGGTGATGATCACGGAATGCTCGATGAGCGACAATGTCGCGGTGGAATATCCCGAGGTGGATTTCGTCCGCCCCTGCAACCTGTGCCCGCACATGAAGCGCATCACCCTGGAAGGTATCCTGCATGCCCTGCAGACCATGACCACGGAAGTGATCGTGCCCGCCGACATTGCCGCCCGCGCGCGCGCGCCGATCGACCGCATGCTGGCGGTGAAATAAGCCATGACCCGCATAGACAATGTCGTCGAGACCGACGGCGCGCTGATATTGGGCGCCGGCATTGCCGGGCTTTTCACGGCCCTGAAGCTTGCCCCCATGCCGTCCATCGTGCTGGCGGGGACGCGGCCCGGCCTGTCGGGCTCCAGCGCCTGGGCCCAGGGCGGCATCGCCGCCGCCATGGGCGCGGACGACAGCTGGCAGAGCCATGCCCATGACACCATGGTGGCGGGCGCGGGTCTGTGTGACGCGGGCATTGTCGATCTGGTGGCGCGCGAAGCCCCGGAGCGCATCGCCGACCTGATCGGTTATGGCGCACCGTTCGACCGCATGGCGGACGGGTCGCTGGCGCTGGGCCGCGAAGCGGCCCATTCCCTGCCTCGCATCGTGCATGTGAAAGGCGACGGCGCCGGCGCAGCGATTTCCGCAACCCTGGCGGCGCGCGCCAATGAGGCCGATTGCATAACCCTGCTGGAAGGCTTCCATGCCGTCGAACTGGCGATGGAGAATGGCCGCGTCACCGGGATCTTCGCCCGTTCGGGCATCGGCAGCGATGCGCGGCTGATCCTGTTCCGCGCCCGGGCCGTGATCATGGCCACCGGCGGGCTGGGAGCGCTGTACGGCGTCACCACCAACCCGTTGGAAGCGCGCGGCGAAGGCCTCGGCATGGCGGCCCGCGCCGGCGCAGTGATCGCCGATCCGGAATTCGTGCAGTTTCATCCCACCGCCATCGCCGTAGGCCGAGATCCCGCGCCGCTGGCGACCGAGGCGCTGCGCGGCGAAGGCGCGGTGCTGGTCAATGCGCGCGGCGAGCGTTTCATGACCCGTATTCACAATGATGCGGAGCTGGCACCCCGCGATATCGTCGCCCGCGCCATCCATCGCCAGATCGTTTCCGGACAGAAGGTTTATCTGGATTGCCGCGAGGCCATTGGCGCAGATTTTTCCCGCCACTTCCCCACCGTCTTCGCCGCCTGCATGGCGGCGGGCATCGATCCGGCCGTGCAGCCCATTCCGGTGGCGCCAGCGGCGCATTATCACATGGGCGGCATCGCCTCGGACGCTGCCGGGCGCTCGTCCCTGCCCGGCCTTTGGGTGGTGGGCGAATGCGCCGCCACCGGGCTGCATGGCGCCAACCGCCTGGCCTCGAACTCGCTGCTGGAAGGCCTGGTGTTCGGCGCGCGTGTCGCCGATGACGTGCGCGGCGGATTGCAGGCCGGTGCGATGCGCGGCCTGCCGCCCGCGCCGCAGCGTTTTGCGGCGCCCGCGCCGCCGCATGTGCTGCGCCAGGCGATGAGCCGTGACGTGGCGCTGGAACGCGATGCAGACGGGCTGCGTGCCGCGCTGGCGGTGATCGGGCGGCTGGAAAACACCAGCACCGAACCGGCCTTGTTGAACATGACGGCGGCCGCAAGGCTGGTGACGGCGGCGGCGCTGGCGCGGCAGGAATCGCGCGGTGGCCACTGGCGCACGGATTTCCCGCAGACGGCCGCCAACGCCGAACGCACCTTCATGACCCTGGCCGATGCCGACCGCATTGCGGGCGAGAACCAGGTCCAGAAACGCCGCGCTTCGCAATGACAAATGCACAGAAGATGGGGGCGCTGGAATTCACCCGCCCGCCCTCCGCGCTGCAGGTGGAGCCCGTGGTGCGCGCGGCGCTGGAAGAGGATCTGGGCCGCGCCGGTGACATCACTAGCCAGCTGACCATTCCGGCCGGCAAGACCGCAGCGGCGAGTTTCGTGGCCCGCAAGCCTGGGCGCATCGCCGGCCTGATCTGCGCCGAAGCCGCATTCCGGCTGATCGATCCGTCCGTGCGGTTCGAGGTTTCGGCGCCGGATGGCTCCGAGGTCGCGGCGGGTGCCGTGCTGACCACGGTCAGCGGCCCGGCCCGCAGCATCCTCACCGCCGAGCGCGTGGCGCTGAATTTCCTGGGCCCGTTGTCAGGCACCGCGACCGCGACCGCCGCGCTGGTGAAGGCGGTGGAAGGCACCAGGGCCCGCATCGTCTGCACCCGCAAGACCCTGCCCGGCCTGCGCGCGCTTCAGAAATATGCCGTGCGCTGCGGTGGCGGCTTCAATCACCGCTTCGGACTGGATGACGCCGCCATGGTCAAGGACAATCATGTCCAGGCCGCCGGCGGCATCACGGCCGCCGTGGAACGCCTGCGCGCCGGCCTGGGTCACATGGTCAGGATCGAAGTGGAAGTGGACCGGCTGGCGCAGCTGGAAGAAGCGCTCGGCATCGGCGTGGATACCATCCTGCTGGACAACATGTCGCCGGACGACCTTCGCCGTGCTGTGGCGCTGGCAAGCGGCAGGGCCGTGCTGGAAGCATCGGGGAACGTGACCCTCGCCACGGTGCGCGCCATCGCCGAAACCGGGGTGGATTACATCAGTTCAGGCGCGATCACGCACAGCGCGCCGAACCTGGATATCGGCCTGGATTTTCAGGATTAGTCTTCTGGCCTAGCTGTCGCGCGTGTGCGCGCTGCCGCGATAGAAGATGTGATTGCCGATCTGGGTGGTCTTTTCCAGCGTGTCGGCCCATTCCGGCTCCACGGAGACGGCGTGGAAGTTGGTCGCCCCGCCGGTGGCATTCTTCAGTGCGATCTCGCCGGTCATGATGCGCGCGGCGATGCTTTCCGCCTCGCGCCAGGCGGCTGTCTGCTTGGTGCGCTTCATGTCGCCGTTGCAGGTGAAGGAGAACTGGCAACCGGAACGCTTGGAACCTTCATAGACCACGGCGCAGATGGAGTGCCCGTAATTGCCGTGATTCATGCGATGGAACACCACTTCGGCGATGGCCTTCTGGCCGCCGGCGCCTTCGCCGCGGGCTTCGTAATACAGCACTTCCGACAGGCATTTGTGCTCGGCCAGAAGTTGGGTCATCGCGGTGTCGGTTGCCGGCCTGGCGATATCGGCGACAGCGACCTGGCGCACCATGGGGGCCGGCGCGGCGACAATTTTGTCCGCGGCAGGATGCGCGGTGAGCGATGCGCCGATGGCGGCGCTGGCGGTCGCCAGGATGATCATGGCCGCGGCGACAAGCACGCGGTCGGAACGCGAAATCGCGTCAGTGGTTTTCTGAGACATGGGAAATGATACTCGTTTCGGCTTTAGGTTTCGCTTGGTCTATCTGGCTTGGTCTAATTCGCACTTGCGGTTTT
>JAQGLO010000206.1 GCA_028292825.1 Alphaproteobacteria bacterium | reverse complement strand
CTGATCGCGGTGGCCAAGGATTTGCTGGTCTATATCACCGTGCTGGCCGCCATCATCATCATTCCGGCCGAGCTGGGCGGCTATGGCAAGGTGTTCGCGTCGGTGCCGCCGGCGCAGTTGCTGCTGCCCAAGGTCCCCGATCACAGCCTGGGCGCGGGCTTCGGCTATATCACCCTGGCGCTGGGATCGCTGCTGGCGCTGTTCCTGTACCCGCATTCGGTGACGGGGATTCTTTCGTCGTCGTCGCGTCATGTCATCCGCCGCAACGCCATCCTGCTGCCGGCCTATTCGGTGGCGCTCGCGCTGATCGCGCTGCTGGGCTACATGGCAGTGGCGTCGGGTGTGAACCGGATGCCGGAATATGCCGCGGGCTTCAAAAGCTTCGGCAACAATTTCGCGGTGCCGGCGCTGTTCCTGCACATGTTCCCGCACTGGTTCGCGGGGCTGGCCTTCGCCGCCATCGCCATCGGCGCGATGATGCCGGCCTCGATCATGGCGATCGCCTGCGGCAACCTCTTCACCCGCAACATCTACAAGGAGTTCATCGCGCCGGACTGCGCGCCCCAGACCGAGGCGCGCATGGCCAAGATCGTGGCCTTCGCGGCCAAGCTGGGGGCGCTGTTCTTCGTGCTGGAGCTGCAGACAACCTATGCCATCCAACTGCAATTGCTGGGCGGCATCTGGATCTGCCAGACGGTGCCCAGCGTGCTCTTGGCGCTGTATGTGCGGCTGGATCCCCGCGCGCTTCTGGCCGGATGGGCGAGCGGCGTGGTGCTGGGCACCTGGATGGTGGCGCAGCTGGGCTTCAAGGCCTCCGTCTATCCACTGCACATCCTGGGTTGGACGATTCCCTGCTACGCGGCGGTCAGCGCCTTGCTGGTCAACCTGGCGGTGAGCATCGGCGTGACGCTGGTGCTGCGGGCGATGGGCAATGCCCCGGTGCGCGACGAGACGGTGGCGGCGGATTACGTGTAAGAGGGGGAAATGCGGTCAATGAAATTGGCAGCTATCGTCTCTAGCGTTTTTGTTCTCGCCTGGACGCAATCCGTTGATTCAAAGCCAATTTGGAAAGCTGTTCCCAATCACAGAGGCGCGTTCGTTGATGTTGCCGGCATAGTTCACGTAAATGTTTCTGGCATAACCTATAGACATTGTGTGGCGGGAGGGCCGCCTAACTCCTGTGACCTGCCGCCAGTAGACACCAAGGCCGATGTAAAAATTGACGGCGCGATAGCCAACGGTATCGGATTTTATTGCAAAGACGCAGGCGTTACGCGTGGCGATATGCATTTCGGAGAAGTTGGCGGCAAGGATCACATTTTTCCTCTGAACGCCGCTCAACCAATCGTCTGCAATTCATCGAACTAATCGGCAAGACTGAACATTTATTGATGACTCAAACAAAAGGCCGCCCGATCCGGGCGGCCTTTTTGCATTCTGTGTTCGTCAAATCAGCCGAACCGACCGGTGATGTACTGCTCGGTGCGCTTGTTGTCGGGCGCGGTGAAGATCTTTTCCGTGGCGCCGTATTCGATCAGCTCGCCCAGGTACATGAAGGCGGTGTAGTCGGACGCGCGGCTGGCCTGCTGCATGTTATGGGTGACGATGACGATAGTGTAGTCGTTCGCCAGTTCCTCGATCAGCTCTTCCACCTTGGCGGTGGAGATCGGGTCGAGCGCCGAGCACGGCTCGTCCAGCAGGATCACTTCGGGGCGCGTCGCCACGCTGCGGGCGATGCACAGGCGCTGCTGCTGGCCGCCGGACAGCGACAGTCCGCTGGCCGCCAGCTTGTCCTTGACCTCGCCCCACAGAGCGGCGCGGGTCAACGCGCTTTCCACGCGGCCGTCCAGTTCGGACTTGGGGATGCGTTCATAGAGTTTGATGCCGAAAGCGACATTGTCATAGATCGACATGGGGAACGGTGTCGGCTTCTGGAACACCATGCCGACGCGGGCGCGCAGCAGGTTCATGTCCTTCAGCGTCAGGATGTTCTCGCCATCCATCATCACTTCGCCCTCGGCCCGCTGGTTGGGATAGAGCTCGAAGATGCGGTTGATGGCGCGCAGCAAAGTGGACTTGCCGCAGCCCGACGGACCGATGAAGGCGGTGACCTTCTTTTCGCGCAGCGGCAGGGTGATGTTCTTCAGCGACTTGGTGGCGCCGTAATAGAAGCTCAGATCGCGGATATCGATCTTGGTCTTTTCTTGCGCGGTGGGATTGGCGTGGTGTTCCGGCGCCAGGTGAACAGCGGTATCCATGGATCAGGTCCGTTTCTGGTTTTCGAGGATGCGGGCGGCGATGGACAGGACCAGCACCGTGGCAGTGATCAGCAACGCGCCCGCCCAGGCCAGGCTGTGCTGGTCTTCATAGGGTCCGGTCGCGAAGGTGTAGATGACGGCCGGCAGGCTGGCCATCGGCTTGTTCATGTCCCAGTTCCAGCCGCTGTTGCCCAAGGCAGTGAACAGCAGCGGCGCGGTCTCGCCCGAGATGCGCGCCACCGCCAGCAGCACGCCGGTGATGATGCCGGCGCGGGCGGCCTTCCAGGTCACCAGCTTGATGACAAAGCTGGGCGGCGCGCCCAGGGCGGAGGCAGCCTCGCGCAGGCCGTTGGGCACCAGCAGCAGCATGTTCTCGGTGGTGCGCACCACCACGGGGATCACGATCACGGTGAGGGCGGCAGCGCCGGCCCAGCCGGAGAAATGCCCCATGGTCACGACGACCACTTCATAGATGAACAGGCCGATGACGATGGAGGGCGCTGACAGCAGGATGTCGTTCACAAAGCGCACCACGAAGGCGAGCCTGCCGTGGCGGGCATATTCGGCCAGATAGGTTCCGGCAAACAGCCCGATGGGGGTGCCGATCACCACCGCGATCAGGCTCATCAGGATGCTGCCGCCGATGGCGTTGGACAGGCCGCCCTTGCTGCCGGGCGGCGGCGTCATTTCGGTGAAGAGGGTGGGCGACAGCGCCGAGATGCCGTCGATCAGCAAACCGCCCAGGATGAAGGTCAGCCAGATCAGGCCGAATACGGCCGCGCCCACCGACAGGGAAATGAACACGCCATTGGCGATGCGGCGGCGCAGATAAAGACCTTGCGAGGTTGCCATGGCTATTTCCCCTTGGCCTTTTCCAGGCGGCGCAGCAGCAGCTGGGCACAGGTCAGGACAATGAAAGTGATGACGAACAGCAGCAGGCCCAGCTCGATCAGGGCCGAGCGGTAGAGTTCGCCCGTCGCTTCGGTGAATTCATTGGCGATGGCGGCTGAGATCGAGGTGCCGGGCGCGAACAGCGAGGCTTCGATCTTGTGGGCGTTGCCGATCACGAAGGTGACGGCCATGGTTTCGCCCAGGGCGCGGCCCAGCGCCAGCATCGCGCCGCCGACCACGCCGGTCGAACAGAATGGCAGACACACTTTCCACATCACTTCCCAGCTGGTGGAGCCCAGGCCGTAAGCGGCCTCCTTCAGCACATGGGGCACCGTCTCCAGCACGTCGCGGGTCACGGCCGAGATGAAGGGCAGGATCATGATCGAAAGAATAAGGCCGGCGGTGAAGATGCCGATGCCGTAAGGCGCGCCGCCGAACAGGGTGCCCAGCACCGGCACGCCGTCCAGGGCGTTGATCACCGGCTCCTGCACATGCAGCTGGAACCAGGGCGCGAAGACGAAGAAGCCCCAGATGCCGTAGATGATGGAGG
>JAQGLO010000039.1 GCA_028292825.1 Alphaproteobacteria bacterium | reverse complement strand
GGGATTGTTGGGGTCCACCGGGGCGTCATCCGGCCAGGCGCCGGCCTGCTCGACTTCATTCTCGCCGGTCAGCGGATCGATGTGGCTGGCGAACATGTCCGGCATGGGGGTGGCTTCCAGCGGCGGCTGCGGCCCGGTCTGGATCTTCACCTGCATCAACTGGCGCACCACATCGGTGCGCAGGGTGGCGAGCAGGGCCTGGAACAGTTCGAAGGCTTCGCTCTTGTACTCGTTCAGCGGGTCGCGCTGGCCATAGCCGCGCAGGCCGACATACTGGCGCAGGTGATCCAGGTTGACGATGTGCTCGCGCCAATTGTGGTCCAGGGTCTGCAGCAGAATGGCCTTCTCGACATAGCGGGTGACCTCGACGCCATGCTCGGCGGTGCGGGCGGCGGCGCGTTCCTCCACCGCCTTCAGGATGCGCTGCTGCACTTCCTCGTCGGCAATGCCTTCTTCCTTGGTCCATTCCACCACCGGCAGGTCCAGGGCGAAAATCTTGACGACTTCGTCCTGCAGCCCCGCGGTGTCCCACTGTTCGGCATAGGCCTTTTCGGGGATGTGGCGTTCCACCAGCGTCTCCACCACTTCCTCGCGGAAGTCGGCGATCTGGTCGGAGACGTCTTCCGACGACATGATTTCCTTGCGCTGGTCGAAGATCACCTTGCGCTGGTCGTTCAGCACGTCGTCATATTTCAGGATGTTCTTGCGGATTTCGAAGTTGCGCGCCTCGACCTTCTGCTGCGCCTTTTCCAGCGCCTTGTTCACCCAGGGATGGGTGATGGCCTCACCGGCCTCCAGGCCCAGGGTGGTCAGCACCCGCTCCATGCGCTCGCTGCCGAAGATGCGCATCAGGTCGTCCTGCAGCGACAGGAAGAACTTGGAGGCGCCGGGATCGCCCTGGCGGCCCGAACGGCCGCGCAGCTGGTTGTCGATGCGGCGGGATTCATGCCGCTCGGTGCCGATCATGTAGAGGCCGCCGGCCGCCAGCGCGACCTGCTTGTGGGCGGCAACCTCGGCGCGGATGGCGTCGGCCTTGACGGCATGTTCCGCTTCGTCGGTGATGGCGACCAGCTCGGCCTTGATGCGCATGTCGGCATTGCCGCCCAGCTGGATGTCGGTGCCGCGGCCCGCCATGTTGGTGGCGATGGTGACGGCGCCGGGCACGCCGGCCTGGGCGACGATGAAGGCTTCCTGCTCGTGATAGCGGGCGTTCAGCACATGGTGCTGGATCTTGCGCGTGTTCAGCAGCGCTGACAGATGCTCGGACTTCTCGATCGAGGTGGTGCCGACCAGCACGGGCTGGCCCTTGGCGCGACATTCCAGGATCAGCTTGATGATGGCTTCGTTCTTCTCCTCCTCGGTCCGGTAGACCTCGTCATCGGCATCGATGCGGGAGACCGCGACATTGGTGGGGATTTCCAGGACGTCCAGCTTGTAGATGTCCATGAACTCGGACGCCTCGGTCATGGCCGTGCCGGTCATTCCGGACAGCTTGTCGTAGAGGCGGAAGTAGTTCTGGAAAGTGATGGAGGCGAGGGTGACGTTTTCCGGCTGGACGGTGACGCCTTCCTTGGCTTCCAGGGCCTGGTGCAGGCCTTCGGAATAGCGGCGGCCTTCCATCATGCGGCCGGTGAATTCGTCGATGATGATGACCTGGTCGTTCTTGACGATGTAATCCTTGTCCTTCTGGAACAGCAGGTGCGCCTTCAGCGCCTGGTTCACGTGATGGACGACGGAGATATTCTCGGTGTCGTAGAGATCGCCATGCTCCAGCAGGCCCGCGGCCTTGAGCAGCTGCGACATGTGCTCGTTGCCATTCTCGGTCAGCGAGACCTGGCGGGACTTTTCGTCCAGGTCATAGTCGTCCTTGACCAGTCCCACCATGACGGCATCCACCGAGCGATACATTTCGGTCTGGTCTTCGGTCGGACCGGAGATGATCAGCGGGGTGCGGGCTTCATCGATCAGGATGGAGTCGACTTCGTCCACGATGGCATAGGCGTGGCCGCGCTGGCTCATTGTGTCCAGCGAGTATTTCATGTTGTCGCGCAGATAGTCGAAGCCGAACTCGTTGTTGGTGCCGTAGGTGATGTCGGCGGCGTAGTTCGCCTTTCGCTCGGTGTCGTCCAGGCCATGAACGATGACGCCCACGGTCATGCCCAGGAAACGATAGACCTGTCCCATCCAGTCGCTGTCGCGCTTGGCGAGATAGTCATTCACTGTCACCACATGCACGCCGTCGCCGGCCAGCGCATTCAGGTAGGTGGCGAGGGTCGCAACAAGTGTCTTGCCTTCGCCGGTCTTCATCTCGGCGATGTTGCCGGAGTGCAGCACCATGCCGCCCACCAGCTGCACGTCGAAATGGCGCTGGCCCAGGGTGCGCTTGGAGGCTTCGCGCACCACCGCAAAGGCTTCCGGCAGCAGGTCGTCCAGGGTCTCGCCCTTGGCCAGGCGCTCGCGGAACAGCACGGTCTGGTTCCGCAGTTCGTCATCCGACATGGCGACGAAGCGCGGCTCCAGCGCATTGATCTTGGCCACATTGCCCCACAGGGGCCGGACCTTGCGCTCATTGGCCGAGCCGAAAAGCGACTTTGCGATCGTGCTGAAACCCAGCATGAATTCCTCTGTAAGGGCCGGAAAAGTGAGGCCCAACTTGCTTCTTGCGAATGAAAACGTCCGCCAAAACCGCATGGCGGCCGCGCGGGAGACATAAGAACGCGCTAGTCTCTTGTCAAACCGGGAGATTTTCCGAATATCCCCCGCCAATTCAGGGGCAAAGCGGGGGAAAACATGGCCAAAAGCGCGAAAAAGACTCAGAAAACGGCGGCGTCCTCCAAGCCGGCCATCTCCCCCCTGGCCCCCAAGACCTTTCCCAAGCTCCCCCCGCTGGCCGGGGTGCGGCTGGGAACGGTGGCCGCAGGGGTCCGCTATGCCCAGCGTACCGACGTCCTGCTGGCCCTGCTGGCGCCCGGAACCCAGGTCGCGGGGGTCTTCACCACCTCCAAGACTGCGTCCGCCCCGGTGCTGTGGTGCCGCGACAAGCTCAAGGGCGGGGAAGCCCGTGTCCTGGTGGTCAACAGCGGCAACGCCAACGCCTTTACCGGCAAGGCCGGGCTGGACGGGGTGAACGCGATCGCCGCCGAAGCCGCCGCCGTGGCGGGCTGCCGCCCGGACCAGGTCTTCATGGCCTCCACCGGGGTGATCGGCGAGCCGCTGCCCAGCCACAAGATCACCGCCGTGCTCTCCAGCCTGGCGCGCCAGACCGCCGCCGGCAACTGGAAGGCGGCCGCCGACGCCATCATGACCACCGACACCTATCCCAAGGCGGCCAGCGCCATCGCCATGATCGACGGCGTCAAGGTGACCATCAACGGCATTGCCAAGGGCTCGGGCATGATCGCGCCCGACATGGCGACCATGCTGTCATTCGTTTTCACGGATGCGAATCTGCCGGCATCGGTGCTGCAGGAGTGTTTGAGCGCGGGCGTGGGGCCTTCATTCAATGCCATCACAGTGGATTCCGATACCTCCACCAGCGACACGCTCATCCTGTTCGCCACCGGCAAGGGCGGCAAGCATGCCGCCATCACCAAGGCGTCGGACAAGAAGCTCACGGTGTTCCGCCGCGCGCTGGACGGCGTGCTGCTGGACCTGGCGCTGCAGGTGGTCAAGGACGGCGAGGGCGCCCAGAAGCTGATCCGCATTGATGTGACCGGGGCGGAAAACGACGCCGCCGCCAAACGCATCGCGCTTTCCATCGCCAACTCGCCTTTGGTCAAGACCGCAGTCGCCGGCAATGACGCCAACTGGGGCCGCATCGTCATGGCCGTGGGCAAGGCCGGCGAGGCCGCCGACCGCGACAAGCTGAAGATCAGCTTCGGCGGCCATGTCGTGGCCGAAAAAGGCATGCGCGCCGCGAAATACAATGAAGCCACCGCGACCAGGGCGGTGTCCGGCCGCGAGGTGAACATCGCGGTCGACCTTGGCATCGGCAATGGCGCGTCGCGGGTGTGGACCTGCGATCTCACCCACGGCTATATCGACATCAATGGCTCGTATCGTTCCTGAGATGTCCCGCCGCGCCGTTGCCGGTGGCGCAATGCTGCTGCTTCCGCACGCCGCGCGCGCTGCCGATGGGACGGCCGCTCGTGCCATCCAGGCGCTGGAGCGCAAAACCGGCGCGCAGATCGGCCTGGCCGCGCTGGATAGCGGCAGCGGCAAGACCTTGTTCCACCGCCCGGCCGAACGCTTCGTGATGTGCTCCACCTTCAAGCTGTCGCTGGCGGCGGCGACGCTGGCGCGCGCCGACAAGAGCAGCGAACAGCTGGATCGGCTGGTGATGTACGACAAGCCGGTGCTGGGCGTGTCGCCGGCCACCACCAGAAACTGGCCGCACGGCATGACCATCGCCGCGCTGTGCGAGGCCGCCATCATCTACAGCGACAACACTGCCGCCAATGTCCTTCTGGCGCAACTGGGCGGCCCCGACGCCGTGACGGCCTTCTGGCGCGGCATCGGGGACAAGACCTCGCGCCTTGATGACAATGAACCGAAACTGAATATTCCCGACGGCGTGCGCAACACCACCACGCCCATCGCCATGATGGGCAACCTGAAAAACCTTTTGCTGGGGGAGTCGCTGTCGGCATCGTCACGCGCGCGCCTGTTGGGCTGGATGCACGCCAACACCACGGGCGGGACGATGCTGAAAGCCGGACTGCCGCCCGGCTGGGCCATCGGCGACAAGACCGGGCGCAATCCCGATCCCGGCCTGACCAACGACATTGCCATCATCACGCCGCCAGCCAGAAAGCCGATCCTGGCCGCGGTTCACACCCGCCACGCCGACGATGCGGTGATCGCCGGCGTGGGGCGGATTCTTGCAGACGAATTCGCCTAGACCAGCGCCGCGTCCAGGGTGATCTCGGCCTTCAGCAGCTTCGACACCGGGCAGCCCTTTTCGGCCATGCCGGCAAGCTCGGCAAATTTCTCCGGCGTGATGCCGGGGATTTTCGCCCGCAAGGTGAGCGCGGACTTGGTGATGGTAAAGCCGTCCCCGTCCTTGGACAGGGTAACCTCCGCCTTGGTATCCATTTCGTCGGCTTTCAAACCGGCCTGTTCCAGGATCAGCGACAGGGCCATGGTGAAGCAGCCGGCATGGGCGGCGCCGATCAGTTCTTCCGGATTGGTGCCGGGCTTGCCTTCAAAGCGGCTGGCAAAGCCATAGGGATAGTCCGTCAGCGCGCCCGACTTGGTCGAGATCGCGCCCTTGCCGTCCTTGAGGCCGCCTTGCCATTTTGCGGTGCCGAATGTCGTCATGATCTTCTCCTGTTGGGGGGACGGTTTCTTACAAGTGTTAAGCCGTGCTAACCATCGCACTTAACTCCACCTTAGCGCTGTGACGTCATGATGAACACTCCGCAACCTCTGATGCTGGTCGTTGCGGTGGCGTTGGTGGATCCCGACGGCCGCGTGCTGCTGGCACAGCGTCCCGAAGGCAAAAGCATGGCGGGGTTATGGGAATTCCCAGGCGGCAAGGTCGAGACGGGCGAACTGCCCGAGGCTGCGCTGATCCGCGAGCTGTCGGAAGAGCTGGGCATCACGGTGAAACCGGCCTGTCTCGCGCCGTTCACCTTTGCTTCGCATACCTACGACGCATTTCACCTTTTGATGCCGCTTTACATCTGCCGCCGCTGGGACGGCACGCCCGGCCCGCGCCATCATGCGGCGCTGAAATGGGTGCGGCCGAAAGAGATGCGCGACTATCCCATGCCCGCGGCCGACTTGCCGCTTATTCCCATGCTGCGCGATCTCTTGTGAGGGATCTGGCTGCCAACAATTGCGGCACCACCGCGATCGAATATGCCCTGATCGCCACCCTGCTTTCCATTTTGCTCGTTACCGGCGCGGCCGCGATGGGCACCACGGTTTCAGGCTTTTTCGTCTCGGCCGCGGCAAGCCTGCACTAGCGGTCAGTCCGCCTTCTGCTCGACCGTGTCCAGCGCCTCCGCCAGCCGCGACTTTGCGCTGCCCGGCTTCAGCGGCTGCTGCTGGCTTTCATGCGGCGACCAGCCGGTGAGATAGATCGTCTCAAACCGCGCCTTGAGTTTTCCATCCTCGGCATGGACCTGCGCATAATGCGCCAGCAGCGCCGCCAGCGTGTCGCGCCGCAGGGAGCTGCGGCTGCGTTCGGTCATCACATTGGTGAAGCCATGAGCCCTGAGGTCCCGCGCCAGCGAGAAGAAATCGCCATAGCGCACCGTCAGCCGCTCCACATCGGCGACGGGCAGGGCAAAGCCCGCCCGCTGCAGCAGCCCGCCCACATCGCGCACATCGGCGAAGGGCGACACCCGCGGCGAGACTCCGCCGCGCGTCAGGGTCTCGGCATGACCAAAAGCGTCGCGCAGCTCCGCCAGCGTATTGCCGCCCAGCAAGGCCGCCACGAACAACCCGTCCGGCTTCAGAACCCGGCGGACCTGTACCAGCGCGCCCGGCAGGTCGTTGATCCCCTGCAGCGAGAACAGGCTGACAGCGACATCGAACCCGCCCCCGCATGTCAGCACTTCGTGCGCGTCGAAATCGGCGCAGACCCATTCGCGTGCAAAGGTCGCGATCTCGAATGGCACGGCATCACCGATCCACAGCCCGCGCTCGAACTTCTTCACCACCGCCGCCAGCCGGTCGGCCAATCCTTCAATCGCCGCGGCATCCAGGAAGCGGTCGCCGGCCAGCCGCGCCGCGCGGCTGCGTGCGCGCGAAACTGCGGAAAAGTCAAAAAGGGGCGGGCGGTCCTTGCTCATTCATGGCAGGATACCCGTCATGCGCAGTCTTTTGAAAGTGCGCGCATACGCGCGCGGGGCCAAAGCCGCTCTCGACCTGCTGTTCCCGCCGCAGTGCATGGCCTGCCGCGCGCCCGTCCGCGATTCCGGTTTCTGCGCCGCCTGCTGGGGCAGCATCGCCTTTCTGGACGGTCCCGGCTGCGCCTGTTGCGGCCTGCCATTCGCGGTGGCACTGGAGGGCGAAAATCTCTGCGCCGCCTGCCTCGCCAGGCCACCGGCCTTCGACAGCGCCCGCGCCATCCCGGCCTATGACGACGCCAGCAAAGGCGCCATCCTGGCGCTGAAGCATGCCGACCGCCTCGACCTGGTGCCGGGCTTTTCGCGCTGGCTGGCGCGGGCCGGGCGCGCCGGGATCGACGATTGCGACCTGATCGTGCCGGTGCCGCTGCACCGCGCCCGCCTCTGGCAGCGCCGCTACAACCAGGCGGCGGAACTGGCCCGGCGGCTGGCGCGGGACCTGCGGTTGCCCGCCGACAACCAGGCGCTGGCCCGCAGCCGCGCCACCCCCAGCCAGGGCGCCATGCCCAGCGCCAAGGCACGCCGCCGCAATGTGCAGCGCGCCTTCCAGGTTCCCGATCCGGCGAAAGTGGCCGGAAAGCGCATCCTGCTGCTGGACGATGTTCTGACCACGGGTGCGACGGCCGAGGCCTGCGCCCGCGCCCTGAAACGGGCGGGTGCTGCCAAGGTGCATGTTCTGGCCCTGGCGCGCGTTGTGAAGGCGTCGGACATGCTTATATAGGTCCGGCAACAGTTCAGAGTCGCTTCGATGAAAACCGTCCGCATCTACACCACGCCGATCTGTCCCTATTGCGTGCGCGCCAAGTCGCTGCTGCAGAAAAAGGGCGTGGAGGTCGAGGAAATCGACATCTACATGAGCGACGAAGCCCGCAAGGAAATGCAGCAGAATACCGGCGGCGCCCGCACCGTGCCCCAGATCTTCATCGGCGATACCCATGTCGGTGGCTGCGACGACCTTTATGCCTTGGACAAGGCGGGCAAACTGGACCCGATGCTCGCCAATTAGGCGGCTTCCCGGCTGGACAAACTGCGCGGCCCCCTCGAATAATGCCGCACAACAAAACCGGGAAGGGTCCACCATGAAGAAAATTCTGCTCGCCGCCACTGCGCTCCTGATCGCAGCGCCAGTTTTCGCCCAGACGGCGCCGACCATCGCGCCCGCGCCGACCGCCGACGAAATGAAGCAGCCCCGTCCGCCCCGCGCGCGCGGCATCCCTGTCGCACTGGCCATCGAAGGCGCTGTCGCCGCCAACGCCACCTGCCTGGGCAACACCTACAAGACCACCGCCCTGATCACCGACGCCGCCGGCGTGCCGATCGTGGTGATCTCCAATGACGGCGCCGCCGCCATCACCCAGCGCATCGCCATGAGCAAGGTGCAGGCCGTGCTCAAGTACAAGATGACCAGCGGCGAAGTGGCCGCCAAGGCCGCCGCCGATCCCGCCTTCAAGGCCGAACTGGCCGCCAACCCGCTGATCGACACCGCCCGCCAGGGCGCGGTGCCGCTGATGGCCGGCGGCGAACTGGTCGGCGTCTTCGCGGAGTCCGGCGCACCGGGCGGCGACAAGGACGAAGTCTGCGTCCGCGCCGGCATCGCCAAGATCGCCGATCGCATCAAGTAGGATGCCGAAAATTGAGTGACGTGTTCCGGGCGGCCTGCGTTCAACTGCGCTCCAGCGATGACGTATCGGAGAATATTGCCGAGACCGTCAGGCTGGTGCGCGACGCAGCCGCCCAGGGCGCGACCTTCATCGCCACGCCCGAGAACACGACATTGATGGCGCCGGATGCCGGCGCCAAACTCGCCTCCAGTTACGACGAGGCGCATGACCCGGCGCTGCCGGTGTTCACGGCGCTGGCGAAGGAACTGAATGTCTGGCTGCTGGTCGGTTCGCTGGCCATCAAGGTCAGCGATACCAAGACCGCCAATCGCAGCTTCCTGATTTCGCCGGACGGGCAGGTGACGGCCCGCTACAGCAAGATCCACCTGTTCGATGTCGAACTCGCGGGCGGGGAGGCCTATCGGGAATCCAACACGGTCGCGGGCGGCAATGAAGCGGTGCTGGCCGACACGCCCTGGGGCCGGATCGGGCTCACCATCTGCTACGACATGCGCTTCCCGCAGCTTTACCGGAAGCTCGCCAAGGCGGGTGCCTTCCTCATTACCGTGCCCTCCGCCTTCACGGTGCCGACCGGCCAGGCCCACTGGCATGTGCTGCTGCGGGCCCGCGCCATCGAGAATGGCTGCTTCATCATCGCCCCCGCACAAGGCGGCGCCCACGCCAATGGCCGCAAGACCTTTGGCCACAGCCTGATCGTGGCGCCTTGGGGCGAGATCCTGGCGGAGGCCGGCACCGATCCCGGTGTCATCATCGCCGATATCGATCCGGAACTTTCCCGCGCCGCGCGGGCAAAGGTTCCCAACCTGCAACATGATCGCGATTTCACGGGGCCATAAACCCTCATCCGCGTTGGGTCTTGCGAATCGTCCGGGTCCGAACCATTGTCATGGCGCAGCCTGGGGGCAGGCTGGAATGGAGCGTTCAAGTGATTGCGTATTCGCTTCGTTGCCACAGGGGGCACGAATTCGAGGGCTGGTTCCGCGACAGCGCGGCGTTCGACGCCCAGTCGTCGAGCGGGCATCTGTCATGCCCGTCCTGCAAATCCGTCCGCATTGAAAAAGGCATCATGGCCCCCGCCGTAAGCGGCACCAAGAAGACCGCCGTGCGCGCCAAGGCCGCTGATGCGCGCAAGATGCGCCAGTTCGCGACGGGCCTGCGCAAATATGTCCAGGAGAATGCCGACTATGTCGGCCCCAATTTCGCCGAGGAAGCCCGCAAGATCCATTACGGCGAAACGCCCGAGCGGCACATCTATGGCGAGGCATCGCCCAAGGACGCCAAGGAGCTGGTGGAGGAGGGCGTCGATGTCGCCCCCCTGCCACCGGATCTCGAAGGCGCAAATTAGTTATTTCGGCAGGCACACCGTCTTTTCGGTCGCGATATCGCTGTTGTCCCGGAATTCCTTCACAAACGCCTTGTAGCCGTCATCCGGCTCCGGCTGCCTGCCGGTGGCGGCGGGCGGATCATAGTGGAAGGTCACGATCTCCGTGGCCGAGATCGCGGGCTTGCCGCTGCTGAGATCGATGACGTCCGCCGCCACGATCCTGTTATCGGTCAGGCCATGGCCGCGGTACCAGGCGATCTGGTCGGCCACCGCCTGGTCGAAGCCGGCGCGGGTGCCGGCGGCTTTCAAGGTGCTGACGCGGACGATGGCGACCTGGCCGTTGCAGACCTTGTCGGCGGCAGCGGCGGGCAGCGTGAAGGCGGCCGCCAGGCAGAGACCTGTGAAAACGGCTTTCATGAATCGCTCCTTTCGAAATGAAAGGGCAGGCTGCCGCAACTGCATCACGGCATCGTGACGCTACCGCCTGGCCACCAGCATGTAGTTGACGTCCACATCGGACGATAACCGCCAGTCCCACGCCAGCGGATCGAAGGAAACACCTTGACGTTTCAAGAGTGTTAGGCCGGTTTCTTCAAGTGATGCCTCAAGCTGCGCCGGCGGGATGAAGCGGTTCCAGTCATGGGTGCCGCGCGGCAGCCAGTTCAGCACATACTCGGCCCCGATCTTGGCCAGGGCCAGGCTCTTGAGCGTCTTGTTCAGGGTGGCGACAAAGGTCAGCCCGCCCGGCTTCAGCAGGCTGGTGCAGGCGCCGAGATAGGCGCCGACATCGGCGACATGCTCGACCACTTCCATGTTCAGCACCACGTCGAAGGACAGGCCTTCCGCCACCAGCGCCTCGGCCGTGGTCGCCCGATAGTCGATCTCCAGCCCGGTCTGGGCGGCATGGGCGCGTGCCGTGCCGATATTGCGCTCCGACGCATCCGCCCCGGTGACGGCAAAGCCCAGCCGCGCCATGGGCTCCGACAGCAGTCCGCCGCCGCAGCCGATATCCAGCAGGGTAAGCCCTTCGAACGGGCGCAGGCTCCTGGCGTCGCGGCCGAAATGCGCCGCCGCCTCGGCGCGGATGAAAGCCAGCCGCACAGGGTTGAACTTGTGCAGCGGGGCGAACTTGCCGGCCGGGTCCCACCATTCCGCCGCGATGGCGGAGAATTTGGCGACCTCTGCCGCATCGACGCTGCCGGTCATGCCGAATCTTCCTGGTCGTACCAGATGCAGAACTGGGTCGGCTCGCCCGCCTTGGGCTGGGGCGGGCGTGTCTCGGTCCGGCGGACCTTGATGCCGGTTTCCCCGGCCAGCCAGCCATTGACGGCCTTGATGACAGCATCCGGGCTTTCGGCGGTGAAGGTCTTGGAATGCATACCGGATTTTCGCCTGTGGCCCGTCCGGCTTCAAGACTTGAGCCGCGGTGCTTCCCCGTCTATGTAGGCCGCCATTCCTGCAGGGGCAAATCGGCCGTGGCCACGATTGCGATGAAATTCGGCGGCACCTCCGTGGCCGACATCGAACGCATCCGCCATGTCGCCACCCTGGTGAAGCGCGAGGTCGAGCGCGGCAACAAGGTCGCCGTGGTGGTCAGCGCCATGGCCGGGGAAACCAACAAGCTGGTGGCCTGGACCAACGACGCCGCCAGGCCCGAAGGCGCCAGCCGGGCAGAACTCCCCGACCAGCGCGAATATGACGTTGTCGTCGCCGCCGGCGAGCAGATCACCGCCGGGCTTCTGTCCATCACCCTCAATGCCATGGGTCTTAAAGCCCGCTCCTGGCTGGGCTGGCAGGTGCCGATCAACACCAGCGCCGTGCACGGCTCGGCCCGCATCGAGGGCGTCCCCGCCAGCGACATGAAGACCGCCATCGAGAATGGCGAGATCGCCGTGGTCGCCGGCTTCCAGGGCGTGGCCCCCGGCGTGCGCATTTCCACCCTGGGCCGCGGCGGTTCCGACACCAGCGCCGTGGCGGTGGCGGCCGGCATCGGGGCAGCGCGCTGCGACATCTACACCGACGTGGACGGGGTCTACACCACCGACCCGCGCATCGTGCCCAAGGCGCGGCGGCTGGAAAAGATCGCCTACGAAGAGATGCTGGAAATGGCGTCCCTGGGCGCCAAGGTGCTGCAGACCCGCTCGGTGGAAATCGCCATGCTGCACCGGGTGCCGACCCGCGTGCTTTCGACCTTCACGCCCGATGTGGGCGGCACACTGCTTTGCGACGAGGAAGACATCGTGGAAAAGAAGCCTGTCACCGGCATCGCCTATAGCCGCGACGAAGCCAAGATCACCCTGCACAAGGTGCCGGACCGGCCGGGCGTGGCCTCGGCCATCTTCGGGCCGCTGGCCGATGCCGGCGTGAACGTGGACATGATCGTCCAGAATGTCTCGGAAGACGGCAAGACCACCGACCTGACCTTCACCTGCACGCGGGGCGAGCTGCCGCGCGCCCTGGCCGCCATCGAAGCCCGGGCCCAGGAAATCCAGTATCGCGACGTCACCCATGACAGCGCCGTGGCCAAGATTTCCATCATCGGCATCGGCATGCGCGCCCATCCCGGCGTCGCCTCGACCATGTTCCGCACCTTGTCGGACAAGGGCATCAACATCCAGGTGATCTCGACCTCCGAGATCAAGGTCAGCGTGTTGATCGCCGAGGAATATGTCGAGCTGGCGGTGCGCGCCCTTCACTCCGCCTACGAGCTGGACGCCGCCTGACGCTGTTCAGCCCGGCGTGAATGCGCCATACTGCATGCGATTTTGACGAGCAGCAGCATTTTGCGCCGCAATTTCGCGGCATCAGCATTCCGGGGGGAATTATGGCATATGCGGCGGACACGCCGGCGCGGACGATCGTCCGCCCGGAATCCAAATTCTTCTATTTCTACCTGTCGATCGCCTGCGTGGCCGTGGCCTTCCTGGGCTTCGCGCCGACCTATTGGGTGCCGATTGCCACCCACAGCTTCAAGGCCAATCCCGTGGTGCATATCCACGGCATGCTGTTTTTCGCCTGGACGCTGTACCTGGTGTACCAGTCCTGGCTGGTCGCGGCGGGGCGGGTGGCAAAGCACCGGACGGTCGGCCTGATCGGCGTGTCGCTGGCCACCGCCATGACCATCTTCGGCTATCTGGTCGCCATCGCCTCGGTGCGCAACGCCAGCGCCGCCGGACTGGCGCCGCAGGCGATAGGCTTCATGATCGTTCCCGTCACCGGCATTACCTTTTTTGCCGTGACCGTCATTGCCGCGCTGGTGAAGATCAAGCAGCCACAGGCGCACAAGCGGCTGATGATCCTGGCCACGGTCGCCATCCTGCCGGCGGCGATCGCGCGCTGGTTCCTCACCTTCCTGGCGCCGCCGGGCGCCTTCCCCACCCCGGGCGTCGACCTTGCGCCCAGCGCGCTGTCGGGGCTGATCCTGGTGGCGGGCATCGTCCATGACTGGCGCACCCGCGGAAAGCCGCATGCCGTCTATGTGGTGGGCGGCAGCCTTTTCGTGGTGGTGCATCTGCTGGAAGCGCCAGTCAGCCAGACGGCCGTGTGGCAGTCCGTCGCCGGCTGGATGACAAGCCTTCCAGGCTAGGCCATGACAATCCCCGGTTGATCGTCATAATGGCGGTGAATCAGCAGGAATAGTTCATGTCCCCCGGTGGCGGTCCCCGCCTGTTATTGCGCCGTCTTCGCGAGATCATGGCGGAGCAGACCTCCGCCCAGATGCGGCTGGACAAGCTGGTCACCACCATCGCCTCCAACATGGTGGCCGAGGTCTGTTCGATCTATCTGCGCCGCGCCGGCAAGATGCTGGAACTGTTCGCCACCGAAGGCCTGCGCCGCGACGCCGTCCACAAGACGCGGATGAAGGAAGGCGAGGGCCTGGTCGGCCTGGTGTGCGAGACCGCCGAGGCGGTGAACCTGTCCGACGCCCCCGCCGATCCGCATTTCAGCTATCGCCCGGAAACCGGCGAAGATCCGTTCAAGGCGTTCCTGGGCGTGCCCATCGTGCGCGGCGGCCAGGTGTTCGGCGTCCTGACGGTGCAGAACAAGGCCGAGCGCGTCTATGCCGAGGAGGAAGTCGAGGCCCTGCAGACCGTCGCCATGGTGCTGGCCGAGGTCGTGGCGCAGGGCGGCTTCTTCAATGTTGCCGAACTGGACGAGCCCGAACTGCGCACCGATAGGCCGCGCAAGTTCGTGGGTGACGGCCTGTCCGACGGCGTCGCGGTGGGCCGGGTGGCGCTGCACGAGCCGCGCGTCAAGGTCGACCGCATGATCGCGGACAATGCGACGGACGAATTGCGCCGCCTGGAAAGCGCCATCGCGGGCCTGCGCGAATCCGTGGACCAGATGCTGTCCTCCAGCGAACTCGACCTGACAGGCGAGGGGCGCGAGGTGATCGAAGCCTATCGCCTGTTCGCCTATGACCAGGGCTGGCGCCAGCGCATGCGCGATGCCGTGCGCACCGGACTTACGGCTGAAGCGGCGGTCGAGAGGGTGCAGGACGAAACCCGCCTGCGCGTCCAGCGTCTGGGCGATCCCATCCTGCGTGAGCGGGCGCATGACTTTGACGACCTGGCCCGCCGCCTGCTGCGCCATCTCACCGGCGAGGAAGCCGGCGACCGCGCCTTGCCGCCCAACGCCATCCTGATCGCCCGCAACATGGGCCCCGCCGAGCTGTTGGACTATGGCCGCGACAAGCTGGTGGCGCTGGTGATCGAGGATGCCGCCGCCACCAGCCATGTCGCCATCGTGGCGCGCTCCATGGGCCTGCCCATGGTGGCCTCGCTGGAAGGCATCGCCGACAATGCCCGCGGCGGCGACACCATCGCCGTGGACGGGGAAATGGGCGAGGTGCATCTGCGCCCAGCGCCCGAGATCGTGAAGGCCTTCGAGGAAAAGCGCGTGCTGCGCGTCCAGGCCCAGGCGCGCTTTGCCGCCGTGCGCGATCTTCCTGCCGTCACCCGCGACGGCGTCGCCATCAAGCTGATGATGAATGCGGGGCTGGAATTCGACATGCCGCAGCTGGCCCAGTCCGGCGCCGACGGCATCGGGCTGTTCCGCACCGAGCTGCAGTTCATGATCGGCGAGACCATGCCGCGTCTCGCCGATCAGGCGGCTTTCTACAAAAAGATTCTCGACGCCGCCGGCGACAAGCCGGTGGTGTTCCGCACCCTGGATTTGGGCGGCGACAAGGTGCTGCCTTACGCCCGTTGGGAACGTGAAGAAAATCCGGCGCTGGGCTGGCGCGCCATCCGCATCGCGCTCGATCGGCCGGCGCTGCTGCGCTACCAGGTCCGCGCCATGCTGAACGCCAGCGCCGGGCGCACCCTGCGTATCCTGCTGCCCATGGTCAGCGACGTGGACGAGTTCAACCGCGCCCGCGCTTTGATCGACCGCGAGCTGGAGCGCGCCCGGCTGCTGGACCTGATCCGCCCCACCCAGGTGCTGGTGGGCGCCATGCTGGAAGTGCCGGCGCTGGCTTTCATGCTGCCCCAGCTGATGCGCTCGGCCGATTTCGTTTCCATCGGCTCCAACGATTTGCTGTCGCTGGCCTTCGCCGTGGACCGCACCAATCCGCGCGTCTCCAAGCGCTATGACAATCTCAATCCGGCCTCGCTCACCCTGATCCGGCTGATCGTTCAGAGCGCGGCCGAGAACAGCGGCGATCTCTCGCTGTGCGGGGAAATGGCGGGCCGCCCGCTGGACGCCATGGCGCTGCTGGGCCTGGGGCTGCGGACCCTGTCGATGCAGCCCGGCCAGATCGGCCCCATCAAGATGATGATCCGCAGCCTGCACCTGGGGGAGGTGGCCGCCTTCGTGGACCGGCTGTGCAACCGGACCGATCATTCCCTGCGCACCCGGCTGTCGGCTTTTGCCGCTGAACGGGGGATTGTCCTCAAGTAGCGCCTGTAAACCGCCGTTTCCGCCGTCAACCCTGCGCCAACTCTGGGGGGAACCGCGTTTTTTGCAGTGCAGCAGTTGTTCGGCCGCCCCTTGTTCGGATAAGGTAGAATCCACAGATATTTAGGCGTGACTACCCTCCCTGGCTGGGGCCCCTTTGCGGGGGTAAAGGGCGGTCATACTGATGACGATAACCCATGACAAAACTGACTCAGATGTCCCTGGAAAATGATGGTGATGGAGACGGGGGCGGCCTCAAGAGCCGCCGCATCCATCTGCGTGAAATCTCCGGCGACAGCGAAAGCCCGCTGGAGACGGTGGGCCAGGACCTGCGCGCCGCCCGCCTGCGCAAGGGCGAGGAAATTGCCTCGGTCTCCCGCGCCCTGAAGATCCGCAAGGATCACCTGGAAGCGCTGGAGGAAGACCGGCTGGAAGACCTGCCGGGCAAGACCTATGCGATCGGTTTCGTCCGTTCCTATGCCCGTCACCTGGGGCTGGACTCAAGCATCTATGTCGAGCGCTACAAGCAGGACATTTCGGGCCGGCCCGAGGAACAGTCGCGCGAACCCGCGCCCATCCACCAGGACGAAGGCCGCCGCCTGCCGCAGGGCTGGCGCATCATCGCCGGGGTGGTGGTGATCCTGCTGCTGTATGGCGGCTACAAGCTCTTTACCGCGGGCGGCGACACCAACCAGCCGACCCCGCCCGCGCCGTCGCTCAGCCCGCCCAAGCAGGCCGCCGCGCCCAAGCCGCAGCCCGTGACGGTGCCGCCCCAGACCGCGACCCCATCGCCCGCCGCCGACAGCGCGCCCGCACCGGACAGTCAGGCCAGCGCCACGCCGCCGCCGGCCGCAGGGCCCAGTTCGCCCGCCACCCGCATCACCCCGCCCGCCGCCGCGCCGACGGGGCCCGATGTCGCCCAGCCCGCCGCGCTGAATGGCGCACAGAAGCAGGCGGCGGTTCCGCCCGCGCCGTCCAACGGCCAGACCTATGGCGCCGGCAATGCCAGTCCCCGCGTGATCCTGCGGGCGCGCACCGATACCCGTCTCACGGTCCGGGGCCAGGATGGCCAGATCTACCTGAACCGCGACCTCAAGGCCGGCGACGTCTACCGTGTTCCCAATCTTCCCGGCCTCAGCATGGCCACGAGCAACGCCGCCGGGCTGGAAGTGGACCTGGACGGCATCGCGCTGGGCCGGGCAGGACAGTCACAACAAGTACTCGGCCGCGTTTCCCTCGACCCCCAGTCGCTGGTGGACCGGTTCAACCACTAAGGACGTAACATGAGCGTTCGAGCCTATCGCGATATTCACCGGCGCGTTTCGCGCCAGATCATGGTCGGCAAGGTGCCGGTCGGCGGCGACGCCCCGATCACGGTCCAGACCATGACCAACACCATCACCGGTGACGCCCGCGCCACCATCGAGCAGATCCGCGGCATCGTGGAAGCCGGCGCCGACATCGTGCGCGTGTCCTGTCCCGACGAGGACGCGACGGCGGCGATGAAGGCCATCACCCGGGCCAGCGCCATTCCGGTCGTGGCCGACATCCATTTCCACTACAAGCGCGCCATCGAGGCGGCCCAGAACGGCGCCGCCTGCCTGCGCATCAATCCCGGCAATATCGGTTCGCCCGCGCGGGTGCGCGAAGTGGTGCAGGCGGCCAAGGACCATGGCTGTTCCATGCGCATCGGCGTCAATGCCGGCTCGCTGGAATCCGACCTGCTGGAAAAGTATGGCGAGCCGTGCCCCGAAGCGATGGTGGAATCGGCGCTGAACCACGCCAAGATTCTCGATGACCTGGACTTCCGCGAATACAAGATTTCCGTGAAGGCGTCGGACCCGTTCCTGGCCGTCGCCGCCTACCAGGCGCTGTCGGAAGCCATCGACTGCCCGCTGCATGTCGGCATCACCGAGGCCGGCGGCATGATCTCCGGCACGGTGAAATCCTCCATCGGCATGGGCATGCTGCTGTGGAGCGGCATCGGCGACACCATCCGCGTTTCGCTGTCGGCCGATCCGGTCGAGGAAGTGCGTGTCGGCTTCGACATCCTGAAGTCGCTGAACATGCGCCATCGCGGCGTCAACATCGTGTCCTGCCCCAGTTGCGCCCGCCAGGGCTTCAATGTCATCGATACGGTGAAGACGCTGGAAGAACGGCTGAAGCACATCGCCACCCCCATGTCGTTGTCGATCATCGGCTGCGTCGTGAACGGTCCCGGCGAAGCCAAGGAAACCGATCTCGCCTTCACCGGCGGCGGCGCCGGCAAGGGCCATGGCATGATCTATCTGAACGGCAAGCCCGCCTACAAGCTGGGCAACGAGGACCTGGTGAACCATGTCGTCGAGCTGTGCGAGAGGAAGGCGGCCGAGATTGAATCGGCGCGCGGCGAAACGGAAAAGAGCCCGCTCGAAGCCGCCCAGTAGCGACGCACATGGAATCAGGCAGCCGCGAGCGATCGCGGCTGCCTTTTTGTTTGGCCTTATCAACATCGCTTCCAGCCATGGTAAAATGGTGGTTGGACTCGAAAGAAGAC
>JAQGLO010000033.1 GCA_028292825.1 Alphaproteobacteria bacterium | reverse complement strand
TTCCTGACCGACGTGAAGACCCTGCGCGCGCGTGCCCGCCAGCACCTGGAAGAGGGTGCCATCGGCAGCAACTATGTCGGTGACGTCAAGAAGACCATCCAGATCCTGCAGGAAGTGCTGGCGACCGAGATCGTCTGCACCCTGCGCTACACCCAGAATGCCATCGCCGCCCACGGCATTTCCAGTCAGGGCGCCAAGGCGGAATTCGCCGAACATGCCAAGGAAGAATGGGAGCACGCCATGACCGTGGCCGAGCGCATCAACCAGCTGGGCGGCGATCCCGACTTCAATCCCGAAGGCCTGGCCACCAAGTCGGCGGCGCAATATGCCATCGGCGGCAACCTGGTGGAGATGATCAAGGAAAACCTGATCGCCGAACGCATCGCCATCGACCATTACCGCGACCTGATCCGCTATTTCGGCAATGACGATCCGGGCACGCGCACCATGATCGAAAACATCCTGGTGGTGGAAGAGGAGCATGCCGATGACATGCACGATCTGCTGGTCGCGCATGAGGGCAAGCCGATGCTGGCCAACTAGGCTGGCCTAGCTGCACTGCAACCTAACTTTGCGCCCGGAACATCTTGTTCCGGGCGTTCTGCTGTATACACTCCGCGCAAGGATGGCGCCGAAGAGCGCGCTCGGGTCTTGCGGGGAGGTTTTTCGTGAAATTCATGCAGTCGTGCGCCGTGGGCGCCGTGCTTCTGGCCGGCACCATTCCCGCCCTGCCGCAGTCTGCGGCCATCGCCTACAACACCGCGCCGGACCTGGATTACCGGGTGGTGCCCAATTTCTTCCAGACGCCCAAGGGCGACTATATGGGCGAGCTGCAAGGCGTCGCCACCAATTCCAAGGGTCACACGTTCGCGTTTTTCCGCGGACCGCAGACCCGGCTGTGGGAATTTGACGCCAACGGCAAGTTCGTCAAGGAAATCGGCAAGGGCTTTTACGGCTTCCTGTTCGCCCATTCGGTTCGTGTCGACCATGACGACAATATCTGGACGGTGGACGAAGGCACCAATGTGGTCACCAAGTTCAATCCCGACGGCACCAGGGTGCTGATGGTGATCGGCCATCGCCCGCTGTCGGCCGACGGTCCCTATGCCACGCCCAAGGGCCCCAATCCGCCGGACGAGAAATACACGCTGTGCCGCCCCACCGATGTCGCCTGGGACCCGCAGGGCAACATCTTCATCAGCGACGGCTACTGCAACAACCGCGTCGTCAAGTATGACCGCAATGGCCGCTATCTGGCGCAGAATGGCAGCGAGAAGGTCGGCCATGGTGAGAATGAATACAATCTGCCCCATGGCCTGCAGGTCGATCACGACGGCAATGTCTATGTCGCCGACCGCGGCAACAACCGCTATGTCGTGCTGGACAACAATCTGAAATGGAAGACCGCCTACACCAATGTGGGCACCGCCTGGTCGGACTGCATCTCCGAAGGCAAGCATCAGTATCTCTTCGTCACCAACTCCAATCCCAACGGCAATCCGCCGGGCAGCTGGGGCAAGACCGGCCAGATCTACAAGATGGAGCTGGACGGCACCGTGATCGGAAAGTTCGGCCATGCCGGCAAGATGGCGCCGAATTTCCAGGTGGTGCACATGATGGACTGCCGCAATCCCGACCAGCTGGTGGTGGGCGAAATCGAATCCTGGCGCATGCAGAAATTCGTGCTGAAGCCGCAGCCGGTCAATCTGACGCCTGCGAAGAAAAAGAAGGGGAGCAAGTAACATGAAGCGTCTCGCAATCCTTCTTCTCGCCGCCGCTGCGCTGGTCCTGCCCGCCGCCGCCCAGACCATCGACTTCACCGGCGCCGAAACCCTGCAACTGCCCAGGGACACATTCCTGGGATCGCCCGTTGGCGTGGCGACCAATTCCAAGGGGCACATCTTCGTCTTCGCCCGCAACGGCGAACCGACCGTCACACTCGGCGGCTCGCGCGCTTTCGCCCATGGCGGCTCGTCGCTGTACGAGTTCGCGCCTGACGGCAAATTCGTGCGCCAGATCGGCAAGCAGGTGTACGGCTTCCTGGCGGCGCAGGCCGTGCGGGTGGATGCCCAGGACAATATCTGGGTGGTCGACCGCTACAGCTCCATGGTGATCAAGTTCCATCCCGATGGCACCATCGCCATGCTGCTGGGCCGCAAGCCGGAGTCAGTCGATGTGCCGTCCGCACCCAACAAGGGCCGGCAGGCGGCGGGCGCCCCCGAAGCATCGGGCATGCAGAGCGATCTGTTCGAAGGCCCTACCGATGTGTCGTGGGACAGGGCGGGCAACATCTTTGTCGCCGACGGCCTGGGCAATGCCCGTGTCGCCAAGTTCACCCGGGACGGTGTCTTCGTGAAAAGCTGGGGCTCGCGCGGCAGCGACAATGGCCAGTTCCGCACGCCGCATTCGGTGCAGGTGGATGCGGACGGCAATGTCTATGTCGCCGACCACGGCAACAAGCGCGTGCAGGTGTTCGACAATGACGGCAACTACAAGCGCGCCATCACCAATGTCGGCGATCCCGAAGCGCTGTGCATCACGCCGGGCGCCAGGCCGGTGCTCTATGTCTCCAACTCCAATCCCTATAACGACCTCGATCATGGCGGCGAGATCTACAAGCTCGAGCTGAGCGGCAGCATGCAGGGCCAGTTCGGCCATGCCGGCAAGCAGTTGAAAGAGTTCGGCACCGCCACCGCGATCGACTGCCGCGGCGGCAACACGCTGTATGTCGCCGAAGCCGGCAACTGGCGGGTCCAGAAGGTCGTGCTGCACTGATGCAACGGCGGGCATTTCTCGCGGGTGCGGCGGCTGGTGTCGCCGCGCCCGCTTTCGCCGCGCCGCCCGTTCCTGTCATCGACACCCATGTCCATCTGTTCGATCCGCGCCGTCCCCAGGGCGTGCCCTATAGCGGGCCCAAGGATCGACCGCCGCAGATCGCGACACCCGACAATTATCGCACCCAGATCACCGGCACCGGCATCGTCGGGTCCATCGTTGTGGAAGCCAGCCCCTGGATCGAAGACAATCTCTGGATCCTGGAACGCGCCGGGTCCGACCCGCAATTCGTCGGTGTGGTGGGAAGCCTCGATCCTTCAAAGCCGGAATTCCCCGAATATCTGGCGCGCTTTTCGAAGAACCCGCTGTGGCGCGGCATCCGTTTTGGCCGGGTCTGGACGAGCGAGGGCGGCAAGCCGGTGTTGAAGTCCGGCATGGCCGAAGGCCTGCGCCTGTTGGCGGAGGTCGGCCAGACCCTGGACATGGCCAATCCGTCCTTCGACCTGTTGCGCGGCGCCCTGCTGGCGATGGATGCCGCGCCCGGCCTGCGCGTGGTGATGGACCATATGCCTTCGCTCGATCCCACGCCCGAGACCCAGGCGCTCTATGACAGCCTCACCAGCGAACTGGCGGCGCGGCCGGGCTTCTTCATCAAGCTGTCGCAGGTCATGCACAAGGATGGCAGCGGCATCTTCAAGACCGCGCCGCGCGAACGCCTGGACCGGCTGATGACGCTGATGGGCGAGGACCGCGTGATGTTCGGCGGCGACTGGCCCAACAGTGTCGGGACCGCCACGATTCCCGCAGCGCTGGCGCTGATGCGGGACTATTTTGCCGCCCGTCCGCGCGTCCAGGCCGAGAAATATTTCTGGCGCAACAGTCTGGCCATCTACAAGTGGAAGCCGCGCACGCAGTCCCAGGTCCGGCTGGCGCAAACCCCATAGCCCCACAGGGTTTTGCTGCTAGTGCGAAGAGGATGCGGATTTGCGTTTGCGCGGGGCCCCGCTAGGATCGCGAAAATTTTTCACCGGGAGGGGCTTTTGACTCAAAGACATTCTACGCGCGGTGCGTGGCTGATCATCCTGGGATCGGTCATGGCTGGCGCGATCTCCGTCTATGATTTCTTCACGCCGGAAACCGGCCTGATCGGCACCGGCGGCGTCGAGCTCACCGGTGTCGCGGCGGGCCTGATGTTCCTGGCCGCACTGACCCTGGCGCTCAAGCCCGTGCGCGGCGGCTTCCTGCAAGGCTTCCTGGTGATCTCCATCATCCTGGACATCATCGGCTCCTCGGTGGCCGGTTATTTCCTGGAAAGCCCGGTCATCATGGCCGCGCAGGCGCTGGCCCTGATCGGCTGGCTGATGAACGTGATCGGCGACGCCGCCGATCGCAGCATCGAGATTGATGAGGTCGAAGATGAAGATTAAGGCTCTCGCGTTTGGCGCCATCGGCTTTGCCGCTGCGGCCGCCGCTGTCACCCTGTTGCCGACCGGCCGCGCCGGTGCGCAAGGCGCCAACAACGATCCCCCGCAACTATGGGACGCGTTCGGCGGCAACCAGCAGGCGC
>JAQGLO010000025.1 GCA_028292825.1 Alphaproteobacteria bacterium | reverse complement strand
TTCCGCGAGCTGGGCGTGTCCTATCTGGGCCGCACCGACCTCGCGCATGTGGTGCCGGCGGCCGACGAAGACCTGGGCCAGGACGGCGGCGGCGGCGCAGCGCAGGAGGTGGCGATTTCCAAGCTGGCCTCTTCCGGCTATCTGCGCGGACGCACCCAGATGGCGGTGGTGCGCGGCGGCGCGGCACCCAAGATGCTGGCCCATGCCGAGGACGAGCATTTCCACAGCGAGATATTCGAGGCTGACAATGATATCGGCGAGACCGTCGATCTGTCGGAAATCCGTGCCAGCGTCGAAGCCACGCTGAGCACCGTCAACGCCCAGGTCGCGCACCTGGAAGCGGCGATGAACCCCCGGGCGGCGGCGCGCGAGACCCGCGCGGTGCGGGCCGCGGAAGCAAGGCTGAAAGGCTTTGAAGGCGACAATTGCGGCGCGTGCGGCAACTTCACTTTGGTGCGCAACGGCACCTGCATGAAGTGCAACACCTGCGGCTCGACATCAGGATGTTCCTGAGACGCGTTGCTTCAGAATTTCGCCAAAACCATCTAAGGGCGCGCGGGAAACCCCACGCGCCCTTTGTCGTTAACAGAACATGACCTATGTGCAATCCAGTGCGCTTGAGCAGGTAGCCTATGATCCCGCGGCGCATACCCTGCACGCCACGTTTCGTGACAGCGGGCGGACCTATATTTATCGCGGAGTTCCGCAGGAAATATATGACGGGCTGATCTTCGCCGACTCCATCGGCAGTTTCTTCAACGCTTATATTCGCGACTGTTTCGATTTTGAGGAAACCGGCGGTTAGGAAACCAGCCGGAAGGACTTCAGGAACGCGTCTCGGCTTTCGGACTCCAGCGCCTCTTCTTCCAGTTCCGAGGCCAGTCCCTCGAATTTGCGCTGTACAGGGCAAGGCTCGTCTCCGCCGCCTGGACGCGCAGGCACGCCGCCAGGCGGCGCATGTCGGGAACCTTGGTGGGAATCATTCCTGTCATGATCCATCAAACGCCGATTTGGAAAGAGCGTTCCGCAAAAACCGTATTCCCGGCAGGCGCGAATTCACGGATTGGTAACCCTGCTGATCCAGCCTGTGGTCATGAAAGCCTTGTTTGCCCTTTGCGCCCTGCTCAGCGTCGCGCTGCTGTCGCTACCCGCCCGCGCCGCGGACCCTGCCGCCGTGGCCAAACTTCATGGCGGTATCGTGGATTGCGTTGGCTGTGACCTGCGCGGCGCCGACCTGACCAACACCTGCGTCAAGGAACATGACCTGCATGGCGCGGATTTCACCGGCGCCAATGCCACCCTGATGTGCATGTCGTTCGCGAATTTCACCAATGTCAGCTTCCGCGGCACCGAACTTTCCGCCGCCAACCTGGCCGGCGCGAAAATGGACGGGGCCGATTTGACGGGTGCCGGGACCTCCATCACCTCGTTCCTGGGCACCGACCTGCGCAAGGTGAAGGGCCTGACCCAGAAACAGCTGGATGTCGCCTGTGGCGACGACAAGACCCTGTTGCCGCCGGGTCTGCATATCCATACCTGCCAATAGCCGGCGGCGGGCCACGGTAATCCGTGTCAACACGGAATCCTTTGGATTGACCACCCGCCGCGACGGGGAGACACTTTCGCCGCAAGTTTGTCCCAGCCGGAATTTGAAACAAAATTTGGAGGATGGAATGAAGCGCCTTCTGGTCATCGCCGCTGCCGCCGCGATCCTGCTGCCCAGCCTGTCCCTAGCACAGCCGGGACGTCCCGATCATGGCGACAATCGCCCTGACAGGCCTGGGGGCGGCAATGGCGGACCCGGCGGCCACAAGCCGGACAGACCGGTGACGCTACCCGCGCCCGTCCCGGACAGGCCCAATCCGGGTGGTCCCAACCGACCTGGCCCTGGTCCCGGTGGCCCCAATCGTCCCGGCCCCAATCCAGGTCCCGGCATGCGCCCGCCGCCGCCCCGTCCGGGCCCCGGCATGCGGCCGCCATCGCGTCCGCAATTTTCCTGGCGTGGCCGCTATTTCAATCCGATCCGTGGATCGGCCTTCCGCTATCCGCCCGGCTACAGCTATCGCCGCTGGTCGGTCGGCGCCTTCCTGCCGGGTCTCTTCCTGTCGTCGTTCTACTATTACACCGACTGGCGGAGCCTTGGGATCGATCCGCCGCCGCCGGGCCGGCGCTGGGTGCGCTATGGCTCCGACCTCCTGCTGGTCAACCAGCGGACACGCCGGGTCGAGGATGTGATCTACAACGTGTTCTACTGAGACGCGAAAGGCCCGGGCGATCCCCGGGCTTTTTCATGTCTGCTGGGACTGGACGGCGCGGCGGAAGCCCAGCGGATCGTTGATCAGGCTGAACGGCTCCCGGGTGCCGCCGGTGCCGATCACCATGATGGTGCCGTAGCCCAGCAGCCGCGCGACGATGTCCTGCGCAACCTCCACCGACTCCACCTTCGACATGTTGAGCTCGATGGTCCGGCGCGAGATCCAGCCTGTCTTGATGATGACCCGGCGGTTGGTGACGGCAAACTCGCTGGACCACTGGCGTATCCACGCCGCCAGCAGCGCCAGCAGGCCGACACCCAGAACGGCCAGCCCGCCCATGGGCCCGACATGGAAGCTCAGCACGATGCCCGCCAGGACGATCAGCGCCGGGGACAGATAGATGATGGAATGCAGCTGCGTGCGATAGACGACCTGTTCGTTCGGCAACAGGTTGCTGTCGACATAGTCCGCCACTATTCGGCCGCTTCCTTCATGGCTGCAGGCTTCCAGCGCAGCACGGGCTTCCTAGCGGCGGCAGTCTCATCCAGGCGCCGGCGCGGCGCCAGGTGCGGGGCGCCGACGAACCGCGCCGTCTGCCCGGCCTTCGCCTCGGTGGCCAGGGTGTGCAGGACATGGATGAAACGGTCCAGCGATTCCTTGGATTCGGATTCCGTGGGCTCTATCAGCATCGCGCCATGCACCACCAGCGGGAAATACATGGTCATGGGGTGATAGCCCTCGTCGATCATCGCCTTGGCGAAATCCAGGGTGGTGACGCCGCTATTGTCCAGGAAGCTGTCGTCGAACAGTGCCTCGTGCATGCAGGGACCATCGCCGAACGGCGCGGTCATCACATCCTTGAGCGAGGCCAGGATATAGTTGGCCGACAACACCGCGTCTTCCGATGCCTGGCGCACGCCATCGCGGCCGTGGCTCAGCATGTAGGTCAGCGCGCGGCTGAACATGCCCATCTGGCCATGGAAGGCGCACATGCGGCCAAACGGCCTGGCGCCTTCCGGCACGGCGGCCTGGTCTTCGATCAGGCGCAGGCCGTCGGCCGTGGCGACCAGCAGCGGCACCGGGGCATAGGCGGCCAGCCGTTCCGACAACACCACCGGACCAGCGCCGGGACCGCCGCCGCCATGCGGGGTGGAAAAAGTCTTGTGCAGGTTGATGTGCATGGCGTCGATGCCAAGGTCACCCGGACGTACGCGGCCCGCGATGGCGTTGAAGTTGGCGCCGTCGCAATAGAAATAGGCCCCGGCCTCGTGCACGGCTTTGGCGATCTCGACAATTTCCCCTTCGAACAACCCGCAGGTGTTGGGATTTGTCAGCATGATCGCGGCGACGTCGGGACCCAGCTTGGCCTTCAGCGCCGCGGCATCGACCCGGCCATTGGGCAGGGCCGGCACTTCATCAACTGTAAAGCCGGCAAACGCGGCGGTGGCGGGATTGGTGCCGTGGGCGGATTCCGGCACCAGCACGCGCGGGCGCGTTTCGCCGCGCGCGGCGATGGCGGCACGGATCGCCAGCAGGCCGCACAGTTCGCCATGGGCGCCCGCCTTGGGCGACATGGCGACGGCCGGCATGCCGGTGAGCGTGGTCAGCCAGTTCATCAGCTGCGAGATCAGCTCCAGCGCGCCTTGGGTCACCGATTGTGGCGCCAAGGGATGCAGGTCGCCAAAGCCCGGCAGCCGCGCCATCTTCTCGTTCAGGCGCGGATTGTGTTTCATGGTGCAGGAGCCCAGCGGATAAAGCCCGCTGTCGATGGCGTAGTTCATGCGCGACAGCCGCACATAGTGACGGATCACTTCCGGCTCACTGAGGCCCGGCAGGCCGATGGCATCCTTGCGGCGCATGCCGCCCAGGCGGTCCGCGGAAATCTGCACGTCAGGCAAGTCCACGCCGACGGCGCCATGGCCCAGTTCAAAGATCAGGGCTTCTTCATGGTCGAGGCCCCGGTCGCCCGAAATGGTCGACAGTTCTTCGGGGGTATGGGTGCCGGGCGCGATGGGGGCGCGGCGGCTGGGTTCGACGGAGGTCGGACGGCCCTGGTTGTTCATGCTCATCAGATTGCGTCTTTCAGCGCGCCCACCAGCGCATCAAAATCTTCGTCGGTGTTGGTCTCGGTCGCCGCCACGATCAGCAGGTTGGCGGCATTGGCGTCGCGCGGCAGCAGGCGCGAAGCCGGCACACCCGCGATCACGCCCCTGGCTGCCAGCGCATCCACAACGGGTGCAGCGGCTTTCGGCAGCTTGATGGTGAACTCGTTGAAGAAGGCCGATGTGACAATCTCCACACCCGGCAGCGCCGCCAGCCGGTCGGCCAATGCCGACGCCTTGGCATGATTGATGCGCGCCAGGCGGGTCAGGCCTTCCTCGCCCAGCAGCGACAGATGGATGGTGAAGGCCAGGCAGCACAGGCCGGAATTGGTGCAGATATTGCTGGTCGCCTTTTCGCGGCGGATATGCTGCTCGCGGGTGGACAGGGTCAGTACATAGCCGCGGCGTCCTTCGGCATCCACGGTCTCGCCGGTGAGGCGGCCGGGCATCTGGCGCAGGAATTTCTCGCGGGTGGCGAAGAGGCCGACATAGGGACCGCCGAAATTCAGGCCGTTGCCGATGGACTGGCCTTCGGCTGCCACGATGTCAGCGCCCTGCGCGCCCGGCGATTCCAGAAGACCCAGCGAAACAATTTCGGTCACCACCGCGATCAGCAACGCGCCCCTGGCATGCGCCGCCTCGGCAATGGGGCGCAGATTGCGGATCAGGCCGAACACGTCCGGCGACTGCACCACAACACAGGCGGTCTCGTCGTCGATCAGGGCGATGATGTCTTCGGCGCTGCCAGGCGTCACCGGCGCGCGCGTCACGATGCCAGACAGGTTCGCGACAGTTTCGACTGTCTCGGCATAATGGGGGTGCAGGCCGCCCGACAGGATGGCCTTGCCGCGCTTGGTGAGGCGCTGTGCCATCAGCACGGCCTCGGCGGTGGCGGTGGAGCCGTCATAGAGCGAGGCATTGGCCACCTCCATGCCGGTGAGCAGCGCCACCTGGGTCTGGAACTCGAACAGATATTGCAGCGTGCCCTGAGCGATTTCCGGCTGGTAGGGCGTGTAGCTGGTGAGAAATTCCGACCTCTGGATCAGGTGATCCACCGCGCTGGGCACATGATGCTTGTAGGCGCCCGCGCCGCAGAAGAAAGGCGCGGCGCCTGCGGCAGTGTTCTTCGCCGCCAGCTTCGTCAGCGCGCGTTCGACTTCCAGCTCGCCCTGGGTGTCGGGCAGGTCGAAGGCCGACAGACCCACGATGGCCGAGGCCGGCACGTCCTGGTACAGCGCATCCATGTCTGACGCGCCGATCCTGGTCAGCATGGCGCGGCGGTCATCGACTGTAAGCGGCAGGTAACGCATGTTTTACAGGCTTTCCACAAACTTGGCGTAGGCGGCGGCGTCCATCAGCTTGGCGAAGTCATCGGTGTTGACGGACTTGAGCTTGAAGAACCAGCCTGCGCCTTCCGGATCTTCATTGACCTTGGACGGCGCGGCTTCGAGATCGGGATTGGCGGCGGAAACGGTGCCGCCGGCCGGCGAATAGATGTCGCTGGCCGCCTTGACGCTTTCCACCACGGCAGCCTCGCCGCCGGCGGTCACGGTCTTGGCCAGCGGCGGCAGTTCCACGAACACGACATCGCCCAGCGATTCCGCAGCATATTTTGTGATGCCGACCGTGGCTTCGTCGCCGTCCAGGCGGATCCATTCATGCTGGTCGGTGTAGCGGACTTCGGACATGGAAAGCTCCTGATCAATTCACTTTTGAGGGCGGCGGTAATTGTGGGGGACGAACGGCATGGACGATACAGTGGCCGGCAGGGCCTTGCCACGTACCAACAAATCAATTGGCGTTCCCGCAGCTGCGAAGGCTGTTTCGACATAGCCCATGGCCAGCGGCGCGTTCAGGCTGGGGCCAAAGCCGCCGGACGTCACCTTGCCGATCACCTTGCCGCTTTTGTCGGCAATTTCGGTGCCCTCGCGCGCAGGGGCGCGACCGTCGGGGCGGATGCCGACCAGCTTCTTGGCAAAGCCACCGGCCATGATTTTTTCGCCGGCAGGGAAATCCCTGGCGTCCTTGCGGCGCTTGCCGATGGACCACATGAGGCCAGCTTCGGCCGGATTGACGGTGTCGTCAATGTCATGTCCGTACAGACACAGCCCGGCCTCCAGCCGCAGGCTGTCGCGGGCGCCCAGGCCGATGGGCAGAACTTCCGGTTCGGCCAACAGGGCACGGGCGACTCTGTCGGCATCGGCGGCTTCGACGGAAATTTCGAAGCCGTCCTCGCCGGTGTAACCGGTACGGCTGATGATGGCAGGCGCGCCGGCAACGGTGGTGCGCTTCACCTGCATGAAGGTGAGGTCGGAGATTCCCGGTGAATGGCGCTCCAGCGCCGCCGCGGCCGCGGGACCTTGCAGCGCCAGCAAGGCGCGGTCAAAGCGGGGCGTGATGGCGGCGGCGCCTTTCAGCTTTGCGCCGATATAGTCAAAATCAGCTTCCTTGGTGCCGGCATTGACCACCAGATAGAGGTCCGGCTCGCCTGCCAGGCGGGAAAACATGAAATCGTCCAGGATCGTACCCTGGTCGCCGAGCAGCAGGCCGTAGCGCTGCATGCCGTCCTTCAGGCCCGCAACATCGGCAGGCGTGACGCGTTCCAGCGCGGCGGTGTCGCCGGCCAGGAAGCCCTGCCCCATGTGCGAGACATCGAACAACCCGGCTTTTTCCCGGGTGTGCAGATGTTCCTTCAGGACACCGGCGGGATATTGCACCGGCATCTCGTAGCCGGCGAATGGCACCATTTTTCCACCCAGCTCCAGATGGAGGGCGTAAAGCGGTGTACGGCGCAGATTTTCGTCGGTCATCTCGATCCCATGGCAAAATGCGCGCGGCCGGAAGGGACGCGCGAACCCCGATCTGTCATGGGACCTGAGAGTTTTCCCCACCGCCCAAAAGCGCGCAGGTTACCCCTTCGGCGGACTCCACCAAGGTGGACTCACTTTCCAGAAGTTCATCACCCGAGCGCGGTCCTTTTGCCTGAGAGTTTCCGGGGTGGTTGCTCCTTCGGCGCCCGTCTTTGCCGAAGCAAAAACGGGTCTCTCCCGCGCGGGGTCGTGTGCTGGCCATCCTGGTGCGCCTCACGGCGGGCCGGGATGTTGCAGAGCATCATAAATGGGGGTTGGGGGGAGTCAACGCGACACCACAACCCATGGAACTTACTCACATTCTTTCGGGTATTTCGATGCCCAGCAGGGCCAGAATCCGGGTCAAAACAGCCAGGACCAGGGCGCACAGACCCAGCCGGGCCGCCCGCAAGGCGGCATCCGATTCGGACAGGACATGGTGCTCGCTGTAGAAGCGGCTAAAATTCTGCGCCAGCTCGAAAGCGAATTCGCACAGCATGTTAGGCGCGCGCTTGTCCTCCGCCGCCCCTAGGGCGTCTTCCAGCGACAGCAATTGCAGGATCAGCCGGCGTTCCTCGGGAGAATGGATGGCGGGCGTGCCGACGGCGAAACCCTGCTCCCGGGCCCGGCGCAGCATCGACTGGATGCGCACGGCGGCATATTGCAGATAGGGCCCAGTCTTGCCTTCGAAGGTGGAAAAGCGCTCCAGGTCGAAGATGTAGTCGGTGGTGCGCATGTGCGACAGGTCGGCGAATTTGATGGTGGCGATGCCCACCTTGCGCGCGATCTCCGCGCGCTCCTCGGCGGACCAGTCGGCGCCGATATTCTGTTCGGCCAGCCGCTTCTGCGCTTCCGCCGTCGCCATGGCGATCAGGTCCTGCAGCTTCATGACGCCGCCGGCGCGGGTCTTGAACGGCTTGCCATCGGCGCCGTTCATGGTGCCGTAGCCGACATGCTCCAGCTGCGCCTTGCCGGACAGGCCGGCCTTGGCGGCGGCGCGAAACACCTGCTCGAAATGACCGTGCTGGCGGTGATCCACCACATAAAGGATCAGGTCGGGATCCTGTTCGCGCACCCGTTCGATGATGGTGGCGAGATCAGTGGTGCCGTACAGCACGCCGCCTTCGGACTTCACCAGGATCAGCGGCGGCAACGGCTTCTTGTCGTCATCCTTCGCCACCGATACCACCAGCGCGCCTTCGCTGATCTCGGCCAGACCGCGCGCCTTCAGGTCTTCGATCATGGGTGCGATCAGCGCATCGACACTGGATTCGCCTTTCCACAGATCGAAAGTAACGCCGAGCGAACCGAATTCGCGCTGCAGTCCAATCTCCGACACTTTCACGAAATGCCGCCACAGCGCACGATAGCCGGGCCGGCCTGCCTGCAAATCCACCGTGGCACGGCGGGCGGCTTCCAGCCGGGCCGGATCGGCCTTGCAGGCCGCCGATGCACGCGGATAAAGCGTTTCCAGTTCGTCCATCGTGACCGGCGGTTCCTCCGGATATGGGCCGACAAAATTCACGTCGAAATAGATCGGCGCCGTGCCTTCGATTTCGACCTCGGAGATCAGCTGGCCCATCTGCAGGCCCCAGTCGCCCAGATGCACGTCGCTTATCACTTTCCAGCCATTGGTGCGGTACAGCCGCTGCAGGCAATCGCCGATGATGGAGGAGCGCAGATGGCCCACATGCATGGGCTTGGCGACATTGGGGCCGCCGAAATCAATCAGCACCGTCTTGCCGGCGCCGGTATTGGCACCACGCGCGATATCCAGTGCCGCGGTGCGCGTGTTCAGCGCTTCGTCGCTGAGATCAAGATTGAGAAAGCCGGGACCGGCGATTTCCACTTTGGAAAAGAGTGCATTGGCTTTCAGCCGCGCCGCAATCTTTTCCGCGATGGCGCGGGGATTGGATTTCGCGGCTTTCGCCGCCGCCAGCGCCCCATTGCATTGAAATTGCGCCAGGTCGGGGCGATCGGCGATCTGCACGCGCCCGAAACTCTCCGCCAGACCTTCCGCCGCGAAGGCCTGCCCCGCGATGCGCGAAAGCTCGGCTGCCAAAGGCATCTAAAAACCCGACGTCATGGCAGGTAGCGGCCCTTTTTGGCGTTGTAGGCGATCTGTTCCGGCGTCAGCTGGAAGCCGGACAGCAGCTGGTAGTTCCAGGGCAACTTGCCATTCTCCAGCTGGATCGATGTGTCGTCGGGCGACTGCTTGATGACGGCCATGGCCGCGCCCGGCGCGAAGGAGAAGCGCAGCTGGTAGATATGTTTGGAATAAAGCTTGGCACCATCATGCACCACGACGAAGAAGGGCACCGAATAGGTCGCGCCATCGGCCGTCGGGGCGCGGGTGGCGCGAAAGGTCAGGTCCAGCGAAGCCCGGATGACCGCCGTGCGCTGGTTATAGGCGCAGTCGCCTTCGGCATCGGTCAGCGCCACCGAATAAAGCTCATTGGCCAGGTCGGGAACGGCGCCGGGCCGCATCACGGTGACATGGGCGGTATCGGCCAGGATGGCGGGGATCGGGCATAGCACGATCTTCTGGCTGCACCCGGCCGCGGCCAGGACAACAGCGGCAAGGATCAGCAGGCGGACAGGACGCAGACTCATCAAGACGGGTCTTCCTTAACGTGCGGCGGCGCTTGACTTTTGGCCGCCCCGGCCCGACTTCTCGCCAGCCGTCAATTTGGGGGCGGACCATAGCCAAGCGGACCGGGGATGGAAAGCATAGTCGTGCGGAAAAGCCAAGTGTTTCGCGGTTTTAAGGCCGGAGCCTGAGCGAAAATGGCTGTTTATACCGAAGTCAGTTTCGAGGAGCTGGAGCGGCTGCTGGAGCAGTATGACATCGGCCTGCCTTTGTCCTTCAAGGGCATCGCCGAGGGCATCGAAAATTCCAATTTCTACCTGCAGACCGACCGCGGCGCTTTCATCCTGACGCTCTATGAAAAACGCGTGGATGCGTCCGACCTGCCTTTTTTCCTGGGGCTGATGGAGCATCTGGCGGCGCGCGGCTGCCACTGCCCGTTGCCGGTCAAGACCACCGATGGCCGCTCGCTGGTCAGCCTGAACGGGCGGCATGCGGCGATCGTCACTTTTCTTACCGGCATCGCGCTGCGCCGGCCCGATGCGGCCCATTGCGCCGCCGCCAGTGCGGCCCTGGCCCGGCTGCACCGGGCGGGCGAAGGCTTTGCGCTGAGCCGCCCCAATGCGCTGGGGCCGAAAGGCTGGCAACCGCTGGCAGACCTGATCGTGGGCGCTGACGGGATCGAGGACGGCCTGACGGACCTGATCCAGGACAGCCTGGCGGCCCTGGTGCCCGCCTGGCCGACCGGCCTGCCCAGCGGCGTGATTCATGCCGATTATTTTCCCGACAATGTTCTGTTCATGCAGGACCAGGTCGGCGGGGTGATCGACTTCTATTTCGCCTGCAATGATTTCTACATCTACGACCTGGCGATCATGCTGAACAGCTGGTGCTTCGAGATCGACGGCAGCTTCAACATCACCAAGGGCCAGTCGCTGATCGCCGCCTATCGCGCCCAGCGCGCGCTGAGCGACGACGAGATCACCGCCCTGCCCGTGCTGATGCGCGGCTCGGCGCTGCGCTTCCTGCTGACGCGGACCTATGATTGGCTCAATCCCGATCCGAACGCATTGGTGCGTCCCAAGGACCCGCGCGAATATTCCAAGAAGCTGCGCTTCCACAACAAGGTGAAGCACGCGCGGGAATACGGGCTGTGATCCCGGAGCGACGGCCCAGCGAGCGAAGCGAAGCGCCCGGCCGCGCGACCATTGTAGACATCTTCACGGATGGCGCCTGCTCGGGAAACCCTGGCCCCGGCGGCTGGGGCGCGATCCTGCGCAGCGGCGGACATGAGAAGGAAATATCCGGCGGCGAAGCGGCCACAACCAACAACCGCATGGAACTGATGGCGGTGATCGAGGGACTGAAGGCGCTGAAGAAGGGCGAAGCCGTAACCATTCACACGGACTCCCGCTATGTGATGGACGGCGCCTCGAAATGGATCCTGGGCTGGAAGAAAAAAGGCTGGAAGACCGCCGACAAGAAGCCGGTCAAGAATGAAGATTTGTGGCGGGTGCTGGATGACGAAATGGCCCGGCACCAGATCCACTGGATCTGGGTTGCGGGCCATTCCGGACATGCGGAAAACGAGCGTGCCGATCAACTGGCACGCTCGGCCATTCCGGGAAAATACTAGGGCAGCTGGCCCGAGCTCAGCAAAAACTCAGCGCTGGAGACTTCAAACGCGCCGGGCTCCTCGACATTCAGCGACTTCACCACACCGTCCGTCACGATCATCGAGTAGCGCTGGCTGCGCTTGCCCATGCCGAACTTGGTGCCGTCCATTTCCAGGCCAAGCGCGCGGGTGAAGTCGCCATTGCCGTCGGCCAGCATATGCACCTTGCCATCCGACTTCTGGTCCTTGCCCCAGGCGCCCATCACGAAAGCATCGTTGACGCTGAGACAGGCGATCTCGTCGACGCCCTTCGCTTTCAGTGCGTCATAATTCGCGACAAAGCCGGGCACATGCTTGGCCGAGCAGGTGGGGGTAAAGGCGCCGGGCAGCGCGAACAGCGCCACCGTCTTGCCGGCAAAGAAGCTGTCGGTGGGGACGGGGGAGGGCTTGCCGTCCACCATCTCCATCAGGGTGGCGGAAGGAATCTTGTCGCCGACTTTGATCGTCATTTTGCTCTCCGTTGAAAAAATCAGCCGATTTCCGGTGCGGCCGCCGTATTGTAATGCCTGG
>JAQGLO010000211.1 GCA_028292825.1 Alphaproteobacteria bacterium | reverse complement strand
AAACCGTGTTTAGACGGCCTTGAGGTTCGCGGCCTTGGCGCCACGGGCGTCCGGCACGATGTCGAACGAGACCTTCTGGCCTTCGTTCAGCGAGCGCAGGCCGGCAGCTTCCACGGCCGTGGCGTGCACGAACACGTCCTTGCCGCCGCCTTCCGGCGCGATGAAGCCAAAGCCCTTGGAGGTATTGAAAAATTTCACGGTTCCGATGGTCATTAAACAGTTCCTGCTCGTCGATGCCGCGCGGCGGATGCCGGACGGACGGGGACTTTACGGTGTCGCAGGGAAGGTAGTTCACGTCGTCCAGGCGCGCACTTCTTGAGGCGGCAGGATTGGTTCAGTGCGCTTCTTCTGTGACGGGACGTAACTCCACGTGGCCGCGACAATACGCGCAGCCCCGGAAGTTGGCAAGGAAAGGGCGTTTCGCAGCTGCGGCAGATTTCTTGTGCGGCCGATCACAAGATAACGGCACCGATACGCAGTGCTGCCACTACGGCTTGGGCGCGGGTGGTGGCGCCCAGTTTCTGCTTGGCATGCTCGACATGGGAATTCACCGTCTTCTCGCTGATCGAGAGGATGCAGCCGATTTCCCAGTCGCTCTTGCCGGCGGCAATCCATGTCAGGCATTCGCGCTCGCGCTGGGTCAGCGCCGGCGAGGCATCGGGCCGCGGCGGGATGCCCAACTCCTGCATGCGGTTCAGTGCGGCAAGTCCGGCGAAGTGCAGCGCGGAGCGGTCCAGCGGATCCAGGTCGTTGTTGGCGCCGCATACCGTGATCATCTTGAAGTTGCCTGCTGAGCGGTCGGGAATTGTGAGGCCTGCCTGCACGCCTGCCGCCTTGTTGTCGTCGCGCCAGCGCTGGCGCGTGGGTTGCGGCGCATCTTCCCATTCCGCCATGTCCCAGGCGAAGGGCGTCAGCGCTGTTTCATTGCGCGCCATGAGCGGATCGTCGGGCTGATAGCCTTTGGCGATATAATTCTTGAGCCAGCCCGTGGGGAAGTCGTCAGCGAAGACCGTGGCGCCGATGCTGCGGTTGCGCGGCAGGAAAAATGCCATGCCATAGGAGAAACCAGCGATCCGCGCCGCTTCGAGATAGGCGCGCCAAACGTTCGCTATGGTTTTCTGCGCGGCGATGCGGATGACGACATCCAGCACCGCCGGTGCAAGCAATGCTGACACGGCACGACTCATGATCCGACGCTGAAACGATGCGCCCGGTGCGCCCACCGTACAATGGGGAAGTTCGCGCCGGTCAGGTGCAGGGATAGACGGTTTTCAGCGCCAGGAAGATGCCTTCGTTCGGAGACATTTGCGCCGTGGCCGGATTGTCCGTCAGCCATCGGGTGAGGGGGCCGACATAATCCGTGGTGCGCAGGCAGAAAGCCGATGGACCGGTGAAGTTTGTGCGATCCAGCAGCACGCTTCCGATCGCGAGGGCACAGCCGCCTTGGTCTCGCCGACAGCCTGCCAGGAACACTTTAACCGTTGCTGCGCCCACCGGCGACGCCGGCTCAAGGGCGGTCGCATCCGCCATAAAGCCCGACAGCAAGAGAAGCCCGGAGCCCAACACCGTTGCCGATAGGCGCCGGCCAGGCAACACGACGTTCGCACGCCCGGATTTCATCTAGGCCCCTATATCCATCTGTTCCTGCTGGATCTTGCCGCAACGGTTGCAGGTGATGGCAGGTTCATGGCCTTCCTGGGCGGGCAATGCCTGAAAGCCATCCGACAGGGAAGCAAGTTTGCGCAGGCCGCCCGCCGGGTCGCTGCTTTCCCAGGTCGCGTGGCCCTGGTTCTCACAACCACTGCAGCGAATCTCCTGGAGAAACTGTTTGGGCGCTTCCACGATGGCGCTCACGAAGCGGAAGCGCGGCGTTCGTCGGCGCGTTTTTGTGCCTGCGGCCGGCGCATGTCGCGGTAATAGACATCGAGGCTGACGGCCCGTCTGTGACCTTCATCCGCCACAATGGCGCGAATGCTCAAGGGCGCCAGGCAGAAAATCTCCGCCAGCTGTTCAAGGCTTTGTCCGGACGCAGCGGCTGAGAATATGGCGCGATTGCGAATGGTCGTGGGTCTTTCGGGCATGGCACTTTTCTCCGTCACAGGCGGGCGACGATCCGGCCCGCAGGGGTCGGCATCAGCCCACCCATGCCGCCAAGGATCAGACCCAGCTCCAGCAGGCGCGATCTTTGCTGGACGTTGATCTGGCCGATCGGCGTGAAGCTCCTGCCCACGATATCGCGCAGGGTTTTCAGTTCGTCCGCGGACAGGTCCAGCTGGTTGGGTATGCGTGTCATGGCCATGTCTGTATGCCCAAAGCCGGCCCATGCGCTGTTGCGCATGAACCGGCCCAGATTGGTGATTCAGACCGGCGTATCAGCGCTGCCAGCCATGATTGGAGTCGCGATCGTGATTATAGTCATTGTAGTGGTTGCCGCTCTGGCCGCGATAGTTGTTGTGGTCGCGGCGGTTGCGCCAATGATGCCAGCGATGGCCATTGTCCCAGTAGCCGTCGCGGAAACCGAACGCGACATTGCCCAGACCGACGGAGATCACGGGGCGGCCGTGGTGATTGTCGCGGTTGTAGGGCTGGGCGTTGGCGGTGAGTGCAATGCCGCCCAGTATCAACGCCGCGATGGCGCCTGTCTTGAACATCTGCATAGGAAAATCCTGATTGCCGCCTGCGCCAAAACGGCGTGCGGTGTGTGACGCCTGTTTCATGCGGGCATTCCGCAACCAGGCGTATTCGGTCAGCTAACGCGCTTGTAAGCTTTGGGACCCACGCTGTCCGCGAAAATCGGGAACTTCCGTCAATTATAACACAATGGCGTCATCCGGGGGCAGGGGATGGAGCGTATCGACATGGGCCCGGGCTTCGGCCAGTGCGCTTTCCAGGCTTTTGGAGATGCTGCCATTGTGCACGAAGGCGCCGTCCTTGGTGGTGATCACCTGCCAGCCGACCATCAGCTGCTTCTGCTCCAGATCGTAGCTGCGGTAGATCATGGCGTTCTCCATCGTGAGCGGCGCACACGCGCATCCTATCACGTCGCTACGCCACCGACACGAGCTCGATCTCGCCCAGGGGTTCGGGCGCGTCGATGATGTCGCCGGGGCGCGCGCCCAGCACGGCGGCGGCCAGCGGAGCGCGGAAGGAGATCAGGCCCTTGGCGGCATCGGCTTCGTCGACGCCGACGATGCGGAAAGCCTGGATGCGATCCTTGCGCCTGACCGTCACGCGCGAGCCGAAGGCGGCGGCGCCGTCGGCGGAAGGCGCGGCCACTTCGGCGGATGCCTTGCGGATTTCCCAATAGCGCAGGTCGCGCGCCAGGGTTTCGCGCAGCAGGACATTGGCTTCGGTTTTCAGCGCGCTTTCCAGCCGCGCGAGATGGGCCTCGATCTGGGCCAGGCCTTCCGGGGTCACTGGATTGGGACCGTCTTCCACCATGCGCTCCGGCGGAGCAGCAGATTCAGCGGTTTCCTTGACGAAGGCGCGCGACATGATCCCGTTCTAACGCGCGGGCGTTCTATTCGGCGCTGGTGCGCTTGGCCGGCTTCTTCTTGAGCGCGGGCGGGGCGGCGGCCTTCACGGCGGCGGCGTCCCTGGCGTCCTGTTCTTCTTTTTCCAGGCGCAGCGCCTTCAGGCGCGCAGTCTTGGCGTCGTTGGCGGCGTTGGTGGCGGCGCGTTCCTGCTTCACCAGGTCGGTGCGGTCCTGCCAGGCCTGGAAGGCGCCATTGGCGGTGCGCATCATGGCGTCGCGCTTGCGGCCGGCGGCGG
>JAQGLO010000208.1 GCA_028292825.1 Alphaproteobacteria bacterium | reverse complement strand
CTTGCCATGAGGGGGCCGCTCCCTTATCACCGCCGGCGGACAGGTGGTCGAGTGGTCGATGGCACCGCACTCGAAATGCGGCGTACCTGTGAGGGTACCGTGGGTTCGAATCCCACCCTGTCCGCCAGTACCCGCCCATCGCCCCGCGCGCTTCGGTACAGCGATCACAGATTGCCGCGCAACCCGATCGTGAAATAGCGGCCTACGGCGTCTTCGCCGGCCGGTCCGGGATACGCCAGGCCGGGATTCCCGGACGCTCCGGTGACGACCGGCGGGATGGCATTGAAGGCGTTCTGCACCGTGAAATACAAATCCAGGGTGGAAGCGTCGACGGTGAACTTCTTGTCGATATTGAAATCCAGCGTGGTGAAGGACGGGATACGGGGCTGCAGATAGGTCTGCGGCGGCGTCGTGAAGATGTTGACCCGGCTGAAGCCGCTGAACCAATGGACCTGGCTGTTCAAGCTCCAGTCGCCCAACGTGTAGCCGGCGAAGATCGACGCATGGCCCTTGGGATTGTTCGTTGTCGTGAAGGAGGCGCCCGGATAGGCGAGAGTGTTGATCTTCGGCGACACGTTCAACAAGGCGCGAAGGCTGACCCCGCCCGGCAGGGCGACGTCCATGTCGACCAGGTTGAAGTGATAGTCGATCTCATAATCCTCACCTTCGGTCGACTGGAAAGCGGAGTTGAGGTTGAGGCCATGGATGGCCGTGGGGTAATTGGCGGGCGAGGTGTCGGCGGCGGAAATCGGCCGCGTATAGAGCTGGCAATAGGGCGACGCGCCGTTCGACTGGTTGCAAAGCAACTGAACCGCGTTGCTGGTCGGGTCGATCGAACCGATCGCGTTGTGGAGGTTGATCCGGTAATAGTCCACCGACGCGGTCAGGCCCGGAACGGAACCGGGCGTCAACACGATGCCTGCGGTATAGGTTCGCGCCACTTCCGGCACCAGAGCGGGGTTGCCCGACAAGGTCCGCTGCGTGCCCGGCCCCGCACTGTTGGTCAGAAGATCGAAATAGCCGGTGGAGGACGACTGGAGCGGTGAATAGAGGTCGTTCAGCGTCGGGGCGCGGATGTCGATCGAGTTGGTGCCGCGGAAACGGATATCGTCATTCACATGCCAGTCCAGGCCGACCTTCCAGGTCTGCACCGCGCCGGAGACGCTGTAATCGGTATAGCGTCCCGCCACATTGATATCGAAGGACTGCACCAGCGGCATGTCCTTGACGACCGGGATATTGGCCTCCGCCGCGAATTCCCAGACATTCTCGGACGCATGGACGCTGGCCACGGTGTTGTTGTCCCAATAAGGCGTGGTGGGATTGCAAAGCCGCAAGCCGGTACAATTCACCAGCGCGGTCGGCGAGGCGTTGGAGTTAACGGTATAGTCGAGCCAGCGCGCTTCGCCCGACAGCGCCGCCCGGACCGGCCCTGCCGGCAACTGGAAGATATCGCCCGCGATGCTGGCACCGACATTGTCCATGATGTTGGTCAGGGCGAATTTGGTCATGCCCACGGAATAATCATAGGCATCGTTCGTGATCGAGGTCGGCCCGAAGGGATTCAGCGGGACGCAGCCCGGATAAAGATTGCCATACAGCGCGATTGCCGCCGGCGTGTCGTTGTAGCAGACGATGCCGGAACCGGTCGGATTGGGCACCACGTCATTCTGCGCCATGTGCAGCTGGTTGTTGCCGTTGTTGATGCCGTTGATCCCGGATCGGCTTTCGCCATGGGTGTAGTACACATCCCAGCTGTAGCTTCCGAGCAGCGTCCCATCGAGACCGGTGGAGAGGCCGAGGTTGCGCACCGTGGCGCCGGTGCCGCGACCCGGCTGGTTGTCGAGCCATTTCTGCATGATGAAGGTGTTGCTGGCGTCGGACAGGCCGTTGTTGCCAAGCTGCGCCTGGGCGACCGCCGGCAGGAAGGGATTGTTCTTGTAATAGGTCGCGGTGCCGCGGCCGGTATCGATCTGCGAATTGAAGAAGTGGCTGAGATTGGTGGATTCGGTGGCCGTGCCCTGGAGCCAGAAATCGGTGTCGTCATTCACCCTGTAGCTGAAACGGCTGAACAGCTCGGCGTGCTTCAGGTTGGCGGCGAGCGATGCCTTGGAATCGTAGCTGCCGTCGCCGCCGCCTTCGATCTGCGAGCCGGCCGCGGGTATGATGCCGTGGTTGAACGGCCCGATCACGTCGTTGCCAACGAATTGCTGGCCGTTGACCGAGCAGTTGGTGCAGGTGATGGCGCCGCCAAACGACGAAATCGCCAGGCGGCCATTGGGGATATTGCCAAAGGGATTGGCGGGCGTGCCGGTGCCGTATGCGCCCCAGGCCAGGGCGCCCAGCGCGCGCTGCGACATCAACAGGCCATCGGAATGATATTCCTGCAACGCGGCTTCAATGTGGCCGCGGCCGCCGAACAGGCTGGTGCCCGCCACCACGCCCGCCTGGTAGGAGGCGGCGTCGCCATAATCCGAAATGCCGCCGTTCAGATCGAACTTCAGGCCGTTGAAATTCTTGTCGAGCACGAAGTTGACGACACCGGTCACGGCATCGGAACCGTACACGGCCGACGCGCCGCTGGTGACGATGTCGACGCGGGTCATCAGCATCTGGGGCAGGGTGTCGATATCGACGGTGCCGGCGGCGGAGGTGGCCGGAACGCGGTGGCCGTCCAGCAGCACCAGGGTGCGCTGCGCCCCGAAGTTGCGCAGGTTGAGGACATTGCCGGCGCCGTTCGAACCGGCATTGCTCTGGGTGCGGGGGCTCGAGCTGCCCTGGAAAACAGGAAGCTTGTTCAGCGCGTCGGCGATATTGGTGGGTGTCGTGGCATGGAGCTGATCGACCCAGAACGCCATCACCGGCGTGGGGGACCGGCTGACGTCGGAGATGATGCGCGATCCGGTAACGACGACCTGCTCGATGGGTTCGCTGGGCACAGGCGCCGCAACGCTGTCCGGTGTCGTTGGCGCCGCGACGGCAAGGATGATGGTATGACCGTCATCGGAGGCAACCGAAAGCTTCGATCCGGACAGCATCTGCGCCAGCGCATCCTGGACCTCGAACTGGCCTTTGATGGCCGGGGTGACCATGCCGTGCAGCGCCTGTCCCGGGGCGATGATCTGGATACCGGCCTGGCGCGCCAGTTCCGGAATGGACCGGCCCGCATCCTCTGCCGGAATGTCGAACGGCCGAGGTTGCGCCCGCGCCGCGCTCGAACACAGCAGTGCGGCGCACGACACGCTGACGCAAAACGCAGCTCTGCTGAACCCTGGAATTTTTCGCCCCCTTTATTCTTTTTTTTGATTGTCGCGTGGAGGAAATGCCTTCCTTCCGCGCCGGCACGCAGGCTCTATCGGCTGATGGTCACCTCGCGGTTTCGCACATCGACGCGCAGGTTCAGCGACAGGGCAGCGGCGTGGGCAAAGCCCACGGGATCGGTGGAAACAAACAGTCCCGTCACGGTCTGATTTTCAAGGTCCGGTGCGACCTGGATCTGGATGTCGCTATAGCGTCCGAACTCCCGCGCCGCCTCCGCAAGGGTTTCGTTGTCGAAGGCGATGCGTCCCTGCCGCCAGGCGAGGCTTCTGCTGACCTGTGCGGTCGGCATGGGCGCCGTCGATATCGGCGCCTTCACGGGCGCCAGCGCCACATTGTTCGCGGTGAGCCGGACCGGAAGCGCCTCGGGCGCGTCCGGCCGCCGGATTTCGATCACCCCTTCGCGGACCAGCACCTGGACCAGCTGCTGGGACAACAGCTTCACCGTGAAGCTGGTGCCGACGGCGCGCACCTGGGTGTCATGCGCCTGCACGATGAAGGGGCGATGCTTGTTCTTGGCGACGTCAAACAGGGCTTCCCCCTGGAGGAGCGCGATCTGGCGAAGCGCCTTGGTATAGCGGACCGCGATCTTGGTGTTGGTGTTCAGGGTGACGATGGAGCCGTCGGAAAGGACGATCTCCTTGGCTTCCCCGATATTGGTGGCATAGACCTCTTCCTCCACCAGATAGCGAACCACTGCCGTGCCGGCCATGGCGGCCGCCAGGCATGCGGCTGCGGCGCCCATCAGGACCGCACGGCGTTTGGCAAGCACGGGGCGGAGAGGTGCATCTTCCGCGCGCAGGGCTTCCGCGCCGGCCGCCCCCGCCTGGTCCAGGCGCGCCAGCACGGCCTCGGCCTTCATGTAGGCGCCGAGGTGGCGCGGGTCGGCCTCCAGCCATGCGTCCAGCGCCGCGGCATCGTCTGCGGAAAAGCCGTTGCATCGTCGCGCGGCCCAGCCGGCCGCTATCTGGTCAATCTCTTGATGGGTTAGTCTTGTAGACATCTTTTTCTATTCGCAGGTCCATGGATGGCTGACGGCCCGTTTTTCCCCCTCGGCCAAACCAGGTCATGAGCGCGGCCACGCCCAATGCCATGTGTTTTTCAACGGTTTTTATGCTGATGTGCAAGCGATCGGCCGTTTCCTGCTGGGAAAGGCCTTCGACGCGGCGCAGGATCAGAACCTCCCGCGTCCGTTCGGGAAGTTGCGCCAGGGATTGGGCCACGGCCGCGATCTCCTCGCGGAATTCCAGCTGCTGTTCCGGCGACGGCTCGGGGGCGCAGATTTCCAGCTGTTCCAGCGTGCCGGCCGCATTGATGGAGATGACGCGCGAGCGGCGCATGTGATCAATGATGATCGCGGTTGCGGTCTGGGACGCATATTGCAGCGGAGACTTGATACCGTCGAACGAGGGCAGGGAGGCGATGCGCGCATACATCTCCTGGATCACGTCGTCGATCTCAAGCCCATAGATGAATGTCCGCCGGAGCCGCGATCGTATCAGCGGCTCCACGGGAAGAAGGTTGCGGCTGAGCCACAGCGCCCTCTCATGGATGTCATCCCTCATGGGGCTAGAAGAACATTATCGGCAGAAAATTCAAGGCCTTGCCGCGGCCCCGATAACGCTGGCGTCGCACATGGGGTTTTTGCCACGCGCCTCGTCTAAGTCCAACCCCCGATTGCAAAATGTTCAGTCAGCCTAGCGCTTGCATTTTTCGAGGCAAAAATGATCGCCCCGCATAGGGTTTTCGAAGTCCTGTTCGTCTCTACCCCTAACGGCCACTTGAAGTGGCCCAGAACAAACGAAAACGGGGAGAGATATCATGACATCCAGGTCCAAGAAGGCTGTGCTTTGCTGCGGTGCAGCGGGGCTGGCGCTGATCTGTTCACAGGCCTCCTGGGCGCAGTCCAGCAACGGCGCACCGGTCGAGAGCGTCGTGGTGACAGGTTCGCGCGTCATTTCCGATGTCGCCAATTCGCCGACCCCGATCACCGCGGTCACCACCGAGCAGCTGCTGACCACCACCCCGACCAACCTGTCGGACGCCCTGAACAAGCTGCCGATTTTCCAGAACAGTTCGTCGAGCCGCAACCTCACCAACGCCGGCAGCAACGGCGCCGGCGACTTCCTCAACCTGCGCAATTTCGGCGCGCAGCGTACTCTGGTCCTGCTGGACGGCATGCGCCTGCCGGCCTCGAACGCGGACGGCAGCGTCGATATCAGCACCTTGCCGCAGACGCTGATGTCCCGCGTGGACGTTGTGACCGGCGGCGCCTCTTCGGTCTATGGTTCCGACGCCGTCACCGGCGTGGTCAACTTCATCCTCGACAAGAACTTCAACGGGGTGAAGTACGAAGCCAATAGCGGCATTTCGCAATATGCCGATGGCTTCAAATACAAGGTGAATGTGGCGGCGGGCATGGATGTGTTCGGCGGCAGGGGCCATATCGAAGGCGCCCTCGAATATCGCAATGCTGACGGCGTGGTGCAGTCTGCCCGTCCCATCTTCGCAAACGGATACAGCAGCTACAATACCGGCAGCAACCCCGCCGCCCCGGTGACCAATGTTCAAAACGGCGGCCAGACCGTTTCGACGTTCAGCGGCCTCGTTTCCGGCCTCACCGGCCCGTACAGTGTGTATAACGGCTACGAGTTTGGCCAGCCCGGCATACTCACGCCCGCCAATCTGGGCACTATCCCCGCGGGCCAGACCGCCATCGCAGTCGGCGGCGATGGCGCCACCGTCAAGAATGAATCGATCTACGGCAATACCCGCAACGCCTCGGCGTTCGGCCGCTTCAGCTATAATATCGACAAGGACACGACGTTCTTCACCCAGGTCTCGGTCACACAGGCCAATGAATTCGGCTATTTCTTCCCCTCGCAGCAGGAAGGCAGCCGTCAGACCACAACCTACTTCAAGGATAACCCTTTCCTCCCGCTGGCGACCCAGGCTCTACTGGGCAACAACTGCGCCACGGACCCCACCTGTCACACCGACGGCACCAATACCTTCAAGGTGTCGGAATGGTATTCCGCCCAGAACCGTTCCAAGAATACCAACAACGTCACGCGCAACATCGTCTCGACCACCGGCGTGAACGGCCTGGTGTTCAACGATTTTGCCTGGGACGCGCACTACACCCATGGCGAAACCCGCCTCTCGACCTCTGGCATCAATAACGGCAACAACCAGTTCCACGACGCGGCGCAGGACGCGGTGATCGATCCCACCACCAACCGCATCACTTGCTATAACAGTACGGCGGCGGCGATCGCCCTGTATGGCGATCTCTATCCCGGTTGCGTGCCGATCAACACCTTCGGCAACAATGTGACCACCGACCAGCAATTTGCCTATTGGAGCCGGACCACCCACTTCGCCGAAACCAACGCCATGGACGATATTGCCGCCGACATTTCGGGCAATCTCTTCCAGTTGCCGGCCGGCCCGGTCAAGGCGGCGTTGTCGGGTGAAATGCGCTGGCTCGACTATACGATCGATTCCAATGCCTCGCCGACCGCTTTGGTCAATTGTACCGGTCTTCGCCTGTGCGGCAACGCCGCCGGCACCGGCCCCGTCAACCAGGCCACGGTCACGCAGACCTTGTGGGACAACAATACCCTGCCGAATGTCCACGCCTCGGAAAATGTGTGGGAATTCTCGGGCGAAGTCGGGATCCCGATCCTCAAGGACGTTCCGTTGGTCCAGAGTCTGGATGCCGACATCGCGGGCCGCTACACCAACTACAGCATTTCCGGTGCGGTGCAGACCTGGAAGATCGGTCTGGACTGGCACGTGAACGACAGCGTCCGCTTCCGCGGCACCACGTCTGTCGATATTCGTGCCCCCACACTGAACGATCTGTACCAGCCAACGGCCACGAGCAGCGGGCCGTTCCTGGATCCCTTGACCAGCTTCAATCCGGGCGGCATCCAGACCCAGTCTGGCGGCAACCCCGCCCTGGTGCCGGAAGCATCGCGCACCTATACGGGCGGTGTGGTGCTGACGCCGAGCTTCATTCCCGGCCTGACGATGTCGGTGGATTATTACCAGATCAAGCTCAAGAACGCGATCACCACCATCCAGGGCAGCAATCTGACGATCGCCAATATCTGTATCGCCTCCGGTGGTGCGTCGCCCTTCTGCTCGCTGTATGTGCGGCCCTTCCCGTACACCAACACCACGCCTGCCAACTATCCCAGCCTGCTCAAGAGCCAGAAACTCAACGCGGCGCTGGCTGTGACGGAAGGCGAGGACTACGAGATTGATTATGGTTTCGACACGGCCGATGTCTCCGACAGCCTGGCGGGCCTGGTCAATCTGCGTGCCTTGCTGAACGTGGCCCCGGTGGATACCACCAGCAGTTTCGCTGGCGCGCCGCTCTCCTACACCACCCAGCCCAAGGGTCACGCCACGCTGTTCGCCAACTACACGCTCGGCGACTGGAGCGTGGACGCCCAGTGGCACTGGTTCAGCGGTGGCAACAACACCGCCACTTACGGAGCCGGGCAGACTTATTATGCCCAGCCCTTCTATACCAGCTTCAGCACGACGGACTTCACCCTTACCAAGAATATCACTTTCGACAATGGCCAGGTCGTATCTGCCTACTTCAACGTCCAGAACGCCTTCAACTCCGTGCCCCCATACACTGTCGGATCGTCCGGAAACCCCGGCTCGATCTTTGGCGGCATCCCCCAGGGCGAAGACGTCATGGGTCGTTACTTCACCATCGGCGTGCGCGGCAACCTCTAACCGCCGCATGGCCTGAGACAAAGCGGGGCTGCCTCTCTCGGAGAGGTGGCCCTTCTTGTTTTGCGCGGGGCCTGCGGCGATCCCCAGGAGCAGTCATTCCCAGCCTCAGCCTTAACAGTTGCGCTGCGCCTGGCAAACGAATGTTGTACTAGAATCTGCTGCAACATTGGTTGAGTCGCAAATGGACGCGCCGCGCACTGGCCGGGCCGCACTCGTCACGACCTTGCGGGACGCCGGCGACAGCATCGATTCCTTCATCGCCTGGCACCTGGATATCGGCTTCGAGCGGCTGTTCCTGTTCTTCGATGACCCGGATGATCCCGATTTGCCGCGCCTGGCGGCCCGTCCGCGCATCACCGCGATCGCGCATGACGAGGCCCTGCGGCATGCCTGGATGCGGCTGCCGGAATATAATGCCCTCGGCAGCTTCACCGGGTCCGAGGTGATCGCGCGCCAGGTGCTGAATGTGGGCATCGCCATGAACCTGGCCCGGCAGCAGGGCCTGGACTGGCTGCTGCACATCGATGCCGACGAGCTGTTCTTCTCGCCCAATCAACCGGTGGCCGAACTGTTCGCGGCAGGACAGGCGTTTGACACGATCCCGTTTCCCAATTTCGAAGCGGTGCCGGAAGCCAGTGTGATCGGCGACCCGTTTCGCGAAGTGGATCTGTTCAAGGTGCCGGCAATCTTCAGTCCCGGCCCCTTCACGCCGGAAGGCCAGGCGTTGCTGCGGTCCACCACGCAGCTGCAGCCCGGGTTGCGCTTCCATTTCTACACCAACGGAAAGTCCGCCGTGCGGCTGGGCGCGCGGGATGTCCGTCCGAATGGCGTTCACAGTTTCGCCAGGACAAGCGGCGAGACGCGGCTGGCGCCGGTTCCGGCGGCCTATGTCCTGCATTATGCCTGTTGCGGCTTTGAAGCCTTCTGGACCAAGTATCGCCGGCTGGGCCGCTTCTCCGACCGCTGGTTCGGCCAGGATGATATTCGCGCCCTGATCGGGCCGCTGCATCTGGATGCGCGCGACGTGGTGGCGGGCGGCGACCGCGACGCGGCGCTGGATTTCTACCGCCGCCGCATTGCGATCGAGGACCCGGCGCGCGGCGAGGCGCTGATCGCGCACGGCATATTGCTGCGCATTCCCGAACCGCGCCAGCTGCTCGCCAGGCTGGACGCGATTCGGTAAGCGGAATGCATCAGGCTACGGGACGTCGATGCTGGCGACCTTCTGGCGAACACTGACCAGATTGGCCCGAACCGCCTTGTTGGGGGCGGATTCGACTTCATCCGCGATCTGCGCCGTCGCCCTGCTCACGGCGATGTCGATGCAGCGGCGTACCAGGATCTTGCGGATGGGCGCCTTCGTTTCATTGGCGCTCAGGCAGACGTCGCGGGCGGCGATCTGCAGGCGGTCGGCCAGGACTGCCGCCTCCTGGGGATTGGACAAGTTCAGGTCACCATAGGCGACGCTCATGGATGTGGGTGTCTCGGCCTGGGCGGCGGTGACGGCCAGGGGTGTCAGGGTGAGGATGGCGGCGGTGGCAAGGGTGCGAAACATGGGGATCTCCTAACGCAAAAGGTTAAGGCGTCCCACCCTGTGAAGTTTTCTTGGCCGATTCGAAAAGTCTGACGGCCTGCTGCAGTGCAACATCATATTTACCCTGCAAATGCGGGCCGTCAAGGCGATTTATTGCAGCGCACCAATTTTCTGCCGCGTCAGGCGGACGCACCGGCCGGTCTCGCATTTCGGGTGCTGGCGGTGAATTCCAGCGGCAGGCATGTCCGCAGGGGTTATCCGTACACGTCGTAACGCGCATTTTTCCTGCCGCGTGGTGCCGGAATTTCATTTCCATTTTTTCATGACACTTTGGAAAATTGTTCGCGCGCTGTGCCCCAATCCTCCGCCGCGCGGGAAAAAACACTGCCCGCGCGCGACCATCGCGGATGTTTCTTATTTCCATTTTGTCATGACGATTTTGAAAACTGTCCGGCAAGGTTTTCGCCATCAAACATTCCGAAACATTCATGCAAAATCTGCGGGCGATCCGGTTATCCCTTCGCGCCTGTCTGGAGGGACATCATGAAGCTTTTGCCCGTTGCGAAGAACCGCGCTGTTCGTTTGAAGCAAGGCGCGGCGTTGATCGCGATGATGGCGGCGCTGCCGCAAGTCGCGCTCGCCGGCAACATCGCCACCGCGGGCGACACCTATCAGGCGTCCAAGCTGGGCAACTCGGTGAGTCCGGTTTTCCACGGCGGCACCTTGCAGATCGATACCGCCGGCCAGACCTACAGCCAGAATTTCACGCTCGACACCTCGAGCACCAACACCATCGACCAGACCGGCAATGCCGCGACCTTCTCGGGCATTTTCTCCGATGCGGTGATCTCGACCCCGACCCCCGGCAATATCGTGATCGCCAATACCGGCACGGGCGGCGCCATCACTTTCACCGGCGTCAACACCTATACCGGCACCACCACCATCAATGCCGGCGCCACCCTGGCGCTGTCGGGCTCCGGCTCCATCGCCACCAGCAGTTCGGTCAGTGACGGCGGCATCTTCGACATCTCCCAGACCAGCAATGGCGCCTCCGTCGTTTCGCTGGCGGGCAGCGGCAGTGTCGTGCTGGGCGCCCGCGCGCTGACCATCACCGGCGCCGTCGGCAGCTTCAACGGCGTGATCTCCGGCACCGGCGGCCTGGTGGTGACCTCGGGCACGGAATCGCTGGGCGGCGAGAACACCTATACCGGCGGCACCATCATCAATGGCGGCACGCTGTCGATCGGCGCGGGCGGCGCCAGCGGCTCGATCCTGGGCAATGTCGCCGATTCCGCCACCCTGGCGTTTTTCCGCACCGACGCGATCAATTTTGACGGCGTGATATCCGGCAGCGGCGGCGTCACCCAGCTGGGCAGCGGCACCACCACGCTCACCCAGGCCGAAACCTATTCCGGCCTCACCGCCATCAGCGCCGGCACTCTGGCGCTGGGCGCCAATGCCAGCATCGCCGCCTCCAGCGGCGTCAACACCACCGGCACCTTCGACATCTCCGCCACGCCCGGCGCCTCCATCAAGTCGCTGGCCGGCACCGGCACGGTGAACCTGGGCAGCGAGAGCCTGACCCTGACGGCCGCCAACGGCACCTTCTCCGGCGTGATCCAGGGCAGCGGCGGTGTCGTGATCGCGGGCGGCACCCAGACCTTCACCGGCCTCAACACCTATACCGGCACCACCACCGTGACCGGCGGCACCTTGCGGCTGGGCAGCGCGCTGATCACCAACAATATCGCCAACAGCGGCGCGGTCTCCTTCTTCAGCAGCACCGCCGTCACCATGACCGGCGTGATTTCCGGCTCCGGCACGGTCACCCAGACCGGCACCGGCGTCACCACCCTGACCGCGAACCAGGCCTATACCGGCCAGACCCAGATCGCCGCCGGAACGCTGGCGCTGTCGGGCAGCGGCAATCTCACCGCCTCCAGCGGCGTGCTGGACAATGGCACCCTCGATATCTCGGCCGCGGCGGGCGGCGCCACCCTCATCACCTTGTCCGGCGGCGGCACGGTGCAGCTGGGCGCCCAAACCCTGAACCTGACCAGCGCCTCGGACACCTTCACCGGCGCCCTGGCCGGCACCGGCGGCTTCACGCTGGCGGGCGGCACCGAAACCCTGTCGGGGATCAGCAGCCTGACCGGCACCGTCACCGTCGCGGCGGGCACGCTCAGCCTGGGCGGCAGCAACACCATCGCGACGGCGGCGCGGGTGGTGGACAATGCGGTGCTGGATATCTCCGGCGCCACCAATGCCGCCGCGGGCGCCAGCGCCACGCTGCAATCGCTGGCCGGCACGGGCACCGTGACCCTGGGCACCCGCACCCTGGTCCTCACCAATGCGGCGGATACGTTTTCCGGTACCATCTCGGGCAGCGGCGGCCTGACCGTCAGCGGCGGCACGCAGATACTGTCCGGCGCCAACAGCTATACCGGCGCCACCACCATCACGGCCGGCGTGCTGGCGATCGCCGCCGGCGGCAGCCTGGCGGCGACCAGCGCCCTGGCCGACAATGGCAACTTCGACATTTCCGCCGCCGCTGGTCCGGTCGGCCTGGCGTCGCTGGCGGGCACTGGCGCGGTGACGCTGGGCGCCAACAGCCTGACCTTGAACAATGCCGCGGACACCTTCTCGGGCACCATCAGCGGCACCGGCGGACTGATCGTCGCCGGCGGCAGCGAAATCCTGGCCGGCGCCAGCAATTATACCGGCGGCACCGTCATCAGCGCCGGCTCCTTGCAGATCGGGCGCGGCATCGCCGGCGGCAGCATTGTCGGCAACGTCATCGACAATGGCGCGCTGGCCTTCGACCGTTCCGACACCCTTGTGTTCAGCGGCGCGATTTCCGGCAGCGGCACGGTGACCCAGATGGGCAACGGCACCACCGCGCTCACCGCCGCCAACACCTATGGCGGCGGCACCATCATCAGCGCCGGCACCTTGCAGGTCGGCAACGGCGGCACCAGCGGCGCCATCACCGGCAATGTCAGCGACAATGGCACCCTGGCCTTCGACCGCTCCGACGCCGTCATCTTCGGCGGCACCATCAGCGGCAGCGGCGGGGTGAGCCAGATCGGCACCGGGACGCTGACCCTGACGTCGGTCAACAGCTATACCGGAACGACGGCGATCGCGGGCGGCGGCACCCTGATCCTGGCCGGCGGCGCCAGCATCGCGTCCTCCGCCAGTGTGGCCGACAATGGCATACTGGATCTGTCTGCCACGACCGCGCCGCGCCTGTCATCGCTTTTGGGCACGGGGTCGGTGCTGATGGGCGCGCAGAGCCTGACCATCACCAACGGCGCGGACAATTTCGCTGGTGTCCTGTCCGGTACCGGCGGTCTCACCGTGTCGGGCGGCGCCCAGACTCTCTCCGGCGTCAACACTTACAGCGGCGCCACCAGCGTCACCGGCGGCACTTTGACGGTGAATGGCAGCATCGCCAGCGCCGTCGCGGTCGCCAGCGGCGGCACCCTGGCGGGCAACGGCACCACCTCCGCCGTCACCATCGCCAGCGGCGGCACCCTGGCGCCCGGATCGGCCGGCAGCGGCACCCTGAAGATCAATGGCGGGCTGAATTTCGCCAGCGGCAGCACCTTGCTGGTCGATCTTTCCTCGGCAGCATCGCCGTCCGTCTCCGCCACCGGCGCGGCCAGCCTTGCAGGCACGCTGCAGGTCGCCAGCACCGACGGCACCCTGAAGCTGGGCCAGAAGATGACGGTGCTGACCGCCGCGGGCGGTGTCAGCGGCACCTTCACGTCGGCCGTGATCCCGACCACTGGCGCGCAGTTCAAATCCGCCGTGTCCTATGATGCCAACGATGTCTATCTGGAAGTCGACCTGGCCAAGCTGTCGCCGCTGCTGCCCACCGGCGCGACCCGCAACCAGGCGAGCCCGGTGTCGGGCATCGATGCCGCCATCGCGGCCGGCGATACCCTGCCGACCGCCTTCCAGAATCTCGGCACCGTCACCTCTGCCGCGCTCGCCACCGATGCCGGCCAGTTGTCGGGCCAGATCGGCGCCGACATTCCCCAGGCGGGCAGCGCGTTGGTGCATCCCTTCATGGATGCGATGTTCGATCACATGAATGACGGCAGTGGTCATCGCGGCATCTGGGCGTCGGGCTTTGTCGGCAGCGACCTGGTCGGCGGCGACGCCGCCATCGGCGCGCAGAAGCTCAAGAGCCGCGTCGCCGGCCTGGCGCTGGGCGCGGACTGGAAAGCGTCGCCCAATTTCAGCTTCGGCGCGGCGCTGTCATTCGGCAGCAACGACTTTCACCCGGCGGGCGACATGGGCACCGGCAAGGCCGACGCCTTCCAGGGCGGCGTCTATGGCCTGATGCATTTCAGCCCGCGCACCTATGGCTCCTTCGCCGGCATCCTGGCGGTGGACAATATCACCACCCATCGCACGCTCACGGTCTCCGGCACCGACCAGCTGGACGGCAAGGTCAACCCACTGATGGTGGGCGGGCGCTATGAAACCGGCGTCAAGCTGGGCTGGCTGACGCCCTATCTGGCGGTGGAGGATGTGCTGACGCATCGCCCGGCTTATTCCGAGACCGCATCCCTGGGCGCCTCCAGCTATGCGCTGCGCTATGCCTCCGACAATGCCAACAGCGCCAGCGTGGAAGTGGGCGCGCGCCAGGGCGTGGACGTGCCGCTGGACCGCATCTGGACGCTCCAGCTTTCGGACCGGCTGGCCTGGTCACATGCCGTCGCGACGGCCTGGAGCACCGGCGTCAGCTTTGCGGCGCTGCCGGATTCCGGCTTCACCGTCTATGGCGCCAGGCCGGCACGCGATTCCGCGTTGATTTCGCTGGGCGCTGGGCTCAAGAGCCGCAGCGGCCTGGGCTTTGACGCGCATTTCGAAAGCAGCGTCTCGCGCAACGCCCAGACCTATACCGGGATCGCAGGGCTGAATTACACCTGGTGACGCTTACGGATCGACGGTGAGAACGATCTTGCCCTGGACGGCGCCCTTCTCCAGTGCCGCCTGTGCCTGGGCCGCTTCCTGCAGCGGATAGGTGGCGAAGACGAAGGGCTTGATCCTGCCCGACAGAAGCAGCTTGCCGATTTCGGCCAGCTCGGCGGCATTGGGTGCGGCCATGTAATGAATGCCGGTAACGCCGGCCGCGATGGCCCCGGCCTTGTCCGGTTCCTGCAGGGTGGAAACCAGCCGGCCGCCATGCTTCAGGACCTTGAAGGACCGGTCCTGGGTCTCGCCCCCCACCAGGTCATAGACAAGGTCGATATTCGCTACCACATCCTCGAAGGTCTCGGCCTTGTAATCGATGGCGCGGTCGGCGCCAAGCTTGCGCACAAAATCGATGTCGCGCGCGGAGCAGGTGGTCGCCACCCAGGCGCCCATAGCCTTGGCGATCTGAACCGCGAAATGGCCGACACCGCCGGCGCCGCCATGGATCAGCACGCGCTGGCCCTTTTGCAATTTGCCGTGGTCCATCAGGCCCTGCCAGGCGGTCAGCGCCGCCAGCGGCACGGCGGCGGCCTCGACATGTGACAGGTTCTGCGGCTTGGGCGTGAATTCCCCCAGCTTCAGCACCACATGCTGGGCATAGCTGCCGCGGTCCCAACCCAGCATGGCGAATACCGCATCGCCGGGCGCCACGCCCTGGACATTGTCGCCCGTCGCTTCCACCACGCCCGACAGGTCGCGGCCCATCGTCACCGGCAGGTCGTCATCTTTCACGCTGGGATGTTTTCCGGCGCGGATCTTGCCGTCCACCGGATTGACCGAAGCCGCCGCGATGCGCACCAGAATCTCTTCATGCCCCGGGACTGGCAGCGGCAGGGTGTCGTCCTGCAACACCTCGGGTCCGCCGAATGCATGGATGCGGATGGCATGCATGGCCATGGGCGTGTCTTTCAAGAAAAAGGCCACTGCTTTTGAAAGCGGTGGCCTTGTTTTCACTTACTGCCAGTCGCGGCTGACCTTGTAATAGTCATAGGTCGTGGTGCGGACATCGCCCAGGCTGCCGTCATGCTTGACCAGGTCCTTCAGGTCATAGGCCGGCGCCTTGTCGATATTGTCCTTGTTGAGGGGCACGACATAGCCGCCCTTGTCTTCGCTATAGTCCAGCAGCGACCAGGGGACCGGATAGTATTTCTCGCCGATGCCGAGCAGGCCGCCAAAACCCAGGGCGGCGAACATGATCTGATTGGACTTCTTGTCCAGCACAATGTCTTCCACCGTGCCGATCTTGTCACCGGCAGTGCTGTAGACCGCGGTGCCCTTGACCTTGGAAGCCAGGATCGCGCTGGTGTGGCCGCTGCTTGTCGTCATGAATTGCTCCAATGAAATGGTGTCCCGTCATAACGTCATGGCGGGCAGCCCGTTGCAGGAATGGGGAAATTTCTATCCGCACCCAACCGTACCGAAATTGGCGTGAACCGGGTTCGTGTCTCGCGCGTTGCGATGGGGAACATCCACAAGGGAACCCGCCATGACTGTCCTGAACACCATTGAAGATGCCGCCAAATCGGTTGTGAAGGCCCTGACCCCGGGCGAAAGCCAGCCCGACGTGCTGGACACCCTGGCGGCCGAGCATGACGAAGTGCAGGAACTGCTGGGCAAGCTGACCGAAAGCGACAATGCCCGCGAGCAGACTGCGCTGGTCGCCAGGATCAAGAAGGCGTTGATCCCGCACAGCAAGGCGGAAGAAGCCATCGTCTATGACGCCATCATCGCCCTGAAGGACGAGACCTCCAAGGTTGATGGCCATGAAGGCTATACCGAGCATGCGCTGGCCAGCGCCACCCTGAGCCAGCTGGACACGCTGGAGGCCAACACGCCGGAATTCAAGGCCAGCGCCAAGGTGCTGAAGGAACTGCTCGACCATCACATCAAGGAAGAAGAAAACAATGTCTGGTCGGACGTGAAGAAGAACTTCTCGGCCGAACAGCGCGAGCGCATGAACCGCGATTATCTGGCCGCCAAGCAGAAAGTTCTGGTCGCCTAGTCCATGACATGAAGAAGCTCCCGTCCGCCGGACGGGGGCTTTTTCGTATCTGCACGATGCTGCGTCAGCCCGTCTTCCAGTTGCGCCATTCGTTCAGCACCAGCGCCAGGGTCACGGTGTCAAACAGCGCCAGGCCCAGCACCCAGTTCGACCAGTTGTGGGCCAGGTCGTAGCCGAAGAAGGCGATGAAGCCGACAAGGATGGCGCTGGCAAAGGGAAACACCCAGCCGCCATGGCCGCGCAACAGCACGGCCGTGATCGTCATCTTCAGGGTGCCGTGCACCAGCAGATAGAAGATGACGAAATAGCCCTTGGTCTGGGCCAGTTCATGCACGCCATGGCGCAGCAGTTGCAGGATTTCGTTCTGCCGCGCCTCGAACAGTTCGGGATTGGTCCAGCTCAGCACCATCCGGTTCAGCTGCTGCGGCCCGAATGCGGCAATGATGATGCCGCCGATGAATTCCAGCAGGCCGACAAATCCCTTGAACAGGATCGTCACCAGATAGGCGATATGGGCGAGTGAGCGTTTGTTCTGGGCCAGGGTGGGGTCCTGTGAAATGGGACGGGAACCTTGGTCCCCGAGCAGCAGTTTCTACTGTTCCCATCCCACCGAGGCAAATCCATGGCAACCAAAGCGAAACGCACTGCTGCCGGCCAACGCCGCCTCCAGAAACAGGTGGCGACCGCCGACAAAAAACGCCCGAAGCGGGAGCTCAAATCCGCCATGCAGGCCGGTGCCCGGCACTATCCCGCGCCGCCTTTCCCCAAACAGCACATCGCCAAGCCGGGCCGGGAGGCGGTGCTCAAGCCGCAGCCCTTGTATGACGCGCCATTCTATAAAGGCTCGGGCAAACTGTCCGGCAAGGCGGCCATCATCACCGGCGGCGACAGCGGCATCGGCCGCGCCGTGGCGGTGCTGTTCGCCCGCGAAGGCGCCGATGTGGCGATCGTCTATCTGGATGAACACGAAGATGCCCGCGTCACCAAGGAGGCGGTGGAACGCGAAGGCCGGCGCTGCCTGCTGATCCCCGGCGACGTCACCAGGCGAAAATTCTGCTTCGATGCCGTCAAGCAGACAGTCAAGGCGTTCGGCAAGCTGGACGTGCTGGTGAACAATGCCGCCTTCCAGCTGCATGTCTCGCGCTTCGAGGACCTGACCGAAGCGCATTTCGACCGGACCCTGAAAACCAATCTCTATGGCTATTTCCACATGGCCCAGGCGGCGGTGGAGCAGATGACGAACGGCGCCGCCATCGTCAACACCGGTTCGGTCACCGGCATCCTGGGCAACAAGGACCTGCTGGATTATTCCACCACCAAGGGCGGCATCCATGCCTTTACCCGCAGCCTCGCCACGCATCTGGTGCCGCGCGGCATCCGCGTCAACGCCGTGGCGCCGGGCCCGGTCTGGACACGGCTCAATCCTGCCGACAAGGAAGCCAGGGATGTTTCGAAGTTCGGCAGCGACACGGTGATGAAGCGTCCGGCCCAGCCCGAAGAGATCGCGCCCGCCTATGTCTTCCTCGCCAGCCCGCAATGCTCCAGCTACATCACCGGCGAGATATTGCCGATCATCGGCGGCTATACGGGTGGCTGAAGAGGGCGGCTAGGCCTTGGTAAAGTCCACCACGATGGACACCGGCATGCCGCCGCTGCGCCGGTCATGCGGCAAGGCGCGCTGCACGAACATCTCGTCATCGGGAATGGGTTCGCCCAGGAAGGTCTGGTCGTCCAGGAAGCCCTGGTAGAAGCGGATGGCGCTTTTGCGGATTTCCGATTTCAGGATCAGGTGGGTGATCAGCTCATAGCGGGGAAACCAGACATGGGCATCGCCATCGTCGCTGAAGCGCGTCCGCGCATCGCCGGTGGCGGCATCGAACCAGGGCGTCGCGCCCATCATCAGGTCGCCCGTCACGCGGCCGCGATGGTCATAGACCGAGCGCCGCTTGAGCACCGGCGAGCGATAGTCCGGCACGCTGAGGCGCAACACCCCGCCCGGCTTCAGCACCCGGTAAATCTCGTCCAGTACAAAAGGCAACTTGTCGAAGGGCAGGTGCTCGAACACGTCCTGGGACTGGACCTTGGCGATGGTGCCATCGGCGAAGGGCAGGGCCTCCACGGCATTGTGCGCCATCTCGCGGTCATGCGCCGGATGCAGCGCCAGCCCGGTGAAATTGGGGATCTGGTACTGCCGCTCCTGCGGGCCCAGGCTGCCGTAATACAGATAGCGCTCCATGGCGCCATTGGTATCAATGGGCGGGCAAGGCCTGCAAGTCGGCCACGGTCTTGTTGACCGTCTCGTGGCTGAGATCGCCGCCCGAAGCCGTCTGCATCTGCTTCAGGCTCATGGACTTGAACATGGGATAGCGCGAGTCCGACAGCAGGTCGGGAATGTCCTTGTTCAGCACCGCGGCGGCGGCCGGATCGGCGGCGATCTTCTCCACCGGGGTGTCTTCGGTATAGACGACCGGCCCGCCCGGATATTCGAGCTTGTCAGGCGCCTGGTTTTGCGCACAGGCGCTGGTGGCCAGCAGCAGGGCGATGAAAACCGCGCGATGGATCATTGGAATGCCTCAGGAGCTGCGATCAGTCTGGCCTTGCGCGTAAGGGCTAGCAACATGAAGGCGGCCGCGATTTTGTCTCCATTTGTCGCGGCCACCGCCAAGGGATGTTACAGATAATTTATCAGACCAGAAGATCAACGGGCTGATGCAGTGCGGAGTCGTCCTCTGCGTCACCATCTTCCGGCAGATGGGTTGCCAGCCAGCCAGCGCGCTTCTCCAGCACATCGGCCGCGCTCACATAAAGCTGGCGGTCCAGTGTGCCGGGCGTGTCCATCGCCAGGTGGCGAAGCTTTTTCGCCACCGACAGCAGATTGCGCAGATCGGCCGTGGAGTATTCCATGGGTTAGAAACGTGCCGGCTCCGTCCCGGGCTCCCAAAAATGGCATCCGTAGTTAACCGTACTTAAAAATCCAGGAAAATGCGGGGTTTCCTGCCCGCTACGGCTTGTATTTGCTGCACTGCAACATGATATTGAGGTAATGGCATGTGGCGCAAACTGGTGAAATTGATGCGATTTGATGGCCCCGGCGGCAAGCCAAACCCGCTGAAGCGCCGCGTCGCGCCAGCGGCGACTCCCCTGGCGGAAACCGCCTTCAGCCCCAATCCCGGCAATCTGCGCATGTTCAGCTTCGTGCCGGCCAAACCGAAAGGCGCGCCGCTGGTGGTATTGCTGCATGGCTGCGGCCAGACGGCAGCGGGCTATGACCTTGGCGCCGGCTGGTCCCAGCTGGGCGCGGACAAGGGGTTCGCCGTGCTGGCGGTGGAGCAGAAGGGGGTCAACAATCCCGGCACCTGCTTCAACTGGTTCAATCCCGAAGATGTCACCCGCGATTCCGGCGAGGTGGCCTCCATCGCCGCCATGATCGTGCAGATGGTGGGGGCGCATGGCCTGGACCCCAAGCGGGTCTTCATCACCGGGCTTTCCGCGGGCGGCGCCATGACGGCGGCGATGCTGGCGACCTATCCCGAAATCTTCGCCGGCGGGGCCATCATCGCGGGCCTGCCGTTCGGCGCCGCCGCCAATGTCGGCGAGGCGCTGGGCGCCATGCGCGCCGCGCCGCTGAAAACACCGCATCAATGGGGCGATCTCGTACGCGCCGCCTCAAGCCATGCCGGCGCCTGGCCGCGCATCTCGATCTGGCATGGCGGCATGGATGCCACCGTGAATGTCGGCAATGCCCAGGCCGCCGCCGCGCAGTGGGCCGATGTGCACGGCCTCAAGCTGACGGAGGCCAAGCAGCAGGCCATCGGCACGGCCATGCGCCTCAGCTGGGGTGACAAGCTGGAAGTCATCACCATCCCGGCGATGGGCCATGGCACGCCTATCGATTCCGACGCGGTGGGGGCGCCGGCGCCCTATATACTGGAAGCGGGCATTTCCTCGACCATGCGCATTGCCGATTTCTGGGGACTGCTGGAAACGGCCAAGGCCGCGCCAAAGCCGAAGCCCGCGCCGATCCATATCGTGCCGCCGCCCGAGCCCGCCTTGCCCAAGATCGAACAGGCCTTCAAGGGCAAAGCCGCGCCGCAACCCGCGCCGCTCAACGCACGGGTCGATGCGATCATCCGGCGCGCCCTGAAGGCGGCCGGATTGATCAAGAAGCGCTAGATTCGGCCGATTAGTATCAGGATGAGGACCACCACCAGCACCAGGCCCAGGCCGCCGGACGGGCCATAGCCCCAGCCGGTCGAATAGCCCCACATGGGCACCGAGCCCAACACCGCAAGAATAAGCACGATCAGCAATATCAAACGCAGCATGCAAGCCTCCCTGTTGGGTTCCATAACGCCTGTGTGACAGCGAAAGTTCCCGCACTAGCCAGAGGGGCGCACACTCCGCTACGGTCGCGCCCATGGCAGAAAAGTCCGAAAAACCTTCCATCATCGAGACCCGCCGCGACCAGATATTCCCGGTCCTTGGCGAGCATGACTTCATGCGCCTGCGCCGCTTCGGCCAGGTCAAGACCTTCGCGCCCGGCACCTTCCTGATGAAGGCCGGCGAGGTGGCGCAGGGTCTCTCATTCGTGCTCAAGGGCCATATCGATGTGCGCCAGGGCGGCGCCGTCACGGACGGCCAGTCCATCGTCCGGCATGGCCCCGGCAGCTTCCTGGGCGAACTGGCACAACTCTCCGACCGTCCCGCGCTGGTGGATGCCGTCGCCGAAGGCGAGGTGGAAGCCATCGTGGTGGCGCCGCGCCGGTTGCGCGACGTGCTGGTGCAGGAAGCCGAACTGGGCGAGCGCATCATGCGCGCGCTGATCCTGCGGCGGGTGGGATTGCTGGAAGCCGGCCAGACCGGTCCCATCCTGATCGGTCCCTTCGGGACCTCGGACATGCTGCGGCTGGAAAACTTCCTCACCCGCAACGGCCATCCCCATCGCAGCCTGGACTCCGGCAATGACAGCTGCGCCCAGACGCTGCTGAGCCGCTTCACGGTGCAGCCCGAGCACCTGCCCATCGTGCTGTGCCCGGGCGGCGAAATCCTGCGCAACCCCACCGAGCATGAGCTGGCGCGCTGTCTCGGCCTGGTGAAGAATCTCGATGCCGAGCGCATCTATGACACCGCCATCGTGGGCAGCGGCCCGGCCGGTCTTGCGGCCGCCGTCTATGCCGCGTCCGAAGGCCTCAGCACCATCGTGCTGGACTGCCGCAGCTTTGGCGGGCAGGCGGGCGCCTCTTCGCGCATCGAGAATTACCTGGGCTTTCCCACCGGCATTTCAGGTCTCGCGCTGATGGCGCGCGCCTACAACCAGGCGCAGAAGTTCGGCGCCGAGGTCACCATCCCCGAAGAGGCGCGCAGCCTGGACCAGGACCAGCCGGGCGAGGACCGCTTCCATCTCAAGCTGGGCACCGGCGAAACCGTCAAGGCGCGCAGCGTGGTGATCGCCAGCGGCGCGCGCTATCGCCGGCTGGAGATCGACAATCTCTCCGAATTCGAAGGCACCTGCGTGCATTACTGGGCCAGCGCGGTGGAAACCCGCATGTGCAGCGGCCAGGAAGTGGTGCTGACCGGCGCCGGCAATTCCGCCGGCCAGGCTGTGGTGTTCCTGGCGCCCAAGGTGAAGAAGCTCTGGATGGTGGTGCGCGGCAAAAGCCTGGAAGCCACCATGTCGCAATATCTGGTGGACCGCATCAAGGCGCTGCCCAATGTCGAAGTGGTGGTGCGCACCGAAATCTGTGGCCTGGGCGGCAGCGAAGGCGTTCTGGAAAGCGTCACATTGAAGAACCGCGACGATGGCGAGACCGAGACCTGTCCCGTCAGCCATGTCTTCTCCTTCATCGGCGCCGATCCCAATACCGACTGGCTGGACGGCTGCGGCGTGAAGCTGGACGAGAAGGGCTTTGTCATCACCGGCCAGGACGGTCGCCACGCGCTGGAGACCTGCCGCGACGGTGTCTTCGCGGTGGGCGATGTGCGCTGCGGCTCGGTCAAGCGCGTTGCCGCGGCAGTGGGCGAGGGTTCGACCGTGGTGTCCGCAATCCACCAATGGCTGGCGCGCGAAAAGGCGAAGCTGGCGGAGGCAGCCGAGTAATGGCCAACGATTTCTGCGCCCATCTCGATACGATCCAGAAGGTCACGCCTAGCGCCAAAGGCTGCGAGGAATGTCTTGCCCTGGGCTGGGAATGGTTTCACCTGCGGGTCTGCCGCACCTGCGGCCATGTCGGCTGCTGCGACCAGTCGCGCGGCAAGCACGCCACCAAGCATTTCCACCGCACCAAGCATCCCATCATCGAAGGCTATGATCCGCCCGAAGGCTGGGGCTGGTGCTATATCGAGGAAGTCATGTTCGACCTGGGCGACAATGTGACGGCACAAATCGGCCCTATCCCGCGTTACTACTGATCAACCAGAGGTTTATAATGCACGAGAAGATCCAGGAAGGTTTCGACGTATTCCTTCACGACGGCGACGGTTCGGTGGGCGCGGTGCGCCAGGTGCGCAAGAGCGAGCTGGTGATCTATGTCGAGAATGCCGGCGACTTCGAAGTCCCGTTCAGCGCCATCAAGGACACCGATGCCGAAAAGGTAATCCTGGATCCGGCCCACCTGTCGCCGAAGCTGCTGGACGCCATCCGCGCCCGCCACAATGCGGAAGACCCGAAGCTCGGCTGATCAGGTTGACGCTTTTTTAGGCGCGACACCGGAATTTGAATCGCGCAAGCTGGCCGCTTAAACGGGGGGCATCTTGCGTCTTCTCACATCCGCTTATCTGCTTGCCCTTCTCGCCACGTCTGCTTTCGCCGCTGACGACCTGCCGCGCCTGAAGTCGCGCGCGGCCGCCATCGCCATCACCCGCGACGACTGGGGCATCGCCCATGTCCATGGCAAGACCGACGCCGACGCCGTGTTCGGCATGGCCTATGCGCAGGCCGAGGATGATTTCAACCGGGTCGAAACCAACTACGCCACCAACCTGGGCCGCACCGCCGAAGCGGAAGGCGAGAAGGCGATCTGGGCCGACCTGCGCCAGAAGCTGTTCCTCGATCCCGTCACGCTGAAGGCCGATTACGCCAGAAGCCCCGCCTGGCTGAAGGCGCTGATGGAGGGTTGGGCCGACGGCCTGAATTTCTATCTCGCCACCCATCCCCGCGTGAAGCCGCGCGTCATCTTCCATTTTGAACCCTGGATGGCGCTGAGCTTTACCGAAGGATCGATCGGCGGTGACATTGAAAGCGTCGATACCAAAGGCCTGGAAGCCTTCTACGGCAAGACCCGCGCCGCTTGGAACGCACCTGCCGACACGGCCTTCCACGAACCCGCCGGCTCCAACGGCATCGCCATCGGCCCGAAGGACAGCGCCAGCGGCCATGCCATGCTGCTGATCAACCCGCACACGTCTTTCTTCTTTCGCAGCGAATTGCAGATGACCAGCGACGAGGGGCTGAACGCCTATGGTGCCGTCACCTGGGGCCAGCCCTTCATCTATCAGGGCTTCAATCCCCATATCGGCTTCATGCACACCACCACCAGCATGGACCGTTTTGACGAGTTCGCCGAAACCGTCACGCAGAAGGACGGCAAGTGGGTTTACAAATACGGCAATGAAGAACGCCCGCTGACGGTGAAGGTCATCTCGGTCTTCTATCGTGGCGCTGACGGCAGGATGGCGTCGCGCAAGTTCACCACCTATGCCACCCATCACGGCCCCATTGTGCGCGAATCGGACGGCAAATGGATCGCCTTCGCCATGATGAACAAGCCGGTGGAGGCGCTGGAGCAGAGCTTCCTGCGCACCAAGGCGAGCGACTATGCAAGTTACATGAAGGTGGCGGAGCTGAAGGCCAATTCCTCCAACAACACCTTGTTCGCATCCGACAAGGGCGAGATCGCGCTGTTGATGCCGCAGTTCAATCCCGTGCGCGACAATCGCTTCGATTACACAAAGCCGGTGGACGGCAGCGATCCCGCCACCGACTGGAAGGGGCTGACCGAACTCAACGCCCAACCGCACATCGTCAATCCCGCCACCGGCTGGGTGTTCAACGTCAATGACGGCGTCTGGTGGGGCGCCGGCGCCGACAGCCCCAGGCAGGCGGACTTTCCCAGGACCCTCGACACGGTCGGCGAAAACCCGCGCACCTGGCATGCCACGGAGGTTCTCAGTGCAAAGCACGGCCTGACCCTGGAAAGCTTTGTCAGCAGTGTTGCCTTCGATTCCCACCTGCCGGCGTTCGATCGCCTGATCCCACCGCTGGTGGCGGCCTATGACGCCGCGCCCGATGCCAGACTGAAAGACCAGGTCGCGCTGCTGAAAGACTGGGACCGCCGCTGGTCTGACCATTCGCTGGCGACCTCGCTGGCGGTGTTCTGGGGCGAGGCGCTGTGGGACATCTGCGCCCCTGCCGCGAAAAACGAAGACGACAAGGTGCTGGATTACATGATCAAGCGTGCCACGCCGCAGCAACGGCTGGACGCGTTGCGCCAGGCCTCGGCGCGGCTGGAAAAGGACTTCGGCAACTGGCGCACGCCCTGGGGCGAGATCAACCGCTTCCAGCGCAACACGGCCGACATCACCCAGCACTTCGACGACAGCAAGCCCTCCATCCCCGTCCCCTTCGCCTCGGCGCAGTGGGGCTCGCTGGCCAGCTTCGGCGCCAAACGCTATCCCGGCACGCGGCGCTATTATGGCACCTCCGGCAACAGCTTCGTGGCGGCGATCGAGTTCGGGCCCAGGGTGCGCGCCGTCGCCATCAGCGCCGGCGGCGAAAGCGGCGATCCCGCCTCAGCGCATTTCTTCGACCAGACCATCCGCTACGCGCATGGCGAACTCAGGCCGGTCTATTTCTGGCCGGAAGACCTCAAGGGCCATGTCACGGCGACGTATCACCCGGGCGAATCCTCCCTCGACGCGCGATAGCGCGTACAACAGGGGGAGGTGGCCGTAGCTGGGCCTCGCCCCAGCGAAGGCCGGAGGGGTCAATCCTTTGGCCAGGGTGTGACGGTCGGAATGTAATCCGTCGCCGGTTCGGCGAACTCCGACCCGAAATCGGCGGGCGACACGATTTCCAGATATTCCATGTCGGGCGAATAATCGAACAGGTAATGCGTCATGCCCGGGCGCTGGTGCACCACGTCGCCGGCTTCCACCAGCGTGACCTTGTCCTCATACATGAACTTGGCCCAGCCCTTGGTCATGTAAACGATCTGGAAGTCGCAGACATGATAGTGCCAGCCTGTGCCTTCCAGCGGCGGCTTGTTGGCCTTGACCAGATGGGCAATCACCTTGCCGTTGGTGGCGGCGGCGATCCCCAGGTCGCGATAGAGGAAGAAATCGCGCAGGCCGCCCTGCTTGAATTCGGTGTCGCCCGGCTTGACGTGGCTGAAGCTGGTGTCGGTCTGCGGCCTGGCCATAACTCTCTCCCGATGCTGCGTCGCAACATTAAGGCACCAAAAGGGAACCTTGAAAAGAGATAAGGGTTCCCCGGCCGAAACGATCCCGTTTCAACCCGCGCCAGGGAAAAATGTGCGCTGCAGCAACCGCTTAGACGGTGCGGAAATTGGCCTTGGGATCCACCTTCAGGACATTGACGATATAGTCCTTGTCGGCGGCCAGCAGCTGCTCCATCGACTTGCTGGAATGCTCCATCATCGAGGCATCGTAATCCAGCGTCACCCAGCCGCTGTATTTCTTGTCGATCAGATATTTCTGCACCCGGGGAAAGTCGACGCCGCCGGCATCGCTGTCGGTCATGGCGCGAAACCAGCCATGGCCGCCGGCTTCGGGGCCCGAACGCGGCACCGCCACCACGCGGCTGCCGCGCAGGTTGCGCGGCGCATCCTTGTAATGAATCTCCGCGATGCGCGGCCAATAGGTGGCCAGCACCTCCATGGGATCCAGCCCGCCCAGGGTCAGGTGCGCCATGTCGGCGGTCATCCAGACATAGGCGGGATCGGTTTCTTTCATCAGCAGGTCGACCTCATGCTGGTTTTCCACCAGCGAGTTCACATGCGGATGCGGCGCCAGCCTGATCCCGTCCTTGAGGATTTCCTTGCCGATGCGGTTCAGGCTGGCGGCGCACTGCTTGATCTGTTCGTCATTGGTGTCATAGCCGGCGGGGCGCGGGCCCATGTTCATCTTGAAATGATTCACATAGCCGAACGGCTTGATGAAGCTGCGCACGAAATTGATATGGTCCGCCACCGTCTTGTCGGCCTGGGCCGGATCGAAGAAGTTGCCGGAGAAATCGGGTCCGCCGCCATTGGAACAGCTCGCCATCTGGATGTGATGGGCGTCCATCAGCGCCTTCAGCGCCAGCGGCCGGTCGAGGTAATTCACGATATTCTGGCGGAAGGGCTCGATGCCGAAGAAGCCCAGTTTCTCGCCGGCCGCGATGGCGGTCTCGATATTGGTTTCCCAGCTGATGGCACTGTAGGCATAGCGGAAGGGCAGGGCCTTGGCGGCGGCCGGCAGCGCGCTCGCTCCGGCAAGCGCGGCGGAGGTGACGAGGAAATGGCGGCGATTGAAGGTCATGGAAGGCTCCCTGAGGACTTTTCTGTGCGTTTTTTTGTTGGCCAAGACTGGCACAGGGTTTCTGGCCTGTCGCGCCCAAAACTGAACCAAACACCGCATCCGGACGTAGAACAGGCATGTCTCCCATCAAGGCGCTTCTCCTGGCCGGTCTCTTCGCTTTCCTGTCCGCCTGTTCACCCGTTCCCGTGCTCAACCTGCTGGTGCCGCGCGGCGGCTATGACGTGCAGCAGGGTTTCGCCTATGGCCCCGATCCGCGCCAGAAGCTGGACGTCTATGTGCCGCAAGGCCTGAAAGGCCCCGCGCCGGTGCTGCTCTTCATCTATGGCGGCGCCTGGTCCAGCGGCCGCCGCGATGCCTATCTCGCCTTGGGCCAGGCCTTCGCCACCAAGGGCATCGTCACGGTGGTGGCGGATTACCGGCTGTATCCCCAGGTCAAATATCCCGCCTTTGTGGAAGATGCCGCCGGCGCACTGGCCTGGGTCCATGGCCATATCGCCGAGCATGGCGGCGACCCGGGGCGCATCTTTGTCAGCGGCCATTCGGCCGGCGCTTACAATGCCGTCATGCTGGCGGCGGAGCCGAAGTTCATCGAAGCCGCCGGCGGCAAGCCCGACTGGATCCGGGGTGTCATCGGCATCGCCGGGCCCTACGATTTCCTGCCGCTGACCGAGCCGCAATATATCGACATCTTCCATGGCGCCCACAATGAAGACGCCATGCCCATCAACCATGTGGACGGCAAACGCCCGCCCATGCTGCTGGTGGCGGGCGATGCCGACGCCACCGTGGGCCCCGGCAACAGCGACCGCATGGCGGCCCGCCTCAAAAGCTTCGGCAACCAGGCCCAGGTGATCAAATATCCCGGCGTGGGCCATATCGGCATCATCCTGTCGCTGGCACCCGGCTTTCGCGGCCGCACCACATTGCGCCAGGACATACTGGACTTTATCCATGCGCATTGATGAAGCACATTCTTCCTGACCGGTTGAAGCCGGGGCTCAAGCTGGTGTTCTGCGGCACGGCGGCCGGGCGGGTCTCGGCCGAACGCCAGGCCTATTACGCCCATGCCCAGAACAAGTTCTGGAAGACCCTGTTCGATGTCGGCCTGACCCCGCGCCTGATTGCACCCGCCGACTATGAAATCCTGTGGGAGCACGGCATCGGCCTTACCGACATCGCCAAGTTCAGCTTCGGCATGGACCATCAACTGCCGAAGGACGCGCTGGGCGCGGAGGCCGTGGCGGCGCTGAAGGCGCGCGTCACGAAGGCCCGCCCCGCGATCCTGGCCTTCACCAGCCTGAATGGCGGCCGCAAGGTGATGGGTGCCAGGGCGGTGGCGGGTGAACAGCCTGAAAGGCTGGGCGAGACCCGCATCTTCATCCTGCCGTCGCCATCGCCGCTGGCCGCCAATCACTGGGACATCCAGCCATGGCGCGCCTTGGCCAAAGCGGTGAAAGCGCTTTAGGGCGCCGCCGCCGTCCGCACCGCGACGCTGGAATCGGTGAACCGCACGCAGCGTTCTGGCGCCAGCCCCTGGCCGCACATGGCGCCGGCATTGTCCGCCAGGCTGACGCGATAGGCGCCGATCTTCGGATCGGGCAGGGCGAAATCGGTCTGTATCACCTGGGCGCCGCTGCGGAAGGCGGCATCGCGCCGGGCAGTGTTGCCCGCGCGGGCCTCGCGGGTGTCGGCATCGGCGCGGGTGACGACCATGAAGCCGCTGCGAACCGCAGCCGCGATATGACTGCCGTCCGCGACAGGATCGGGAAGGGACAGGAACGCCGCGACCGGCGAAGCCTCGTCGGTGGCGACAAACATGGCGCGGCCTTCCAGATTGCGGCGCGTGCCGCGATAGGCGTCCACTTTCTGCGCGCTGTCATCCAGCACCACGATCACCTTGCCGCGTGCTTCGCCCAGCCTGGGCCAGGCATGCGCCAACACCGCCGCGCGCAGGCTGGGATGCTCGCCCTGCACCATGTCGGGCGTGATGATCTGGTCGGGCGCAAAGGCGGTGCGAACTTCGGCCTCCAGCGCGTCCATTGCCGCCGCGTCGCACAGCAGCGGCCTGGTGGCGCCGGGCATCGGCGTCTTGATGTCGTTGGTGTGCAGGGTGATCACGATGGGCAGGTGGCGCGGATGGGCGCGGCTCCAGTCCGACACCTGCTTCAGGCAATCGCTCAGCGCCAGGCACGACGACTGGTAGTCCACGTCCAGCACATGCACGGTCTTGAAGCCCGGCTTGGCCATGGCTGCAACATAATCGCCCGGCAGCAGGTCCATCGCCATGCTGGCGCCTGCCGGATTCTTGTAAGCGCCGCCCCTGGGATCATAGGCGACATCGAAGGACAGGCTGCGCACATCGGCGTCGAGCTGGGTGGTCAGCGCCGGCTGGCCGTAATCCAGCGCCTCGGCGTCCTTCTTGCCGCCCATGCGGATCAGGCCCATCAGCGCGCTGTTGGGTCGCTGCTTGTAGCTTTCCGCCGTGCCCACCAGCTGCAACTGGTCGATGCGCAGATGGGCGTCCATCCACTCGGCGCTGCAATGGGTGTCGCAGGGACGCGCCGCCGTTGCAGGCATGTCCTGGGCGGTGGCGGCGGAGGAGAAGAAGCCAGCCTGGCCGAAAGCTGCAGCAGGGACCAGGAGGGCGGCGACAAGAAGCTGGCGGCGCATGATCCTGTTCCTTTCCTGGCCCGCTATCCGACCCGCCGCGCCGCGGTCAGACCCAGGACCAGCAGCACCAGGAAGATCACCAGGAAGATGAAGAACAGCGTCTTGGCGATGGCGATGGAGGTGCCGGCGACGCCGGTAAAGCCCAGCAGGCCCGCGATCAGTCCGATGGCCAGAAATATGAAAGCCCATTTGAGCATGGGTCACTCCGCATATCGAAATCCTACAGGAAATGCGGTGTGTGACCGGAAAGTTCCCGGCCTGCCTTAAAATAGCCTGTGCATGGGAAGCGACGATTTACGCGCGTGCCGCCGCCAGGGCCAGCCCGCCCACGATGGCGGCCAGCGCCAGGCCGCCGCGCACCTGATGGCTGTGGGCCGGGCGGCCATGGCAGACATTGGCAAAATGCTCGCAGTTCCAGTGCAGGACGCTGTAGCGGGTGCCGAACATGGAATAGGCGTTGTACAGCACGGTCTGCGGCGGCAGCGTGCTGGGATAGTAGGCGCGGTAGGACCGGCCCTTGACGAATTCGCTCCAGGTCATTTCGCCCGGTCCGCCGGTTTCGCCGGAATTGGCCACGACCATGGGCAGGCCGTCCGGCCCCTGCTTGTCCGCGACCAGGGCAAAGTGATGCGCCAGCGAGAAAATCCCCTTCATCTGCACGGTGACGATCGTGCCGGGAACGAGATGTTGGGGCGGAAGGGGTGTCGCGTTCATGGGCAGTCCAGCTGGTGGGACGGACCCATAACATCACGTCACACAAGCGTCATTTAAAATCTTGCGCCCGTGACTGTCACAATTGCAGCTGTCACAATTGCTCGCCCTGCGATCACTGCGACGACTTTTTACCCCGGCTTACGTCATGCAGCAACTGCTCGGCCGGTTTTCCCGGCGAGGCGGTTTCCGGCGACTGTCCCGGCGCCACTGCCGGCGCGGACTCCAGCGTCCAGGCCACGATATCGGTGACCGCCGTGGCCAGCGCCTGCTGCAGCGCCGCCACCACCGCGCCGGTGTTGTTCACCGACGCCGTGCCGTTCACCACAAAGGGCTTGCTGGCGAGGATCTTGCGGCCATGGGCGGTGGTCAGCCGGGCCATCAGGTTGACGGTCACGGTGGGGATGCCGTCGGGCGCCGCATAGTGGGCGGCAAAATCCTTCACCTCGACCAGCAGGTTGTAGTCGGAATGCAACGCCGCTTCCTCGCGCGCCACGGCGTCGATGCGGCCTGACGCCTCGAAGCCGTCCAGCAGCGCCCGCTGCACCGATTCCGGCAGGCGGTCGGGATAGGTCGCCTTGGCGAAATAATCCATGGTGCCGTCCGGCTGGACCAGCGAGACGCGGTTGCTGTCCAGGCCGCCCGGCACGTCGGGGCGCAGGATGGCGAGCGACCAGTTCACTTTTGCGCCGGTCGCGGCGGGCGGGAACACCGGCCGTATCACATACATCGAACCGTCTTCCGGCGGACCGATCAACCCGCCACAGGCCGACAGCGCCGCGGCTGCCGCGGTTACGAGAAAAATCCGACGCGCGATCATTTCGTGTCTCCCTGCTTGGGCTCGTATCCCTTGTGGCGGTCGCCGAACAGCAGCTGGGTGGGCTTGCGGTTGATCTGCTCGGACACCTGGTCGAGATTCGCCACCAGCCGCCGCATCTCGCCGATCAGGTCCGACAGCTGCGCCAGCCCGTCGCCATTGATGAAGGCGTCGGCATCGTCGGCCACCTTGCCGTATTTGGAGACGGTGAGGTTGAGGTTGGAAA
>JAQGLO010000203.1 GCA_028292825.1 Alphaproteobacteria bacterium | reverse complement strand
GCGACGTGCTGGCGGCGGGGCTGACGCAGCTGGGTTTCGAGATCCAGCCCTGCGAAGGCACCTACTTTCTCACCGCCGGCATTTCCAAGCTGACCAACGAAAAGGACTTCGCTTTCTGCGAGCGCCTGATCCGCGAAGCCGGGGTGGCGCTGATCCCGCTGTCCGCCTTCTTCCACAGCGGCACGCCGGACACCTTTGTCCGCTTCGCCTTCTGCAAGCAGCAAAGCCTGATCGAACAATCGCTGGCGCGGCTGGAGAAATATCTGCGCTGATCGCTTATCCACACGCCTCCCGGCTGGGTTATACTGGCGGCATGAGAATGGAACGCCCCATCGCCGCCCCCCGCCTTTATCCAGCGCCTGTCCACACGCACCAGGGGGAGGGGGGCGCGCGCCGATCGCGGTTCAATTGGGCACCGGCATGAGGGTTTTCAAAGGCTTGGGCTCAGAACTCCTCACCACGGCCGAAATGACCGCCGCCGACGCCTTTGCCGTATCCAGCGGCATTCCCTCGCTGACGCTGATGGAGAATGCCGGCCGCGCTGTCGCCGATGCCGTCACCGCGCGCTACAAGCCGTGCCCTGTCACCATCCTGTGCGGCCCCGGCAACAATGGCGGCGATGGCTTCGTGGTGGCGCGTCTGTTGTACGAGGACGGTTTTTCGGTGCGCGTCGCCCATGATGGCGTTTCGAAAGGCGACGCCGATATCATGGCCGCCAAATGGAGCGGCGAAACCGAGGCCCTCGCGCCCGATGCCTTGCGCGGCGCGAAGCTGGTGGTGGACGCCCTGTTCGGCGCCGGGCTCTCCCGCCCGCTGGAAGGCGCAGCGGCGCAAGTTGTCGAGGCCCTGAACGGCCTGCCCGTGGTGGCGATCGACATTCCCAGCGGTATTTCCGGCGACACCGGCCAGCCGCTCGGCGCGGTGTATGTGACGGCGGCGCTGACCGTCACCTTCTTCCGCAAGAAGCCCGGCCACCTGCTGCTGCCCGGCCGCGCCTTGTGCGGCGAACTGGTGCTGGCCGATATCGGCATTCCGGCCGAGGCTGCCGACACGCAGTTGCACGAGAACACGCCCGCTCTTTGGCACTATCCGCATCCAAAAGCCGAAGGCCACAAATATGATCGCGGCCATTGCGTGATGGTCTGCGGCCCCGCCCATGCCACCGGCGCGGCCCGTCTGGCGGCGCGCGGGGCGCTGCGGGTCGGCGCCGGCCTTGTCAGCGTGGCGTCCCCCCCGGATGCCGTGATGGTGAACGCCGCCCATCTCACCGCCATCATGCTCAAGCCCTTCGACGATGCGGACGGCTTGGCGCAGCTGCTGGCCGAAAAGCGGCTGAATGCGGTGGTGATCGGCCCCGGCCTGGGCGTGGGCGGCGAGACCCGCGAACTTGTCATCGCGGTGCTGACATCCGGCGCGTCTGTGGTGCTGGACGCCGATGCGCTGACCTCGTTCCGGGACGATCCCGATGCGCTGTTTGCGCGCCTGCATGACCGCTGCGTGCTGACGCCCCATGCCGGCGAGTTCGCGCGCCTGTTTCCCGGCCTGCTGGATGAAGCCGCCGGCAAGGTGGACGCCGTCCGCACCGCCGCGGCGCGCGCCGGCTGCACGGTGCTGCTGAAAGGCGGCGACACGGTGATCGCCCATCCGTCCGGCAAGGCCGCGATCAACGCCAACGCCCCGCCGACCCTGGCCACCGCCGGCGCGGGCGATGTGCTGGCGGGTTTCATCGCCGGGCTGCTGGCGCAGAAGCTGACTGCTTTCGACGCTGCCTGTTGCGGGGTCTGGCTGCATGGCGCGACCGCCACCCTCTTCGGTCCCGGCCTGATCGCCGAAGACCTGCCGGAGATGCTGCCGGCCATACTGGCGGACCTGCCATGACGGACGTGATCATCCGGCGGGTGGAGCAGGGCGACTTGCAGGCCCTGACCGACATCTACAATCACTATGTCCGCGAGACCGCCATCACCCTGGACACCGTGGCGCGCGACGCCGCCGCCAGCCAGATCTGGCTGGACAGCTTCGCCGCCACCGGCCGCTACCAGTGCTTTGTCGCGGCGAAGGCCGGGGCGGTTATCGGCTGGGCCAGCAGCCACCGTTACAATCCCCGGGCCGGCTACGACGCCACGGTCATGTCGAGCATCTACCTCGCCCCGCACGCCACGGGGCAGGGGCTGGGGCGGCGGCTCTACCAGACCCTGTTCGACGCCCTGGCCGGGGAGGACATCCATCGGATGTTTGGGGGCATTACCCTGCCCAATGCGGCTTCCGTGGCCTTGCACCGGGCCTTCGGCTTCGAACCGGCCGGGATCTACCCCGAAGTGGGCCGCAAATTCGGCCGGTTCTGGGACGTCGGCACCTACCTTCGATGTGGCGGCAATCCGCCCTAGCAACCCCCGGAATCCCCTGCTATATGCCCCGGCTCAATAGCGGACATGGCGGAACTGGTAGACGCGCTGGATTTAGGTTCCAGTGACGAAAGTCGTGGGGGTTCAAGTCCCTCTGCCCGCACCAGCCGCCGCAGAATTATAAGGTAGGACGTTCAGATGCAGATCAGCGAGACCCTTTCCCAGGACCTGCACAAGCAGTTCACCGTCACCGTCCTCGCCAGCGAGCTGGACAGCCGCGTCAATGCCCGGCTGGAAGAGATGAAGCCCAAGGTCAATCTCAAGGGCTTCCGTCCCGGCAAGGCGCCGGTCTCCTTCCTCAAGAAGCAGTATGGCAAGTCCATCATGGGCGAAGTGGTGGAAGCCGCCGTCAATGAAGGCAGCGCCAAGGCCATCGCCGACAACAAGCTCAAGCCGGCCCTGCAGCCGCGCGTCGAGCCGGTGGGCAGCGTGGAAGATGTGGTCGACGGCAAGTCCGACCTGACCTTCAAGGTCATTGTCGACCTGATGCCCGAATTCGACGCCGCCGATCCCGCCAGCCTGACCGTGGAACGCCTGACCGCCGACATCGCTGATAGCGATATCGACGAGGCGCTGGACCGCCTGGCCAAGAACACCCGCAACTTCGTCACCAAGGACGGTGCCGCCGCCAAGGACGATACGGTGGTGATCGATTATGAAGGCAGCATCGACGGCGTGCCGTTCGAAGGCGGCAAGGGCAGCGATTTCAGCCTGACGCTTGGCTCGGGCACGTTCATCCCGGGCTTTGAAGATGGCCTGATCGGCGTTTCGGCCGGCGATAACCGCGATGTGAAGGTGACGTTCCCCACCGAATATCATGCGCCCGAAATGGCCGGCAAGGACGCCATCTTCGCGGTGACTGTGAAGGAAGTGAAGTCGCCGGAAGAAACCCCGATCGATGACGAACTGGCCAAGAAGCTGGGCCTGGACGATCTGGCCACCCTGAAGACGCGCATCCGCGAGCAGCTGGAAAGCGACTACAAGTCCGCCAGCCGCCTGCACCTGAAGCGCCGCGTGCTGGATGCGCTGGACACCGCCCACAGCTTCCCGCTGCCGCCCGCCATGGTCGAGCATGAGTTCGCCAATATCTGGGCCCAGGTCGAGGAAGAACTGAAGCGCGAAGGCAAGACCGCCGCCGACGAAGGCAAGACCGAGGACGAGCTGAAGGCCGAATACCGCAAGATCGCCGAGCGCCGCGTCCGCCTGGGCCTGGTGCTGGGCAAGCTGGGCGAGCAGAATGGGATTTCCGTCGCCGGCGACGAAGTGCAGCGCGCCATCATGGCCCGCGCCCGCCAGTTCCCCGGTCAGGAGCAGCAGGTGTTCCAGTTCTACGCCCAGAACCAGCAGGCCCAGGCCGAGATCCGCGCCCCGCTGTTCGAGGACAAGGTGGTGGACTTCATCGCCGAGCTGGCCACGGTCAATGACCGCAAGGTGGACAAGGAAACCCTGTTCGCCGATCCGGAAGACGAGCCCGCGACGGCCTGACGCCGGTCGGGGTCGTAATCCCGGCGATCAACGCTATATTAAGCGGGACCGGGTCCTCTTGGCCTGGAAGTTTCCGGTACTGTCTGCTGACGAATCATGAGGCGCCCATGGCCTACGACAACAATCCGATCGAGTTCTACAACAACACCCTGGTGCCCATGGTGGTCGAGCAGACCGCCCGTGGCGAACGCGCCTATGACATCTATTCGCGCCTTCTGAAGGAGCGGCTGATCTTCATCACCGGCCCCATCGAAGACTATGGCGCCAGCCTTCTGACCGCCCAGCTGCTGTTCCTGGAAGCGGAAAATCCCAAGAAGGAAATCCACATGTACATCAACTCGCCCGGCGGGTTGGTGACGGCGGGCATGGCGATCTACGACACCATGCAGTATGTGCGCCCGGCCATTCACACCTACTGCATCGGCCAGGCCGCCTCGATGGGCTCGCTGCTGCTGTGCGCGGGCGTGAAGGGCTTCCGCTATGCCCTGCCCAATGCCCGGGTCATGGTCCATCAGCCCAGCGCTTCCTATTACGGCCAGGCCGTCGATATCGGCCGCCACGCCCAGGAAATCGTGAAACTGAAGCGCCGGCTGAACGAGATTTACGCCAAGCATACCGGCCAGCCGGTGGAAGCCATTGAAAAGATGCTGGACCGGGATACCTATCTGACAGGCGAGGAAGCCAAGGCTTTTGGCCTCATCGACAACGTCATGGAACGCCGTCCGGATACGGAAAACCCCGTTCCGTAGGGCAATTCCGGGCTAAAGTTCCGGAATCCCAAGCAGATTCGGCCTTTGGCCGGATTAAAGAAATCTTGATCCCATCGGCCCTAACATGGTCGAATGTTGGGAGACGGGGGTGCTTCGGCACTTTCCCGCATTGTGCAAAGCAGCAAGGGCCGTTTAGGCTGAAGCTGCCTGTCTTTAGAAAGACAAAGGGGCGAAAGGGCCCGGTGGAAGACGATGAGCAAGGCTAGCGGCGGCGAGTCCAAGAACACGCTCTATTGTTCCTTTTGCGGCAAGAGCCAGCACGAGGTGCGCAAGCTCATTGCCGGCCCGACCGTGTTCATCTGCGATGAATGCGTCGAGCTGTGCATGGAAATCATCCGGGAGGAGAACAAGACCTCCTTCATGAAGTCCAAGGAGGGCGTGCCCACGCCCCAGGAAATCTTCAAGGTGCTTGACGATTACGTCGTCGGCCAGGCGCATGCCAAGAAGGTGCTGAGCGTCGCCGTTCACAACCATTACAAGCGCATCAACTCGTCCGGCAAGAATGGCGACGTTGAACTCGCCAAGTCCAACATCATGCTGATCGGCCCCACGGGCTGCGGCAAGACGTTGCTGGCCCAGACCCTGGCGCGCATCCTGGACGTGCCCTTCACCATGGCCGATGCCACCACCCTGACCGAAGCCGGTTATGTGGGCGAGGACGTGGAGAACATCATCCTCAAGCTGCTGCAGGCCGCCGACTACAATGTCGAACGCGCCCAGCGCGGCATCGTCTATATCGACGAAGTGGACAAGATCAGCCGCAAGTCGGACAACCCCTCCATCACCCGCGACGTGTCGGGCGAAGGCGTGCAGCAGGCTTTGCTCAAGATCATGGAAGGCACCGTCGCCTCCGTGCCGCCGCAGGGCGGCCGCAAGCATCCGCAGCAGGAATTCCTGCAGGTCGACACCACCAACATCCTCTTCATCTGCGGCGGCGCCTTTGCCGGCCTGGACAAGATCATCGCCCAGCGCACCCAGGGCTCCTCGATGGGCTTCGGCTCCAATCCCAAGGGCCCGGACGAACGCGGCACCGGCGAGCTGCTGCGCGAAGTCGAGCCTGAGGACATGCTGAAGTTCGGCCTGATCCCGGAATTCATTGGCCGCCTGCCGGTGCTCGCCACCCTGGGCGACCTGCAGGAAACCGCGCTGATCGAAATCCTGACCCGTCCGAAGAACGCGCTGGCCAAGCAGTATCAGCGCATGTTCGAGATGGAAGGCGTCAAGCTGCGCTTCCAGGAAGAAGCGCTGCACTCGATTGCCAAGCGCGCCATCATGCGCAAGACCGGCGCCCGTGGCCTGCGTTCCATCCTGGAAGGCATTCTGCTGGAGACCATGTTCGAGCTGCCTACCCTCTCGGGCGTGCAGGAAGTCGTGATCACCGCCGATGTGGTCGAAGGCAAGGCGCGTCCGCTGTACACCTACAGCGACAAGGCCGAAGCCCGCGAGAAGAGCGCTTCCTAAGGCATCGTGAGCAGACCGCTCCAGAACAGCGTACCTGCGCTGGTCTCGATATCCTGCTTGCGCAGGAAGGTCAGCTTGCCGTCTGCGCCGATGCGGTAGAAGGAAAAGCCTGCACTGACCGGTTTCACGGTCTCGCCATCGCGCACCAGCAGCCGGTTCTGTGCCGCCGCGATCAGCATGCTGCCATCTGGCGTGATGCTGAATGTGCGAATCTCGAACCCATGGCTGTCGATATTCTGGATGCGGGTCGGCTCACCGGTTGCCGGATCGATCCGCCACACGGCGATGTCATTCTCGCCGCCGTTCGAGACCTGTTGGCCGTTATAGTCCAGCGTCCCCGAACCGCGATTGGTCTGGTAGACGAAACGGCCATTCGGATGGACATGGATCGGTCCCGCGGTCTGGCCGGGATATTTGCTCTTGGCGTCGGGATCGATCAGCGCCTCCCGGATGAACAGCGGTTCGGCACTCAGCCTGCCGTCCGGCGCCAGGCCATAGACGCAGATGCTGTTCTCCCGCTCCAGCGAGATGAAGGCGAAACGCCCGCCGAAATCCAGGTGACGCGGACCGAAGCCCAGGCCCTGACCATGCGGCGCCAGCGACTGCAGATTGGAAAGCTGCCCGTTCTCGAAGGCGAATATCTTCAGCGCGCCCGGATCTTCCGCATGGCCGGACCGCGGATCGTTGCCGCGCGTTACCAGCGCCACGGTGCGTCCGGAAGGCGAGACGCGAATCTGGTGCGCATAAATGCCGGTGTCCAACGCCGCGGCTTGCGGCACCTGTGTGCCAATGCTTCCATCGGCCTGGATGCGGTGGACCGTCATGCTGCTGGGCAGGTTGTAGGCGATCAGCAGGAAGCGGCCCCCCGGATCGACGGTCGCGTGAATGGGCCTGTATTGCAGCGGTACCGCTGGGCCGTGTGCCGTCAAGGTGCCGTCACCACCGATCCTGAAAACCTGGGCGAAATGGCCGCCGGCGTCCGGATCGAGTCCGCCGGGCTTGTTGTTGCTGGCCACGACATAGAGAAAACGCCGCAGTGGATCGGGCCAGGCATATTGCACATTGGCGGGCAGCGTCACCGCGCCTTGGGGTGTCAACACCGCGAGCGCCATATCCAGTTCATACGTCGTCAGGCGGGGTCCGACGCTGGCATAGAAGAAGAGCGCCGATGCTGCCCATGCCGGTGCGGGCAACGCTGCTGCGCCCAGCAGGCCGGTAAGTTGTCGCCGATCCAGCATGGCATTCCTTCCCTTGTGGTTTTCCTGCAGCCTAGCTGCGTCGCCTTGGCACGGGCAAATTTGCCCTGCGTCTGCGAAAAAGGTGAGTTCCCCACGGGTTTTGGCGTCAGGACGGGAACTTAACCGTCCTGGACCTGCCGCATCTCTTGAAACACCCCATTAAGCGGCCCACTTTATCGTATCCGGAGTCGGCCCGGATACTCTTCGCAGGTGAGGAGCGGGCGGCTCCTTCGTTGCGGCTTCGCCCATGCGGGGTGGCCGGGTTATACGCCGGGATTGCCGGCAGGAGCACATATCATGGCGGATGACGCCACCAAGAAAGTCGAGTTCAACAGCGCCCCGGTTCTGCCGTTGCGCGACATTGTTGTTTTCCCCCACATGATCGTCCCCCTCTTTGTGGGCCGCGAAAAGTCCGTGCGCGCACTTGAGGAAGTGATGAATGACGAGAAGCAGATCCTGCTTCTGACCCAGAAAAACGCCGCCGAGGATGACCCCACCGCGGAGGGCCTGCACACCATCGGCACACTGGCGACCGTCCTGCAGCTTCTGAAGCTGCCCGACCAGACCGTGCGCGTGCTGGTGGAAGGCAAGGGCCGCGCCCGCGTCACCGGCTTCGACCCGCGCAGCGATTTCTTCCAGGCCACCGTCGAGAAGATTGCCGAGGAAGTGTCGTCGCCCCAGGAATCCGAGGCGCTGATGCGCACGGTCAAGGCGAACTTCGAGCAATACATCAAGCTCAACAAGAAGATTCCGTCCGAGACCCTGGCCGCGGTCGCCCAGATCGACGATCCGGCCAAGCTGGCGGACACCGTTGCCTCGCATCTGTCGGTCAAGATCGGCGAGCGTCAGGCGCTGCTGGAAACCTTCGGCACCACGGAGCGTCTGGAGAAGATCCTGTCGCTGATCGAGGCCGAGATTGGCGTGCTGCAGGTTGAGCGCAAGATCCGCAGTCGCGTGAAGCGTCAGATGGAGAAGACCCAGCGCGAATATTACCTGAACGAACAGTTGAAGGCGATCCAGAAGGAACTCGGCGAAGGCGAAGAAGGCCGTGACGAGATGAACGAGCTGGAAGAGCGCATCCGCAAGACCAAGCTCAGCAAGGAAGCGCGCGAAAAGGCCCAGGCCGAGGTCAAGAAACTGCGTTCCATGTCGCCCATGTCGGCGGAAGCCACGGTGGTGCGCAACTATCTCGATTGGCTGCTGTCCTTGCCGTGGGGCAAGAAGAGCAAGGTCAAGCGTGACATCGTCGCCGCCGAGCTGGTGCTGAACGACGACCATTTCGGACTGGAAAAGGTCAAGGAACGCATCCTGGAATACCTGGCGGTGCAGCAGCGCGTCGGCAAGCTGAAGGGGCCGATCCTGTGCCTCGTCGGTCCTCCGGGCGTCGGCAAGACCTCGCTGGCCAAGTCGATCGCCAAGGCGACGGGGCGCGAATATGTCCGCATGTCGCTGGGCGGCATGCGCGACGAGGCCGAAATCCGCGGCCATCGCAGGACCTATATCGGTTCCATGCCGGGCAAGATCATCCAGTCGATGAAGAAGGCCAAGGCCAGCAATCCGCTGTTCCTGCTGGACGAGATCGACAAGCTGGGCGCCGATTATCGCGGCGATCCGTCTTCGGCATTGCTCGAAGTGCTGGACCCGGAACAAAACTCCACCTTCAACGATCACTATCTGGAAGTGGATTTTGATCTGTCGGACGTGATGTTCGTCACCACGGCGAATAGCCTGCACATGCCCCAGCCGTTGATGGACCGCATGGAGATCATCCGCATCCCCGGCTATACCGAGGATGAGAAGATCGAGATCGCCAAGCGTCACCTGATCCCGGAATCGATCAAATCGCACGGCCTCAAGCCGGAAGAGTGGAAGATTTCGGACGAGGGCATCCGTGACCTGATCCGCTACTACAGCCGCGAGGCCGGCGTGCGCAATCTCAAGCGCGAGATCGCCAACCTGGCCCGCAAGGCGGTGAAGGAGATCCTGTCCAAGAAGGCCAAGTCGGTGGAAGTCACCACCGACAATCTGGGCAGCTATGCCGGCGTGCGCCGCCATCGCTTCGGCGAAGTGGAAGGCGAGGACCAGGTCGGTGTCGTTACCGGGCTGGCCTGGACGGAAGTGGGCGGTGAGACGCTGACCATCGAATCCGTGATGCTGCCCGGCAAGGGCCGCTTCCAGGCGACCGGCAAACTGGGCGATGTGATGAAGGAGTCGATCGACGCGGCGCGGTCCTATGTCCGCTCCAAGGCGACCAGCTTCGGCATCAAGCCGCCGCTGTTCGACAAGATCGACATCCATGTCCATGTGCCGGAAGGCGCCACGCCCAAGGATGGTCCTTCGGCTGGCCTGGCGATGGCGACGTCGATCATCTCGGTGATCACCGGCATCCCGATCCGCCGCGACGTGGCGATGACGGGTGAGGTGACTCTGCGTGGCCGGGCGCTGCCGATCGGCGGCCTGAAGGAAAAACTGCTGGCGGCCCTGCGTGCAGGGATTACCACGGTGATCATCCCGAAGGAGAATGAGAAGGATCTGGCCGAAGTGCCCGACAATGTGAAGGCGGGGCTGAAGATCGTGCCGGTTGCCAACATGAACGAGGTCTTGGTCGTGGCACTGACCCGCCAGCCGGAAGCGATCGACTGGGTGGAACCCGATGTGACCACCTTGCCTCTGGCGGATGCCGACATTGACCCGGTGGTTACCCACTAACCGACGGGAATTGTGATTTTGGGGGCCGGAATGCGAGTTCCGGCCCCCTTTTTCTTTGGCCTGGCAAGGCAAAAATCCCCCGATTCCGCGACTTTTCGGCTTTACGCAGCCGATTGAGGACCCCTAGAGTCCTGCCAACGGGAAAGAATCGCCGACAAAAGGAGCTATCCGTGAACAAGAATGATCTCATCCAGAAGCTTTCGGATACGACGGGCCTCGCCAAGAACGACGCGGCCAAGGCCGTGGACGGGGTTTTCGACCTCATCGCGGCGTCGCTGAAGGCGGGCGACGAAGTCCGCCTGACCGGTTTCGGCGTTTTCGTGGTTGCCACCCGCGCCGGCGGCAAGGGGCGCAATCCCCAGACCGGCGAGGAAATCACCATCAAGCCGTCCAAGCAGCCGCGTTTCCGCGCCGGCAAGCAGCTCAAGGACTCGCTGAACTGATGCGGAATGCGGGCGTATGGGCGCACAAGGCTGCGCCGTTCGTCCTGTTATGGCTGGCGCTGCATGCTGCGGTGCTGGCCCTAATCGTCTTTGCATGGGGTGCGGCCGTGTTGGTCAAAGCCATGCTGGGCTGGCTTTTGCACTTCGCAGCCTTCGCTATGCTGGTCCTGACCGGGGCGTGGCTGGCGATGCGGCTGTGGAAGACGCTGGAAATCCAGCGCGCCGTTTAGATCTGCGTTTCCCAACGGGAAATGATGGTGGGCGGTGACGGGCTCGAACCGCCGACCCTATCGGTGTAAACGATATGCTCTACCAACTGAGCTAACCGCCCTCCGCCCGGCTTATATCTGTCTTTGGCGTCATTCGCCAAACCCCCTTCCGGCCCGTTAGACTTGCGAAAAAGGACCACCCTTGCGCCTGTCACCGCTCATCCTTCTCAGTGTCGTCGCGCTTGCCGGTTGCGGCGGGGGGCCGCGCCAGCCGCCGCCTTGGCTGCGGCCGACCGAAAAGCCGCGCGACGAAAATTATCACGGCGGCAATGCCGGCACGCTGCTGCGATATGACGCCAACCATGATGGCACACTCACCCGCGCGGAACTGATCGCGGGGCTGAAGGCCGAATTTGCTGCCCATGACACCCAGCATAATGGCTGCCTGGACGCGGAACAGACTTCCGAGATCAATCAATCACGCGTGGATGCCGACCAGTCCGCCGCCACCCCAATCGTGGATTGGAACCAGGACGGGTGCATCGATTACACAGAATTCTCTGCGGCCCCCTATTCGCTGTTCGACCAGATGGACCGCGACCGGGATGGAAAATTGACCCCGAAGGAACTGGGCACGCTGAAGAAACCGGACGATACCGCTGACAAGCCAGACGCGGATACCCCGCCGGCGGATACCCCAAAAACCGAGCAGGGCGGTCATCGCGGCGGCGGTCGGCGCGGTTCGCCCGGCGGCGGCAGTGGACCGCCGCCGCAATAAGCCCTTCCGCTGCTTGACAGGGCAGGGGCCTGCCCCTACATCGGCCCCCTTCGCGCGCGAAGTGTGCGGGGGCGTAGCTCAGTTGGTTAGAGTGTCGGCCTGTCACGCCGAAGGTCGCGGGTTCGAGCCCCGTCGCTCCCGCCATTTTCTCATCGAAAATGGCTCATATTAAGAACCACTCGCAAATAGCGGGCGTGTTTTCACAGGCATCTTTGCTGTCATCGCACTGCGCCAATTTTCCTGTTCTTCCGCGGCGAATCTTCCTTTAAACCCGCGTTGCGCGAGGGCGGTGCCAGCCTATACTGCACCCGCGAAATAACACCGGTTCGACCCATCGGGGGCGCGAGAGCGCGCTGGGGCAAGGACCACGGGATATGCGTATGGAAAAGCTTCTGCTCGAGTATCTGCCGATCCTGATCTTCATCGGGCTGGCAGCCGTTCTGGGTGGGGTCCTGATCGTGGTGCCGCTGGTGATCGCGCCCAGCAAACCCGACCCCGAAAAACTGTCGGCCTATGAATGCGGCTTTCCCGCTTTTGGCGATGCGCGCATGAAATTCGACGTGCGCTTCTACCTGGTGGCCATCCTGTTCATCATCTTCGACCTGGAAGTGGCGTTCCTGTTCCCCTGGGCGATCACGCTGGGGACGACGGGCGTCTTCGCCTTCTGGTCCATGATGGCATTCCTGGGGGTGCTGACGGTCGGCTTCATCTATGAATGGAAGAAGGGGGCACTCGAATGGGAGTGATCCTGAACCCCGCCGGCACTGCCGCGCGTTCGGGTGTTGAGGGCGCCGCCGCCTCCATCACCGACAACGATCCCTATTTCAAGGCACTGCAGGCCGAGATGGCGGACAAGGGCTTCCTGGTTACCAGCTCCGAAGCGCTGGTGAACTGGGCGCGTACCGGTTCGCTGATGTGGATGACATTTGGCCTGGCCTGCTGCGCGGTGGAGATGATGCAGGCTTCGATGCCGCGTTACGACCTGGAACGATTCGGCATTGCCCCGCGCGCCTCGCCGCGCCAGAGCGACGTGATGATCGTCGCCGGCACCCTGACCAACAAGATGGCCCCCGCGCTGCGCAAGGTGTACGACCAGATGCCGGAGCCGCGCTATGTGATCAGCATGGGCAGCTGCGCCAATGGCGGCGGCTATTATCACTACAGTTATGCCGTCGTGCGCGGCTGCGATCGCATCGTGCCGGTAGATATCTATGTCCCCGGCTGCCCGCCCACCGCGGAAGCCTTGGTCTATGGCATCCTGCTGCTGCAGCGGAAGATCCGCCGCACCGGAACGATTGAGCGCTGACATGAGCGATCTGGCAGCCCTCAGCGAAAGCATCAAGGCGGCGGTGCCCGTCACGGCGGTGACGTTGGCGCGTGGGGAGCTGACCATTGAGGTCGCGGCCGGCGACATCCTGAAAGTCATGACGCATCTGCACGGCGTGGAAGACTTCAAGATACTGGTTGATCTGTGCGGCAATGACTGGCCGCAACGCGCCAAACGCTTTGACGTCATCTATCACCTGCTGTCACTGACCCGGAATGTTCGCATCCGCGTCAAGGCGCAGGTGGGCGAGGGCGAAAGCATTGCCTCCATCATCTCGGTCTATCCCGCCGCCGGCTGGTTCGAGCGCGAAGCCTTCGACATGTACGGTGTGCCGTTCACCGACCACCCCGACATGCGGCGCATCCTGACCGACTATGGTTTCAGCGGTTATCCGCTACGCAAGGACTTCCCGCTTACAGGCTTTGTCGAGCTGCGCTATGACGACGAGCTGAAGCGCGTGGTCTACCAGCCGGTGCAACTGGTGCAGGAATTCCGCGACTTTGACTTCATGAGCCCCTGGGAAGGCGCGCCGCACATCCTGCCGGGCGACGAGAAGGCTGCGATGGCACCGAATGCAACGTCCGGCGATCCGGGGAAGAAGCCATGAGCACTGTCGTCCTGGATGCCAAGGAAGGTCACATTTCCGACGATCCGCAGCTGACGATCAATTTCGGTCCTCAGCATCCTGCCGCGCATGGCGTGCTGCGCCTCATCCTTGACCTGGATGGCGAAATCGTCACCCGCGTCGATCCGCATATTGGACTGCTGCATCGCGGCACCGAGAAGCTGATCGAACACAAGACCTACCTGCAGGCTATCCCGTATTTCGACCGGCTCGATTACGTTGCGCCGATGAACCAGGAGCATGCTTTCTGCCTGGCCATCGAAAAGCTGATCGGCCTGGAAGTGCCCAAGCGCGGCCAGTATATCCGTGTGCTGTTCTCGGAAATCGGACGGCTTCTCAACCATCTGCTCAACGTCACCACTCAGGCGATGGACGTCGGCGCGCTGACCCCGCCGCTATGGGGCTTTGAAGAGCGCGAAAAGCTGATGGTGTTCTACGAGCGAATTTCCGGCTCGCGCATGCATGCCGCCTATTTCCGCGCTGGCGGCGTCCACCAGGACATGCCGCCGGGTCTGGCTGAAGACATCCTGAAATTCTGCGACCACTTCGTCACCGTGCTGGACGACATCGAGGGCCTGCTGACCGAGAACCGCATCTTCAAGCAGCGCAATGTTGATATCGGCATTGTCACCCGCGCCGAAGCCGAAATGTGGGGCATGTCTGGGGTGATGCTGCGGTCCACCGGCGTGAAATGGGACCTGCGCCGCAGCCAACCGTATGAGTGCTACAACGAACTCGACTTCCAGATACCGATCGGCAAGAACGGCGACAATTACGACCGCTATGTGATGCGCATGGAAGAAATGCGCGAATCCACCAAGATCATGCGCCAGTGCATCGAGAAGATGCCGACTGGCCCCGTCGTCTCCACCGATAACAAGGTCGTGCCACCCCGCCGCGGTGAGATGAAGACCTCGATGGAAGCGCTGATCCATCACTTCAAGCTTTACACCGAAGGTTTCCACGTTCCCGCCGGCGAGGCCTATGCCGCCGTCGAAGCGCCCAAGGGCGAGTTCGGCGTCTATCTGGTTGCCGATGGCTCCAACAAGCCGTATCGCTGCAAGATACGCGCGCCGTCCTTTGTGCACCTGCAGGCGATGGATTACATGTGCAAGGGCCATATGCTCGCCGACGTTTCCGCGGTGCTGGGTTCGCTCGACATCGTGTTCGGCGAGGTGGATCGGTGAACAACGCGGATATCGTGCAGAAGCAGCTCGACGCCTACAACGCCCAGGACGTGGATGCCATGATGGCCTTCTACGCGCCGGATGTGATCGTATCGGGCCTGAACGGTACCCCGACCGAAACCGACCACGCCGCGCTGCATGCCCGCTATACCAAGGCCTTCGCCCAGTTCCCGCAAAACAAGGCCGAACTGGTCAATCGCATCGCGGTGGGCAACACCGTTGCCGATCACGAACATGTCGTTCGCGCCCCGGGTGGGGAAATCTTCGACGTCATTGCCATTTACAGCTTCCGCGACGGCCTGATCAGCCGCGTGGATTTCGCAAAGTAGAACCATGTCGCTGCGCCGCCTTGCCCCGCCGGAAGTCCAGCCCGCCAGCTTCGCGTTCAA
>JAQGLO010000187.1 GCA_028292825.1 Alphaproteobacteria bacterium | reverse complement strand
GCAACTTCAACGGCGTGGTTGACGTCAGCCAGATGCCGCAGATGCTGATCCAGCGCGTCGACGTCGTGACCGGCGGCGCCTCGGCCTCCTGGGGTTCGGACGCCATTTCGGGCGTGATCAACTTCGTTACCGACAAGAAGTTCGAAGGCTTCAAGATGAACGCCATGGCGGGTCTGTCGACCTATGGCGACATGGGCAACACCCTGTTCCAGGCGGCTGCCGGTACCAGCTTCGCCGGTGGCAAGGCCCACTTCGAAATCGCCGGCGAGTATTCCTACAGCGACGGCCTGCTGCCGCGCTATCCGATCTCCAGCCAGCACACCGCGCTGCCGGAAAACATTGGTGGCCGCACTCTGAGCCGCCAGTCGGGCCAGGCCGCCTATTCCGCCGACTCCACCACGCCGGCCGGCCAGCCGCGCACGTCCTATTACAACCTGGTCCAGCCGACCCAGAATGCCGCCTACGGCATCATCCTGAGCGGCCCGAAGGCTTACACCACCTTCGGTGCCAACGGCACGCCCCAGAAGCTGGACCTTGCCGGCAACTGCTTTGTGACTGCGGCCGGCGCACTGACCGGCTCCATCAACAATACCTGCGTCGGCACTGCTTCGGATCCGGGCGATCAGAACAGCACCCGCGAGTTCACCCAGGGCCTGTACGATCCCCTGACCCGCGGCAACGTCTATATGCGTCTGTCCTATGATCTGACGCCGTCGACGGAAATCTTCGCCACCCTGAACTATGGTGTCAGCCGCACCCAGAATACCCCGGCCCAGGGCAACTCGGACAAGACCGGAACCCTGCATTGCGACAACGCCTATCTGCCGGGTTCTGGCCTGTTTGGCGCGGGTCTCAATGCCTCGGAAACTGCGGCGTCGTGCGTAACGCAGTATGCCGCGGCCGCCACCGCCACCACTGCGGCCGGCCCGGGCTTTGGCCTGACGACTGCCCAGCTGTTGGCCAATCCGGCGACGCTCGCCACCGCCGCTGCTGCCGCCAATATCGGCTTCGGCAGCCAGTGGGCCAATATCCCGCTGGACCAGGAAATGTTCCTGCTGCGCACCCAGCGCCGCTTTGTGGTTGGCGGTGACGGCTCGTTCGACGTGTTCGGCAAGAGCTGGAACTGGGACAGCTATTTCCAGCACGGCGAAACCGACACTTCGATCAAGATCTACAACATGCCCCTGTCGGGCGCCCCGCTTGATCCGGCCACCGGCAAGGTCAACAACGGCCTGTCGCGCTTCAATCTCGCCCAGGACGCCGTTGTGGACGCATCGGGCAACATCGTTTGCCGCAACACCACCGCCCAGCTCTATGGTTGCGTGCCCTACAGCCCGTTCGGCACCGGCAATATCAGCCAGGCGGCAATCGCCTATTTCGACAACCAGAACGGTCCCGGCGGCACCACTGTTGGCCCGTCCGCGATCCAGACGCAGCGCCAGGAGGCTTTCTCCTTCAGCGTGAACGGTTCGCCGATTGAAGACTGGGCCGGCCCGATCGCGGTCGCCGCCGGTTACGAATATCGCGAGGAATACTATACCCAGCGTGCCGACCCCTATTCCGCTGGTATCTCCGCCTCGACCCCGGCAACCGTCAACGAGCCCTGCACCGACCCGACCGTGGACTGCGGTCAGGTCATCGCGGGCGGCCTGGGCGCCTGGAACGCCGGCAACTATCACAACGGTCGCGGCAACTATCACGTGAACGAAGTGTTCGTGGAATTCGGTGTTCCGCTGCTGAATGACAGCTTCTGGGGCAAGGCCGATCTCGACATCGCGGGCCGCCATGCGCGGTACTCGACGGCGGGCGACGCCAACACCTGGAAGGTGGGCGTCACCTGGGATACGCCGATCCCCGGCATCCGTCTGCGTGCGTTGCAGTCTCGCGACCTTCGCGCTCCCAACCTGTCGGAACTGTTCTCGCCCCCGCAGGGCCTTAACGGCTCGGTCAACAACGAATTCACCGGCCAGCCGAACCAGGCCGTTCGTCAGTTGAACGAAGGCAATCCGGCGCTCAAGGTTGAAAAGTCGCAGACCACGCAGGCCGGTATCGTGTGGCAGCCGGACTTCATCCCGGGCTTCCAGGCCTCGGTTGACTACTACCGCATCGGCGTGAAGGGCGTTATCTCGTCCCTCGCCCTGCAGGACGTGGAACATCTGTGCTTCACCGGCTTCACCAACTTCTGCGGCCAGTCCTTCATCACCACCGCCAATGGCATCAACCAGAGCGCCACCAATCCGGGCGGTCCGCCGAATGTCGGCGGTTCCTACACCGGCTCTGATCCCAGCCAGATCACTGCGGTTCACTCCAAGGCCTTCAATGCCGCCAGCCTGCTGACCGACGGTTTCGACATCGAAGCCAGCTATCAGTTCGATCTGCAGGACTATGACATCCCGGGCAACTTCACCCTGCGCTCGCTCGTCAACCACATCAGCAAGTTCATCTCTGACACCGGCATCCCCGGCACGCAGCGGAACCAGGAACTTGCCGGTAACGTGGGCGGCGGCGGCAACAGCCAGACCTACAACCAGTCTGGTGGCAACACGCTGACCTGGAAGCTCAATGAAACCCAGAGCTACCAGAACGACGTGTGGGGCTTCAACGTTACGGAACGCTGGTACGCCGATGGTATCTTCACCAACAAGAACACCATCGTTTGCGCCCCCGGCACCTGCCCGATCCCGACCACCCAGTCGCCGACCATCAACTTCAACAAGGTGAGCGCGATCCTGTACCTGGATATCGGCGCAAACTGGAACGTCAGCGACAAGACCCAGCTGTACACGCGCATCGACAACCTGACCAACATCCGTCCGCCGGATACGGGTGGTCAGAACGTCAACAACACCCTGTACGACGTTGTTGGCCGCATGTACCGCGTCGGCGTGCGCTTCGCGAACTAAGCGAAACGCAGGACCAAGAATTGGGGCTCCCGGAAACGGGAGCCCTTTTTCTTTGTCGGTACAGTGCTGCGCAGGACGAAACGCCCGAAAATCCTGGCTTTTCTGGCTCCCAACATGAACCCAGGATAAATGTGCGCCTCAGACCGGGTTCACCCCCCGGACACCATAGTCCTTGCCAACGACGCCAATTGACGTCCAGCCGCGGTCCAAGGAAGCCGTGCAATGGAAGGACAAAAGCCATGAAACGTCTGATCTCTGCCGCGATCGCCCTGACCCTTTTGGGCACGGCCGCGGCTTCGGCCCAGTCTTACGGCCATGGTGGTGGCTACGGACATGGCGGCGGCTATAGCCGCGGCTGGCACGGTCGCGGCGGCAATGACGGCGCCCTGATCGGTCTGGGCATCGGCCTGTTCGCGCTGGGCGCGATCGCGGCTTCCAGCCACGACCGTTACGATGACCGGTACGAATACGGCCCGCCGCCGCCGCCCCCGCCGGCTTATGGCCCGCGCTACGGTTATGATCGCGGCTACGGCTACTGATCGCCACGAACGGCAAAGGGCCCCGGATTTTCCGGGGCCCTTTTCGTTCCGGGAACAGCAGAAAATCCGCGCAAATCCTGCCCTTGCGTGGGGGGCAGGGCGGGCCTAAACGGGTCTGGTCATTTCGTATACAGCGCCCATGTCTGATACCGGCCGCGCCCCGCGACCCCATTTCCGTACCATCGCCCTGATCGTCGGCGCCGCCATGTTCATGGAGCAGCTGGACGGCACGGTACTGGCCACCGCGTTGCCCAGCATGGCGCACGAGCTGGGCGTTTCGGCGCCCAGCCTGTCCATCGCGCTCACCTCCTACCTGATCAGCCTGGCGATCTTCATTCCCGTGTCGGGCCGCATCGCAGACCGGTTCGGCGCCCGCACCGTGTTCCGCGCCGCCATCATCGCCTTCATCCTGGGCTCCATCGCCTGCGCCAGCGCGCCCAATGTCGGCTTCCTGGTGGCGGCGCGCTTCTTCCAGGGCATCGGCGGCGCGCTGATGCTCCCCGTGGGCCGCCTGGTGCTGATGCGCAGCGTGGAGAAACGTGACCTGATCCAGGCGACCAGCTGGGTGCTGATACCCGCCATTGTCGGCCCCATCCTGGGCCCACCCCTGGGCGGCTTCATCGTCACCTATCTCAACTGGCGCTGGATCTTCTACATCAACGTGCCCATCGGCATCCTGGGCGTGGTGCTGGTCAGCCTGTTCATCGCCAACAGTCGCGGCGAAGTGCCGGAAAAGACTGATTACAGCGGCATTTTCCTGTCCAGCCTGTCGCTCGGACTACTGCTGTTCGGCTTCGAGCTGGCCAGCCATGACGGCCAGCTGAAACTGGCGCTGGCGCTGCTGGCGGTGGGCGGCATCCTGGGCGCGCTCTATATCCGTCACGCGCACAAGACAGTGCATCCCATCCTCGACATCTCGCTGATGAAGATTCCCACCTACGGCACCTCGGTGATCGCCGGCGCCATCACCCGCGTCACCCAAGGCGCGCATCCCTACCTGTTGCCGCTGATGATGCAGCTGGGCTTCGGACTCAGCGCGGCGCAATCGGGCCTGATGACCTTTGCCACCGCGCTTGGATCCATCGCGGCCAAGCCGGTGGCGGCGCCCCTGCTGCGGCGCTTCGGTTTTCGCGACACGCTGGTGGTCAATGGCGTCTTCGCCAGTGCCGGCTATGCGGTGTGCGGGCTGTTCCGCCCCGGCTGGCCGATGCCGGTGATGTTCGGAATCATGATCCTCAGCGGCTTCTTCATGTCCATCCAGTTCACGGGGTACAACACCATTGCCTATGACGAGATCGAGCAGGATCGCATGGGCACGGCGACAAGCTTCTACACCACCTTCCAGCAGCTGATGCTGTCCATCGGCATCTGCGCCGGCGCCGCGGCGCTGCAGGGCGCCATGGTGGCGCGCGGCCATCACGCGCCGCAGTTCACCGATTTCACCGCCGCCTTCTGGACGGTGGCGCTGATCTCGCTGTCCGCCACCATCTGGAACCGGCGCTTCAGCCACGATGCCGGCACCGAGATCAGCGGCCACACCCCGCGCACCGCGTCGCTGCGCCAGATTTTGCGCGGCTCGCGCGGCCAGAGCGTTTAGGAGATCCCATGACCAGCACCTTCCAGATCGGCGGCAGCCTGACGATCAATCGGCTCGGCTACGGCGCCATGCAGATCACGGGTCCCGGCGTTTGGGGTCCGCCGCGCGATCCTGCAGAGGCGCTGCGTGTGCTGAAGCGGCTGCCACAGCTGGGCATCAACTTCATCGACACTGCCGATTCCTATGGTCCCGACGTCTCCGAACAGCTGATCCGCGAAGCCCTGCATCCCTATGACGGCTTGCTGATCGCCACCAAGGCCGGCTTCACCCGCAGCGGTCCCAACATGTGGCACGTCAACTGCCGCCCCGAACACCTGATCGCCCAGGCCCACAAAAGCCGCCGCCAGCTGGGTGTTGAGCAGATCGCGCTGTGGCAGCTGCATCGCATTGACAGCCGGGTGCCGCGCGCCGAGCAGTTCGGCGCCGTGAAGCAGCTGCTGGATGAGGGCGTGATCGCCCATGCCGGACTGTCGGAAGTCTCCGTCGAAGACATCAAGCAGGCATCGCAGGTCTTCCGCGTCGCCACGGTGCAGAATGCCTACAACATGGCCGAGCGGCACAGCGACGATGTGGTGGACTATTGCGAGGCCAACGGCATCGGCTTCATTCCGTATTACCCGCTGGGCGGCGGCGGCGAACTGGCCCGCAGCGCCAAACTGGCAAAGATCGCCAGGGAAAAGGGCGCCACGGCAGGGCAGGTCGCCCTGGCCTGGCTGCTGAAGCGCTCGCCCGTCATGCTGCCCATTCCCGGCACGTCGAAAGTGGCGCATCTGGAGGAAAACGCGGCGGCGGCCGGCATCGAACTGACCGACGCGGAATTCGCTGCACTGGGCAGCTAAAGAAAAAGCGCGCCCGGCGGAACCGGACGCGCTCATCCAAACCAGTAAAATCAGCCTACTTCACGCCGATGCGCACATCTTCCAGGATGCGGGCGGCGCGTGTCGTGTTGAAAATGCCGCAGCTGCAGAAGCGCGCCATGGTCTCGGCGGCCTCCTTCGGGGTGCGGCGATTTTCCTTCACGAAGCTCATCATCTTCTGGGCGAAGTTGATCGACAGCATGCCGTGGCCGCACATGGTGGACAGCATGATGGCCTGCTTGCCCGGCAGATTGTCGCCCACATCCTCAAAGCCCAGCGAATAGGCGATGGAGTGGCGCGGGATGCCGGCATTCTTGCAGGCATTCTTGGCGTTCTCGATCGAGGACGAGATGTTGACCGACAGGCCCAGATCTTCTTCCTTGATGCGCTTGACGAAGGCTTCGGCATTGGCGCGGTTGTCGAACACCGCCGCCATGGTGCCGGCCTTGCTCATGCCTTCCAGCACCTTCTTGAAGTTCGGCTTGTTGCGTTTGCCCCAGTGGCCGAAAATGCTCTTGCTGCGGGTGGGCCGCAGCGAGCCACCATGCAGCGCGTCGCCCAGGCTGGCGGGTTTGTATTCGGCCGCGATCTGCATGAAGCGCTTCTGCGCCGCCAGCGCGTCGCCGGTCTGGCCGGCGGCCTTGCTCTTGGCGGGCAGCGAAAAGACGATGTAGTCGTCGACGAAGGTTTCAGACTTGCCGTAGCGATGCAGTGTGTTGGTCATGCGGACACCGATTCCTTGACGGGCGTTGCGGCAGTGGCTGTCAGGTCACGGATGACCTTGCGGCCCAGGCCGATATTGGTCTTGGCGCGCTGCGGGTTGTAGCCCAGCTTTTCCAGGATGGGAGCGACCAGGGTCTCCTCGCCATCGGCATCGCAGCGGACGCCAACACCGATCACCACCTGGGTGGGAATGCGCTTTTCGACTTCCCAGATAATGCGCACGATCTCCTCGGTCCGTGCCACCGGCACCTTGATCTCGATGATGGCGCTCATCACCTTTTCGTTCAGGATGTCTTCGCGGATATCGCCTGTCTCGACATTGGTCATCAAGGTCGAAATGGGATTGTTCTTCTCGAACGACACGCCGGCCTTGGCGAGCGCGCGGCTCATTTCCTGGAAGTCGCGGAAGCGGGCGCCGATGCCGGGGCGGCCCAGCTCGATGGTGAAGCCGACTTCGCCAACCGACACACGGTCGGTGACGTCATTGGTCTTCACTTCCTCGGTGCCGCGGCCCGACACGCCGGTCGATTCATGCGGCACGCGCGGGTCGGAGAAGGCGCGGCGCACGACGCGCGGCCATTCCAGCTTGTCGGGTTCGAAGGCGGTGGTCGGGCAGACGTCCGGCTCGGGTTCGAAACGGACGCGGAAATTGGCCAGGGTGCGGCGGACAAAGCGCACGGTGGCGGGCGGCAGCACTTCCTTGGAAAGGCCGTTGTAGCAGGCGTAACACTCGACACACTCATCGCGGTTGATGGTGGCCCGCTGCAGCACCGGGTCGATATAGATCGCTCCCATGGGGCAGACATAAGTGCAGTTGCCGCAGGCGACGCACTTCTTCGGATTGATCTTCATCGCGTCCTCATTTTACGAAAAACTCGAAGCCCGCCAAAGGCTTCGGCGGGATTAGAATGTTTCGACTTTCCCAAGGCAAGTTCTTTCACGGAAATTGGGCGAGGTCGCGGCATTCGGCAGCGGATATTTGCGAACGTCTCGCAAAAACTGGCTTCTGAAAGACCGAAACTGGCTGGCGGGTGCGGAATCGCTGCTATCTTTGCCGAAAATGGGAGGCTGTCATGAAATTTCCTATCGCCCTGGCGCTGATGTTGCCGTTGGCCGCCGCCCAAGCCGCGCCCGCGACCGACCGCTACGCCGCCGTCCCGGGCTTCTTCAAGGCCGGCCGCGCCATGGGGTCGTCGAGCGCGGTGGCGGGGGACAGCAAGGGCCATGTCTGGGTGGTGGATCGCTGCGGCGCCAATGACTGCGCCGGCAGCACGCTGAACCCGGTGATGGAGTTCGATGCGCGCGGCAACCTGCTGCGGTCCTGGGGCGCGGGGCTGTTCCTGTTCCCGCATGGCTTCTTCATCGACCGCAACGATCATCTGTGGATTACTGACAACCATGTCGCAAAGGGTAAAGGCGAGACGGTGATGGAGTTCACCCCGAGCGGAAAGCTGCTGCGCACCTTGGGCAAGCCGGGCATTTCCGGTACCGGCCCCGACGCCTTCCACGAACCGAACGCCGTTCTGGTTGCACCGGACGGCAGCATCTTTGTCGCAGAAGGGCATCTGCCCGTGGTGGGCAGCGCCCGCGTGATCAAGTTCGACGCGCAGGGAAAATTCGTGAAGCAGTGGGGCGGCCATGGCCGCGGCCCCGGCCAGTTCGAGATGCCGCATTGCCTGGCGATGGATTCCAAAGGCCGTCTTTATGTCGGGGACCGCGACAACAACCGTATCCAGATCTTCACCCAGGACGGTAAGCTGCTGGGCCAGCTGACTCAGTTCGGCCGCCCCAGCGGCATCGCCATCGACAAGAGTGATGTGCTGTACGTCACCGATTCCGAATCCCGCAACGCGCCCGGCTATGGCCATCATCCGGGCTGGAAGCGCGGTATCCGCATCGGCAGCCTGAAGGATGGCGTGGTGACCGATTTCATTCCCGACACGCACCCAACCCCCGAAGCCAACACCACCAGCGGCGGCGAGGGCATCTGGGCCGACGGCAAGGGCACGGTCTACAGCGCCCAGGTTGAGCAGAAGCAGGTCGTGAAATATGTGCGCCGCTAGCGCGGGATAATGGCGCCGGGCTGGGCCACAACCTTCGCCGCCAGCGCCAGACCCGCTTTCGCCGCTGTCATGGCATCCTCGCCATGCAGCCGCGCCGCCAGGTAGGCGCCGTTGAAGCTGTCGCCCGCGCCCGAGGTGTCCACCACCTTCACCGCCTGGGTGGGCAGCGCCACGGTCTTGCCGTCGGCGCGCAGCCGGCAGCCATCCTCGTCACAGGTCAGCGCGATTTCGCCCTGGGTGAGTCCGGCGGTGAAATGGATCTGCTCGTCGGGATCATCCATGTCGTACATCAGCTGATAGTCCTGGCGGCTGGGCAGCACGATGGACGCAATCTTCACCATCGCCTCGAAACAGTGCCGCGCTTCGTCCATGGATTTCCACAAGGCGGGGCGGATATTGGGATCGAAGGCGATCTTCGTCTTCACCGTACCCAGCAGTTCAATGGCCGCCTGGCGGTCGGCATAGCTGAGGATGGCCAGCGAAATCCCGGAGACATAGACCAGGTCGGCAACGTCCAGCACCGACGCACCGCCGGCGGCCAGCAGCAGCCGCAGCCATTCCTTGGCCGGGGTCTCGCTGCGCCAGTAATGGAATTTGCGGTCGCCCTTTTCGTTGGTCTCGATCAGATAAAGGGCAGGGCGCTGGCCGGGAATGCGGAACACCAGCCGATCGCTGAGGCCCTCGGCCCGCCAGGTATCCACCATGGCGTTGCTCAGCGCCTCGTCACCGGTGGCGGTGAGGAAGGCGACATCCACATCCGGCGCGCTGCGCTTGAGATAGACGGCGGTGTTGAAGGCATCGCCGGCGAAGCCGCGCTTGAGATGGCCGTCATCGACGGGCCGCAGCTCCACCATGCATTCGCCGATGCAGATCGCGGTGGTCATGCGTGCGCCAAGGTGCTGGCTTCGCGCGCCATGACGACGGCCTTGGCGAAAGCGTCGGCTTCGTTCAGGTCCGAAGGCACCATCCAGGATCCGCCCGCGCAGATCACATTGGGCAGCGACAGATAGGATGCCAGATTCTTGGTCGACACGCCGCCTGTCGGGCAGAAGCGCACCTGCGGGAAGGGCCCGCCGAACGCCTTGATGGCGGGGGCGCCACCGCTGGTTTCCGCCGGAAAGAACTTGAAGGTGTCCAGCCCCAGCGCAAGTCCGCGCATGATGTCCGACGCGGTGGCGATGCCGGGCAGGATCGGCACATTGTGGTCGCGGCTGGCGCGTACCACGTCTTCGGTCAGGCCGGGGCTGACCACGAATTGCGATCCGGCCTGGGCGGCGGCAGCGAACTGGTCGGCATTGATCACCGTGCCGGCGCCGACGATGGCACCCTTCACCTCGGCGGCGATGGCGCGGATGGCCTCCAGCGCCGCGGGCGTGCGCAAGGTCACTTCCAGGATATTGAGCCCACCTTCCACCAGCGCCTTCGCCAGCGGGACGGCATGCGCCAGATCCTTGATCACGATCACCGGCACCAGCCGCGTCGCCCTGAGGCTTTCCTTGAATTCCATACCGATACCCGCGATTTGCGGCGCCCTTATAGCGCCCGGTTTCAGGGACTGGTAGTGCGCAGCGGGGTTTTGGTCCAGTTGCGGTTGGGCGTGAAATCCCCCGTTTTGCGCAAGGATTCCAGTGCCTCGCGCGAGCGGATGAAATAGCCGCCTTCCTGCTGCGGGGTGATATTGTTGTGGTCGGAATCCGGCATCGGCACCGCTTCCTTGGCCCCCTGGATCTGGTTGAAGGCGGCAAAGACGCCGAAGGGCGGTGAGGTGGTGTCGATGAAGCCCAGCGCCACCAGGCTTTTGGCCTTGATCGCGGGCGCGAAATTCACCACGTCGAAATAGCGCGCCGTCGCCACCACCCTGGGATCGTCGATCCCCCAGTTGGGATAGCCGCGTTTGGACCCATGCAGGTCGGCGCTGAAATCGGCGCCCGCCGGGACATTGACGATCATGGCGGTGACGCGGTCGGGATTGAGGCCGGCGGTGACGAAGCTCTGCTGCCCGCCCATGGACATGCCGCTGATGACGATGGTGTGCCCGTCCCAATCGGGGCGGCTCTGGATGTAATCCAGCGCGCGGGTGTCGCGCAGATACATGTTCAGGAAATAGGACGTTTCCCTGTCGGTGTTGCCGATTTTCGCATAGTCGCGCGGCGCGGTGGCCTGGTCGGGCGGCATGTCATGGGAATCCACGTCCAGTGCCAGCCAGCCCTCGGCGGCGCGGTCGGTCACCAGGCTCTTCTGCAGCGGATAGACGCCGGCATACTGGTAATAGACCAGTGCGGGATGCTTCCTGCCATCCGTCGGGGCGGCGAGATAGCCATGCACTTGCGAATTCAGGCTGTCGAGCGTGACGACCGACAGTTCCACATTGGGCGTATCGCTTGAGATCGTTTCCAGCTTCGGGTTGATCGGGACTTGTTTTAGCGCCGCCAGCTTGCCGGCCCAGAAGGCATCGAAATCGGCAGGCCTGGCGACCGGCGGCTTGATCTGGTCAGGCGCGATGGCGGCCGCCACTGTCATCTTGTCCAGTTCCTGCGGTGTGGGTGGCGTCGCAGGCACGGGCGCGCCGATGAAGCTCATGCGCGCATAGATCATGCCGGGATGGTCGAGCGTCACGTCCAGCGTGCCGACGCCATTTGTCAGGTCGAGAATGCCGGATTTCAGGATGGTGAGATTGTTCTCCCGGATTTCGTAATTGAACTTTGTATAGCCGGCGCCCAGAAGGGCATGCACCGTCCAGCCCGCGCGCTCGCCGGTCTTGTAGATGCCGTTGGCATGGAACGGCTCGAACACCAGGTTGACGTTGGGCAGAGTCTGCGCCGTCACCGGCTGCGCCAGCAGGGCCAGCGCACACAGTATCTTCTTCATGGTTCCGCCCGTATTTTTCAGCAACGGTAACGCTACCGGCCGGGGGGCGTCTAGAGCGGCTTTTCGTAGACCCGATAGGTCTTGTAGGGCACGCCGCCCACCATTTCGATCACATGGCGCACGCGGGTGTTGCGGGCCAGGATCCAGCTGAGATCGCTGTCGACCACGCCACGCGCGAAATTGAAATCCCGCACCGACTTGATCACCGACAAGGCCAGCGCCGCGCCGATGGGCGAGGCCTGCAGCGACTTGCGCACGCCCATCATCGGCATGCGCGCGGTTTTGGTGCGCGATACCTTCATCCGCCACAACAGCTTGAAGATGTTGAAGGGAAACAGCCGCCCGTTCATGTCGCGGATGGCTTCGTTGAGGTTGGGAAAGATGGCGGCGAAGGCCGCGGGCTTGCCCTGGTATTCCGCGATGGCGACATCGCCGGGGCGCAGCAGCACTTTGAGGATGCCCGCCATGTCGTCAATCTCGGCCTTGGTCATGGGCACATAGCCCCAATTGTCCGACCAGGCATCGTTGATGATGTCCAGCATCATGGCGATTTCGGAATCGAAATGTTCCTTGTCCATGCGGATATTGCGCAAGGTGATCTCGCCGCCGCGCATGGCGCGGGCCAGCAATTTTTCCAGCGTGGCGGTCGGCGCCTCCGGGCCATAGCGATAGGCGATCAGGTCTTCGGCCTGATGATAGCCGGCGGCGACAATGTGCTTTTCATAATAGGGCAGGTGATGACCCATCATCACCGAAGGCGGGGTGTCGAAGCCGTCCACCAGCAGGCCGGGCTGGTCCCACAGCGAGAAGCTCACCGGGCCGACGACCCGGCGCATGCCGTTTTCGCGCAGCCAGCTTTCCGCCGCCGCGATCAGCGCGGCGAACACCTCGGCATCGTCCACCGCTTCCAGGAAGCCGAAATGCCCGGTGGCGTCGTTGTAGCGGTCCAGGTGCAACTGATCGATCTGGGCGGTGATGCGGCCCACCGGCTCCTTGCCCCGGTAGGCCAGGAAGAAGGCGGCCTTGGCATGCTGGAAAAACGGGTTGTGCTTGGCCTGGAAGTGGAATTTGCGCTCCAGCAGCAGGGGCGCGACCCATTGCGGGTCATGGGCGTAGATCTTGAACAGCAGATGGTGGAAATCGTGCCACTGCGCGGCGGTTTCGACGGGAACGATGGTGACAGGCATGGCCAAGGCGCAATTCCCCGCGAAACGCCGCGACCATAGCCTCGGCCCCCCCGATTTGATAGTAACAAACCGCCGCATTTTCGCGGTTTTTGATGTGAGTCATGGCCCCTAAAACCATCCTGATTACCGGAGCATCCGGCGGCCTGGGAGCGGCCCTGGCCCGCGCCCATGCCGCGCCGGGCGCGGTCTTGCTGCTGTGGGGGCGGGATGGCGTGCGCCTGCGGGAAATCGCGGCGCAATGCAGCGCGCAGGGCGCGGTGGCCCATGTTACGGCTTTTGACATTCGGGATATCGCGGCGCTGACCGCCAATCTCGCAGCTGCCGATGTGCAGACGCCGATCGACCTGGCGATCTTCAATGCCGGCCTGGGCGGCACGGTGGCGGACGATGCGCTGTCGGAAAATCCGCAAGGTGCACAGGCCACCGCCGAGGTGAACTTCGTGTCACCCGTGGTCGGCGCCAGCGCCATCGCCGGCGCCATGGCAAAGCGCGGCCGCGGCCATATCGTGCTGATCGGCTCCATCGCCGAATCCTTCCCCCTGCCGATGGCGCCCACCTATGCCGCCACCAAGGCGGGACTGGCGATGTTCGCCGAAGCACTTTCCATCCGCATGGCGAAGCACAATGTCGCCGTCACGCTGGTGTCGCCCGGCTTCATCGACACGCCGATGAGTCGCCAGGTACCGCCGCCCAAGCCGTTCCTGATGAGCGCCGATGATGCCGCGCGCATCATCGCGGCAAAAATCGCGCGCCGGGCGCGACGCATCGTGCTGCCATGGCAATTCATTCCCCTGCGCGCCTTGACAAGGCTGTTGCCGCGCGCCGTGCTGCGGCTGATCCTGTCGCGCGCATGACGCCGGACCTTGGCCCAGAATCCGGTTTGCTGGCGCGATTGAAGTCCAGCCGCATCGGCAAGCTCGCGATCCTGCTGCTGCGTTGGGGCATTCCGCTGGCGCTGCTGGCCATCATCGGCCATCGCCTGAGCCAGCTGGGCTGGCGCGGCATCTGGCAGGCGCGGCCCGGCAATGCCGGGTTTTACCTGTTGCTGGTGGCGCAGTTCTTCCTGCAGCCATTCGGGGATTATTTCGTCTATCGAAACCTGTGGGGCCGGAGTGCGACGCCGACCATGGCGGTGATCCTGCGCAAGCGGGTGATGAACACCTTCATGCTGGATTATTCCGGCGAGGCCTTTTTCTATTTCTGGGCCCAGCGCAATCTTGCTTTGGCGCCGGGCATGCTGGTGCATGGCATCAAGGACAGCAACCTGCTGTCGGGCGGCGCCAGCCTTGTCATGGTGTGGATCCTGGGCGTGATCCTGCTGGCGAGCGGCGGCCTCAATCTTCCTGCGCTGCCCGGCCAGGGCTGGCTGTATGTCCTGATCGGCGTCGTGCCTTTGATCGCGTGTGTCGTGCTGGTGCTGGCGCATCGCAAGGTGACGGTGCTCAGTCGCCGACAGCTGGCGATCGTCTTCGGCATCCATTTCCTGCGCGTTTGCCTGGTGCTGGGGATCGAGTTTGGTCTTTGGCAATTGTCAGGCGCCTTGCCGACGGCATTGGCCTCGCTGCGATTCGTGGCGCTGCGGCTGGTGATCACCCGCCTGCCGCTGGTGCCCAACAAGGACCTGATCTTTGTCGGTGCCGGCATCGCGGCGGCCGGCGCGGCGGCAGCTTCGGTAACACCGGTGGCCACGGTGCTGGTGATCCTGGCGGCGGCAGACCTGATCCTGGCGACGGGCGTTGCCAGTGTGCCCTGGCTGTTCGATCTGGTGCGCAGGAAAAGTGCATGAAACGCTGGCTGCGCGAACCCCTGTTCTGGATTCTGCTGGCGGCCGCGGCGCTGCGCCTGACCGGCCTGTTCTGGGGCCTGCCGGCCAGCGACGGTTGGGACGATGATGGCTTCGCGCCGCGCAACTTCCTCACCGCCTTGGCGCTGACCTGGAAGCCGGGCGCCTATTTCACCTATCCGCCGCTGCATGCCTTGTTGCTGGCGCTGCCCAGCCTGCCGGTGGCCGCCTGGGCGCTGGCGCATGCGCCGTCGCTGTCCCAGCATGACGTGATCGCGGAGATCACCAAGCCTGCATACATGACGTATTTCGCGGTGGTGGCGCGGCTTGTCGGCATCGTGATGTCGCTGGGTATCATCTGGACGATCGGCATGATGACGATGATCGTCGCGGGGCGCCGGGCCAGCCTGTTCGCCGCTGGTGCCTGTGCCCTTAATGTTGGGCTGACTTATTATGGACAGGTCAGCAATCTGGATGTGCCCTATCTGTTTTGGGCGCTGCTATCGCTGCTGTTCTGCATGCGCGCCGTGCTGGAAACCCGGCCGCGCCGCTTCTGGTGGGCGGCGCTGTTCGCTGCTGCCGCCGTGGCTACCAAGGACCAGGCCTATGCGATCTTCGCGCTGAGCCTGCCGCTTTTTGTCGCGGCGTGGTTCGCCATCGATACATGGCCGCGCAGGCATGCGCGCTCGGTGCTGGTGACGCTGGCGCTGGCGGCGATCGTGGCGCTCTTCGCGCTGCTGCTGGTGGATGGCGCCCTCACCAATCTCGGCGGTTTCATCAAGCGCCTGGCCTTCCTGACCGGGCCTGCCAGCCAGGACTATGCCCAATATCATCACGCCCTGGCCGGCGTGTTCGCGCTGCTGGGGGACATGTTTGACCATTACACGCGCGGCGTTGGCGCCATGGCCTTGGCGCTGGCAGTGCTTGGCCTGGCAGCCTTTGCACTGCGGGCGCGGGGCGCGTTATGGCTTGCGGGGATGCTGCCGCTGCTGGCGGCAATTTCCTTCACCCTCTGCTTTAACCTTGCGGCGCTGCGCACCGACGACCGTTTCCTGCTGCCGCAGTCGGTGCTGGCCTGTGTCTATATCGGTATCGCCGCAGCCTTCGTGTTCGCGGCACGGCCCATGCTGCGATGGGCTGCAGCGGCTGTCCTGGCGATAACCTGCCTGCTGTCGCTGCATCAGGCCATGGCCGTGGATGCCGCCATGCTGCTGGATCCGCGTTATGACGCGGAACACTGGATGGCGGCGCATGTGCGTCCCAGCGACACCATCGAGACCTATGGCCAGAATGCCTATCTGCCCCGCTTTCCGGCGCAGGCGGCGGTCATCCGCGTGGCCCAGGCACCGCTGGCGCCGCTGCCCGGCATCACCGAATTGCGCCGGGCCTACGGTGCTCCCAATGCGCGCTATATCGTGGTCAGCGACTGGTGGCTGCGCCATTATACATCGCCGCGCAGCGAACTGGGTGGCCGGCGCATGCCTTCGCCCAAGCAGCAGGCGCAATTCCATGATGGCCCGGCGCGTGCCTATTTCACCGCGCTGCGCAGCGGGCGCCTGAATTACCGGCTGGCGCATGTTTCGGCTGCTGCCACCGGGCTGTGGCCCATGCTGCACATCCATGAAAGCCTGAACGAGACCATCCTGATTTTCGAGCGCGTGTCATGACGGCGCAACGCATCCTGATCTGCCTGCAGGACTTCGCGCGCGGCGGCACCGAGCGCATTGCCATCGGGCTGGCGCAAAGCTGGGCACAGGCGGGCCGCGATGTCACCATCCTGTATGGTTCCGCCGATGGCGGCCTGCGCGACACGGTCGATCCGCGTGTAAAACTGATGGCGCTGGAGCCCCCGGTGCCGCGCACGATGCTGTCGCGCCTGGGGCTGGGCAAGGCCATGGCGCCGCAGGTCGCAGCATTGAAGCCGAATGCGATTTTCCTGCCGGGTAATCATCACCTGCCGCTGGCGGCCGCCCTGCGCCGCGCCGCGCCCAATGCCATGATCGTGATGAAGGTCTCCAATCCACCGCTGCCGGCGGGTCTGGCCCGCGCGTTCATCGGGCCCCTGTTTCGCCACTTTGCAAAATCCGTTGACGGTTTCGCAGCACTGTCTTCTGCCTTTGCGCAGGAGATCGAAAGTCTCATGCCCGGCAAGCCGGTACGGGTGTTGCACGACCCCATCTATCTGCGTTCCGCCGCCAACCTCGCCATCCCGCCGCGCAGTGGCGTGTGCAACATCCTCTGGGCCGGGCGACTCGAACCGCAAAAGGATGTCGGCCTGGCGTTGCAAACCCTGAAAGCGCTCGCTATTCCCGCCCATCTCACGCTACTGGGCGATGGTTTGCTGCGCGATTGGACAGACCGGAAGATCGCGCGTCTTGGCTTGCAGGACCGGGTGACACGGGTGGGCGCTGTGCCCGCCATCGATCCTTACCTGGCCGCCGCCGACATGCTGCTGCTGACCTCGCGCTATGAAGGCCAGCCGGCCGTGGTGGGCGAGGCGCTGGCGCATGGCGTGCCGGTTGTCACCACCGACTGCAGCGCGATGCTGCGGGACATGATCGCCATTCCGGCGGCGGGGCGTGTCGTGGCCTCGCATGACCCGCGCGATTTGGCGGCGGCTGTTGCGCAGGTCGCCGCCGCGCCACGTCTGCCGCGCGAACTGGTGGCGCTGGTGGCGCGGTTCGAGCCGGCGCGCTGCGCGGCCGCCTATCTCGACTGGTTTGATGCGCCATGACGGCCGAATTGAAGCGCAGCCTTTTGATCCTGACGGCGGTCACGCTAGTGACGGCCTGGTTCAGCGCGCTTTTTTATTTTCCCGACGAGCACTACCAGGTGCTGGAATTCATGAGCCACAAGCTGGGCATCACGCCCGCTGCGGCGCTGCCCTGGGAGTTCACCGCCCGCATCCGGCCCTGGACCCAGCCCCTGATATATTATGCCATCGCCAGGCCGCTGCTGGGCCTGGGCGTCAGCGATCTTTTCACCATCCTGTGGATTTTGCGGCTGCTGACGGGGCTGTTCAGTCTCGCCACGCTGGCGGCCTTCGCCCGCGCGCTGCTGCCGACGCTCCCCGGCGACGTGGAAAAGCGCGCCTTCCTGCGCTATCTGCCGCTGTTCGGCTTCCTGCCCTATCTGTTCGTGCGCACTTCGTCCGAGACCTTCTCGGCCGCCTTCTTCGCGCTGGGGCTGGCGCTGGCAATGGGGCCGCAAACCGCCGCGCGGCTGGCGCTTGCCGGCCTGTTGTGCGGGCTGGCGTTCGAATGCCGCTACCAAACGGCCCTGATGACTCTGGGCCTGTTTGCCTGGCTGGCGATTGTCGCCCGCGTCCGCATCGCCGCGCTTGGCGCATTCATCGCCGGCGGCGTCGCGGCACTGGCGCTGGGGGCGCTGGCGGACCGCTGGGGCTATGGCGTGTGGGTGTTTCCGCCCTTCGATTATTTCAACGTCAATATCCTGCAAGGCGTCGCCGCCAGGACATTCGGGCGCGAGCCCTTCTTTGCCTATTTCTATCTGCTGCCCGCCACCGGTTTCTTCGCCATCACGCTGGTGGTGATGGCGGGCATGATCGCCATGTGGCTGCGCAACCCGCGCCATCCGGTCAGCTGGGCGAGTTTGCCCTTCGTGGCGCTACATGTCGCTGTGGCGCACAAGGAAGCGCGCTTCCTGTTTCCACTGGCGATCCTGGCCACCAGCTTTCCGGTGCTGGGATTTTCGCCCCTGCTGCCGCGTGGACGCCACGCCTTTGCCCGCATCTGGCAGTGGCGTCATTCCTGGGCCGCGAAAGCGACCACCGCACTGTCACTGGTCTTCATGGCCTATCTGGCGGTCTATCCCTTCGGCGTGCGGCCGCACATGCCGATGGCGCGCTATCTCTATCGCCACGATCCCGGCGCGGTGGTCAGCCTGGCGCCGGTATTTGAATCCTATCCAATGGTGCGGCCGGCGCATTATCAGCCAAGGCAGGTAAGCGGTCCGCAGCTTGCCGCCCTGCTGGACAAGGGCCCGGTGCTGTTCCTGTCGGAAACGCCGCTGCCACCGCCTGGCATCAAGGCCACGTTGCTCTATTCGGAATTTCCGCTGACCCGTTTCGGCTATGGCGACGCGGGCGAAAACTTCATTCGCGGCTATACCGGTTTCGCGGCGAAAGCGCGCTTCCTCAAGCTGTTGCCGCTGCACTGGTACACGCTTTACCGGCTTGAGCGTTCGGCCACGATGCGCTCGTAAATCCCGAATAAAGTCTGGAAATGCTGTTCCACATTGTTGACGCGGGCGTCTGCCGCGGCCAGCGCCGCGCGCGCCTGCGCCGCGCGGTCGCCCGCCACCAGCGCCAGGATCGCCGCTGCTGCATCGGCGGCATCGCCCGGCCGGTAGGTCTCGGCATAACCGGGGCCGGCGAAGGTGGCGGAGGCGCCGACATCGGGCACGATCACCGGCGTGCCCGAACACAGGGCTTCCGCCAGCACCAGACCGAAGGTCTCTGCCGCCGAGCCGTGGATCAGGGCGTCGGCGCTGGCGATCACCCGTGCCAGCCGCGCCTGGTCGTTGATCTGGCCCGCCACGAAGACATGCCTGGCGCGCCGGGCCCATTTTTCCACCGATTTGCGGATCAGCCCGTTGCCCACGATATAAAGCCCGATCTTGCGGTGCGGCTGGGCGCGGGTGACGGCGTCGATCACCACATTCAGCCGCTTCTCGGGATGGTGACGGCCCACCGCGATCAACAGGGTCGCGTCCTCGTCCAGTCCGCAGGCGCGCAGCATGTCGCGGCGCATCGCCGGATCGGCGAACAAGGGCGAGAATTTCTCGCGCTCCACCCCGAACGGCGCCACCTCGATATTCTTCAGTCCGAACTTGCCGAAGCGCTGCGCCATGGCCGGATTGGTGACGATGGCGGCGTCGTAGAAATTGTTCAGTCGATTCAGGTAAGTCCAGAACCAGCCGAACATGCGGTCCACCCGCTCCTCGCCCAAAAGGTTGCCCAGGAAGGTCTGCGGATAGACCGACACCGGGTCCATGTGCATGAAGAAGGCCTTGGGAACCCGGCTGTGCCAGCGCGCTGTCAGCCAGCCGCCGCGCCAGGGCGAGGAGCCTTCCACCAGGTCGGGCTTCAATTCGTCCAGCACCCGCCAGACGTCGCGGGCGCGCCAGAACATGCGGTAATTGGCGTCAAAGGGAAGCTGCGGACTCTTGATCCAGATGATGGTGCCGCCCTTGACCTCTTCGCGGCGGCTTTCGGTGCCGGGTGCGATGATGGTCAGGTCGTGGCCGAAGCGGGGGGCGAATTCCAGTTTCTGGTTGATATAGCGCCGTACGCCCCCGCCGGTGGGCGAATAGAATTCGCAGACATCGACGATCTTCACGGCACGATCTTTTCGGTTTGGCCCAGCACGGCGCGATAATAGCCCAGCATGCGGCCCAGCGTCTCGTCCCAGCCGAAGGTCAGCGCCCGCTTGCGTCCGGCTTCGCCCATGCGCCGGCGCAACTGTGGATTGTCGGCCAGCTGGCTCACCGCGCGGGCAAAGCCGTCGGCATTGTCGGCATCGACCAGGAAGCCGGTTTCGCCTTCCACCACCAGTGAGCGGCTGCCGGTGGCATCGGCGCAGACGCAAGCCAGACCCGAGGCCATGGCCTCCAGGGTGACATTGCCGAAACTTTCGCTGTCGCTGGGGAAGATGAAGATGTCGGACGAGGCATAGGCTGTGGCCAGATCCTCGCCGCCCTGGAAGCCCAGGAAGATCGCACCCGGCAGTTCGCGCTGTGCAAAGGCGCGGTCGGGACCATCGCCCACGATCACCACCCGGTGCGGCACCTGTTTCAGCGCGCCCGTCAGCGTGTCCAGCCGCTTCTCGCGTACCAGCCGCGAGACGTGCAGGATCACCACTTCGTCGGCGCCGATGCCAAGTTTGCCGCGCCATGCGGCGCTGCGCTTGTCCGGCGAGAAGCGCTCGGTGTCGATGCCGCGCGGCCAGGGCTTGAGATTGTCGCGCAACCCGTCCGCCAGCAACGCGGCGCGGGTGGACTGCGACGGCACATAGACTTCGCGGCAGGCGCCATAGAAGTTGCGCAGGGTGCGCTTCAGCCAGCCTTCCAGCCAGGCCAGGTAGGGATAATGCCTCAGATAGGTCTCGTAGCGGGTGTGATAGGTCGCCACCGCCGGGATGCCGTGCGCCTGTGCCAGCTTGAGCGCGGCCTGGCCCAGAAGATCCGGCACCGCCAGGTGAATGATGTCCGGTTTGAAATCCAGCAGCTGCCGCTTCACCGTGCGCGGCATGCCCAGCACAAGCCGGTATTCAGGGCGGCCGGGCAGGGGGCGTGAGGGCACCGGCACGAGCGTGCCCTGATGCGCGAAGGCTGGCGTATCGGCCACGGGGGCGAAAACCAGCACCTCGACGCCATGGGCCAGCAGATAGCCGACCAGGCGGTTGAGAGTCAGTGCGACGCCATCGGCGATGAAATTGTAGGAGCTGGTGACAAGCGCCACCCGCAAGGGCCGTTGCACCGAAATCCGCTTATTCCGCAGCGGCGGCGCGGCGCAGCTTTTCCAGTTCCTGGGCCACCATCGGCACCGTGATGCGGATCTGCTCCTCGGTGTGGTTGGCGGTGAGGAAGAAACGCAGGCGCGCCGTGGTCGCCGACACGGCCGGGCGCACGATGGGCTGCACCTCGACGCCGCGGGCCAGAAGATTGTGCGACAGCGCCATGGCCATCTTGTCGTCACCCACGATCAGCGAGGCGACGGGGGATTCCTCATCGCCGCCCACGTCCAGGCCGTTCTCGCGCGCGATCTTGCGGAAGAAGCGGGCGCGGTCGCGCAGGCGCTTGGGGCGGTGCGGTTCGCGCTCCAGGATGTCCAGCGCGGCGATCGCGGCGCCGGTATCGGAAGGCGACAGGCCGACGCTGAAGATCAGGCCGGGGCACAGATAGCGCATATATTCGATCAGGCCCGCATCGCCGGCGATATAGCCGCCGCTGGAGGCCAGGGTCTTGGACAGGGTGCCCATATAGACGTCGATACTGTCGACCGGCAGGCCGGCGGCTTCGCAGACGCCGCGGCCGGTATCGCCCACGATGCCGAAGCTGTGGGCTTCGTCCACCATGATCAGCACGTCATGTTTCTTCTTGATCTCGACCAGGCGCTTCAGATCCAGGATCTGGCCGTCCATGGAATAGACACCTTCGGCAACGATGAGGCCGCGGCGGAAGCCGGCGCGCTCTTTTTCCAGAAGCGCGTCCAGCGCGTCCCAGTCGCCATTCTGGTAGGTGAAGGTCTTGGCACCCGACAGGCGCGCGCCGGTGATGATGCTGTTGTGGGCGCCGGAGTCATAGATGACGGCGTCCGGGCGGGCCAGAAGGTGCGCGATGACACTCACATTGGTGAGATAGCCGCTGATGAAGACCAGCGCGTCGTCGGTGCCCAGGAAATTGGCCAGCTTGCGTTCAAGTTCGCCGTGCAGCTCGATCTGGCCGGCCACGATGCGGCTGGCGGAGGCGGAGGTGCCGTACTTGTCCACGGCGTTCTTGGCGGCGGCGGTGACGGCGGGATGGCCGTTCAGGCCCAGGTAATTGTAGCCGGAAAAGCTGATCAGGCTCTGGCCATCGCGGCGGATGACGCTATGGCTGACGCCATCGCGCGGCGCAAAGAAGGGAATGGTGTGACCGCTGGCCTGCAGATCCTCGATGCGGCGCCGCAGGGCGCGGTAGCCGGCAAAGCCATCCACAACGCTCTTGCGCTCGGGCAGTTCGGTTTCGGCCGGTATGGCCGTTTGTTCGGCGGCCGCAAAATGGGTCGTCATTGCCCCTCGGACTAAATCTAAAAATTGCCCCGCGGCCGACTGGCCGGCGTTCAAAAGGAGCATAACCGGAAATCTATATGCCACAACCTTCGCCATCACGGTAAGTCCAAGTGGCTGGCTCATAAAACCTTGTTTTTGGCCCTGTCTGGTTCACGAAATGCCGCGCCCGTCAGCAGTATTTGCCAGTTTCGGGGGAGGGATCACGTAATATTCGGTAGCATTTTGCCTTTGCATGGCGCGATCTGTTCCATGCCGCATGCATATTTTTTTGCGGGGGTGCCGCGCCTGTACAGGCAAAAAGCCCCGTCATAGTATCTCCTCAAGGGGCGAAACTTTCGGAACCGGCCGATTCGTCCGCCGTGCCGGCGGACGCCAATCCGGCAGATTCAAGGCCGATTCAAAGAGCAAGCCATGCTTTCAGCGCAGCATCTGGTGAAGTCCTTCGCCGGACGCCGGGTCATAGAAGATGTCACCCTGTCGCTGGAGCGCGGCGAGATCGTGGGCCTGCTTGGGCCCAACGGTGCGGGCAAGACCACCACCTTCCAGATGCTGACCGGCATGCTGACGCCCGATGCCGGCGTCATCGCGCTGGACGGCGAGGCCATCACCGGCATGCCCTTCTATGACCGCGCCCGCTTCGGCGTCGCCTATCTGCCCCAGGCGCCCTTCGTGCCGCGCAGCCTCACGGTGGCGCAGAACATCGCGATGGTGCTGGAAGCGCGCCTGGCGAGCGGGCGCAAGCAAAGGCTGGACGAACTGGTGACGGAATTCCGCCTGGAAGACGTGTGCCGCAAGCGCGTCGGCGATCTCTCCGGCGGCCAGCGCCGGCGCTGCGAGATCGCCATCACGGTGGCCTGCGAACCCAGCTTTGCCATGCTGGACGAACCCTTTGCCGGCGTCGATCCCAACAATACCGACGAGATCATCGGTCTGATCCGCCATCTGGCCGACCACGATATCGGCGTGTTGATCACCGACCACAAGGCGCGCGAGCTGCTGGGCATGGTGGACCGCGCCTATGTGATCGAAAGCGGCCGCGTGCTGGCGGAAGGCGAAGCGGCCAGCATCGTGAACAACGAGGCGGTGCGGCGCGTCTATCTGGGCGAGGCATTCCGGCTTTGAGCAGCGACACGCCCCTGATCGGTGCGCCCGCGAACGAGCTGCGCGCCACGCTTGCCGGCTTCGTGCGCGGCGACTATGCGCGCGGCTTCTTCCTGCGCGTGCTGGGCCAGGCCTTTGCCGTCATCGTGCTGATCGAGGCCATCTTCCTGGCTGAGCATTTCACCTGGGTGTTCAAGGACGCGGTGCGCCACGAGGCCGACCTGTTCGGCATCTCGCTGATCCTGCTCTGCACCTCGACCGAGATCTTCGACCTGGCGCTGGCCATCGCCATCCTGATGGCCGCCTATCTCACCTTGCTGCGTATGCGCGAGAACCGCGAGATGCTGGTGCTGTTCGCCTCCGGGCTGGGTCCCTGGCAGCTGTCCAGCCTGATCCTGGTGGTGGCGCTGGCGGGACAGCTGGTCAGCACCGTCGGCTCGGGCCTGGTCGATCCCATGTCCCACTATGCCCAACGATCCATCCTGTTCGTGTCCGAACTGCGCTCGCTGAAGAAAGGCGTGGCCAAGGGCGAGTTCTATTATTTCCCCTCCTATGTCGCCTATGCCATGGACCATGTGACGGACGGCGCGCCGCCGCCCACCGCGCCCGGCGGCGTCCCGGTGATCGACGCGCGCCCGCCGGATGCCGCAGTGGGCAAAGACCGCACGCTCTTTGTCTATCAGCAGATCGCGCCCCATACCTCGCGCGTCGTCACCGCCGCCCAGGCGCGGCTGGACGGGCCAGACCGCAGCGGCCGCATTGTTCTGAACCTGAACGACTTCACCTCGCACACCTTCGCCGACGCCCACCCCATGCCCAGCGCCGGCGATGCGCTCACCCGCCCCGATGCGATCCGCAGCACCGGCCTGGAAGACCTGAAGGTCCCGCGCATCAACATGAAGGTGCGCGACATGAGCCAGTTGATGATGGTGGACCAGCTGCTGCCATTCACCGACCGCAGCAGCAACACGCCCGAGCAGACCATGGTCGAGCAGCTGTTCGTGCCGGATCATCACACACCGGACGCCCGCGCCGACCAGATGAAATTGCTGGCGGAGCGTTTCTCGCGCAGCTTGCTCTCATTCCTGGCGCCGCTGGTGGCGATGCTGGGCGTGTCCTTAACGACGCGGCGGACCAACTGGTTCTCGATGCCCTTGTCCTGCCTGGCGCTGATGTCGATCAATCTGGGCGCCGAGGCGCTGATCAACGCCGTGGCGCCGCTCAGCGTGGCCGCCGCGCTGCTGCCGGTCTTTCTTCTCTATGCGGCGGTGGCGGGGATCGTGCTGACCGTGATGATATGGCGGCACAATGATTTTGTCCGTCCGCAACTGGCCCGGTCATGAGCCTTCCGCAGCGGC